>CANDMI010000021.1 GCA_947385775.1 uncultured Eubacterium sp. | reverse complement strand
GTATCGATAACTTATAAACAGAATGCTTAGGGCTTCTTACATCCCGGAGCCGGAATATCCGGACAGGCCCCCGGTTTGCTTCCAGCGTCCGGGCAACATAAACCTTCAAATTATCCCAAAACCAAACTGCCGGATAACGCTCTATTATTGATGATTTACACGTTAGCGCCCCACCCCGTGAAAAGTAACGCCAAACTAGCCCGCCTATCATCGCCTACAGGTTTCAGCTTGACAATCGCGAATGTCTGGAATAAAATATTTTCATATAAGGAAGAAAGGAGAGATTGCCGTGGTCAGTATGCAGGACATTGCTGACAAAGCGGGCGTTTCCAGGGTCACCGTTTCCAGAGTCCTTTCGAACCACCCCTCTGTCAAGCCAGAAACAAGGCAAAAAGTGCTCCACTGGGTAAAGGAGCTGGATTACGAGCCAAATCTTATTGCCCAAAGCCTGGCTGGAAACCGGACGAACATCATCGGCCTGCTGGTCCCAGAGATCGCCTACCCTTTTTTCAGCGAAATTATTGAATCCATAGAAAACCAGGCATTTTATGAAGGATACAGCATCATCATCTGCAACACGCACCGCAGCCTGGACAAAGAGAAAAATATTCTGGCCCAGCTGCGCCAGCGAAAAGTGGACGGCATTATCGCGGTTCCGGTTTCTACAAAACAAAGCCTGCCCGCCTATCAACGCCTACAGGTTCCGGCAGTCATGATCACCAAGCGGATGGATGGATTCAGCAGCGTATATATCTCCCATTACAATGGCGGACAGCAGATAGCCAAACACTTTCTGAACATGGGTTTTCAGAAGGTCGGATATATCGGCCCTACGAAAGAATCCACCTCCGCCCTAAAATACGCCGGCTTCCAGCAGTATTTATCCGCAAGCCAGATTGATTTAACCGACGTGATCGAATGCCCCGCGCCAAAAAATATGAACGCAAGTTTGGTCTATAAGCTGGTAAAGCAATACGCGACGGATTTTGGGCTGCACTGTGAGGCATATCTGGCTAACGACGACATCACGGCCTGTGAAGCCATCACCGCTTTTCGGGAATTAGGCTATGCCGTCCCTGGGGATATCGCGATTGCCGGATTTGACAATTCCCTGCTGGCCAAGGAAATCAGCCCCAAGCTCACCGCTTTGGCGCAGCCTTTGGATGAGATCGGAAAAAAATCCGTGGAAATCCTGCTGGACCAGATCAACAATGGCACAGAGCCATGCATGTATGAGCTGGAATCCCGCATTATCGCAAGAGAATCCACCATCCGTTTTGTGTCTGCCTAAATAAAAAAGACGCAAAAATGCGGCAGTTTATTTCTAAGCGCAAAAAAGCCGGTTTCACTAAGACAGACTGTATGGTCTGATCAGTGAAACCGGCTTTACACCATAGATAAGCAATAAACGAAATTTTTTATTTTACTGCTTCTATATTAAAGTTTTTATTTACCGAGCATGATTTAATTTAATATCGCCATCATTTCCGCGGGCGTGACAATATATTCCCTTTTAGGAAAATGCTTTAGATTGCCTGTGATCAGATATGCGCCATCGCTTCTTTTACTTCCATCCCCATTTCCCGTATCATGAAAAGCATATTTTGAATCGAACTTTCAGAAAAAGGAAACTTTGCTCTATGCAGCGCGTCATCATATTCCTTTAAAGTCTCCTGGTTGTAAAGAGGTATAATGCTCCCTGCGGCAATCGCGTCCACAACCATCGCCGTCGGTGTGTCCTTCTGCTTTGCCAGCAAAGACGACACGAGAACGTTTGGACTTCCTCATGCAGTACATTGAACTGGGAAACGGCATCCCTTCACATAACACAATGCAGAGGGTTATGGGGAGTATTGCGCCTGAATATATGCAGAATGTTTATCAGAAATGGAATGAAACTGTAAACAGCAATGAAGGGGAAGCGCTCAAAAAAACCATCTGTATTGACGGAAAAACCATGAGAGGCAGCAAATCCAAGGATTAGAAAGCAAACCATATTGTTTCCGCATGGTTTTTAAAGAATTGCAAAGCAGTATCGGTTATAAATGTAGATCTGTTTGCAAGAACAGCGAGGGAACACTGGTCAGTGGAAATAATGCACTGGCATTTGGATGTAACATTTAAAGAGGACAGTAACACCACTTTGGATAAAACAGCGGCACAGAATCTGAATATCATAAACAAGTGGTGTTTATCTATATTAAAACTTTTTGATGTGGGGAAGAAAATGTCTCTGAAAAAGAAACGTTATTGTATCAGTATGAATGCCAGAAAGTATTTGGAACAGATATTAAGTCTGTAAGACTTGACAATAAAGTATAATAAGGAGAATAAACATTCATGCGTTTGTCCTGCCGGGCTTTCCGCCGCGTCCTCAATAAGCAGCGCGTCATGTTTTTCACATATTTTTTTAATCACGTCAACCTGCCCCGGGAATCCGTAAAGATGCTCAAATACCACAAGCTTGACATCCGGATATTTTTCAAACGCAGCTTCAAGCGCCTGCGGGTCCATGCCCCAATCATCCGGCGATGCGTCTATAAAAACAGGCTCGCCGCCCTCATAGACAATCGGTTTTACCGCCGCGGCAGGGGCAAGCGCCGGGCAGAATGCCCTTTTCCCACAAAGGCTCCCGCCCACTCCAAGGCCATCCGGCGTGGAAACCCCGCTGCCGCTCCCATAAATTTTTTCCGCAGCAAGCCTAACCGCCAGATGGATAGCCGCAGTCCCACTGTTTAACGCCACTGCATATCTGACTCCAGCATACTTCGAAACGATATCCTCCAGTCTGTCTATATTTTCACCTATGCTCATTATCTGATTTGTCTGAAACGCCTGGTTTATAAATTCCAGTTCCTCTCCATGCATAGTTGGGGATGACAAACATAAATTTTTATGAAATTTCTTCAAGCCGCGAAATCTCGGCTCCTCCCTCATGCATTTCGCTGCAAGCTCCGTCATGTTCAAACACCTTTTCATTATTTTAAAAACAAAAATAGCGCAGGGATAAAAACCCCCACGCTTCATACTTTTCCCACGCTTTATTTAATCATTGTCACCTTACGAAATTTTAGGCATAGCTACGCCATACGCAAGACTTATCTTGCCCCACGCTCAATACACGCTATGCTCCCCCAAAAACATCTGCCGCTCTTTTGGCAAATCACGGTCAGATCTTCCAAGCTCTCTTAAAAACGAAGCGACCTTTACTCTGTGCTCTAACAAAAACCCATGCAGCTCCTCCCTGCCCATATCAGAATAAACAAACAGATACCCAGGAAAAAGCGGCTTTAAACTGTTTTCTTTCCTGTCACGCCGATAATATTCCCGCATTGGGAGGTTGCTTATAAGAAAATCCCGCAAACCGCTCCTTCTTACAAAAAACCTACACATTATCCCAGCTATATTTTTCTTCCTTCAACAATTTGCGCACCTTATCCATAAACACTTCCTCGTCGATCGGCTTTACGATATAGTCGTTGGCGCCAGCCTGTATCGCCTTTACGACATGCTCCTTATCTTTATTTGACGTAAGAAAAAGAACCGGCGCGTCTTTTAGCTCCTCTTTTTTGCGTATCATTTCAAGCATTTCATAGCCGTCAATGATCGGCATGTCGATGTCTAAAATGATAAGATCCGGCGTGCGCGCTTCCTTTAAATATTTAAGGGCGCGCATTCCTTTTGAAAAGCCGATATAGGCATATTCTTCGCTAAGAAGCTTTTCTAACATCTTTAATATGATCCCGCTGTCGTCCACAGCCACAATACTTTTTTTGTCTGTCATGATCTGTCATCCTCCGTATTATTTTTCAAAATCCCGATGGCCTTATCCTCGTCATACTCATCCTCGATCGCCGCTAAAGCGTCCGTAAGCCGTTTCTTCATATCCGGCCTAAGAGGGCTTTTTTGCCATTCCTTTATCTGTAAAACCGCTTCCTGAGTTTTAAAATCATCGATAAGCTCCGCTACTTTATCAAGCATTTCCTGGGACAGCGAAAGCTCCTGCCCGTTAACGGTATCATCCGTATCCTCCTTTGCAGGGGCGTGGTTTTCATAAATTTCCTGGAACGCTTCCAGCGTGGCATTCCATGCTTGCTCTAGCTCCTCCCAGTGCGCGGCGACATAATCTTCGCTCCCCGCCTTGCTTTGCATTTCATGCTCGTATGCGACGTCCGCAAGCTTATCCGCGCCAAGGGTGCGCGCATTTCCTTTTAGGGCGTGCGCTTGAATCCCGTAATCTTTCATATTATGCTCAGATAAATACTGCCGCAGCTGCTTGATTTTATCTTTATCCCGTAAAAACATCCCTACAAGCTCCAAATAGATTTCCATGTCGTCTTTGGAATGCTTTAGTCCATTGCTGACGCAAACCCCCTGTCCTAAATAGCGGTCATATTCCCCGGCTCCGTCTGCGTCGGACCCGTTCTCTGTTTCTTTCACCTCCTGGATCAGCTCCTTTGGAAGGTATTTGCAGATTTTTTGTTCCATAAGCTCTGAGTTGATCGGCTTTGTCAGAAATTCCGAAAAGCCTTCCGCAAGATACATCTCCTTTGCGCCTGCCACGGCGTTTGCCGTAAGCGCGATGACCGGCGTGTTTTTATTTGGAAAATCCACGCGCTTTGCAAGCTTTTGGATCTCATGCAGCGTTTCGATGCCATCCATCTCCGGCATCATATGGTCCATAAAGATTATGTGGAATTTTTGCTTTTTTACATATCTTAGGCATTGCTTTCCCGATTCCGCCGTCGTAACCTGCAATTTTGTCCGCTTTAACAACGCCTTAAACACGGTCAGGTTCATCGTATTGTCATCCACCACGAGCACGCGGCCTTTTGGAGCCATAAAGCTGCTTTGCTTTCCGCCATTATACCGGGTGTTTTTCTCCCGGATTTCCTCAAAGCTTCCGGAAGGCTCGTCGCTTACGATCTTTTGCGGTATGATCACGGTAAAAGTGGAGCCTTTTTGATATTCGCTTTCCACCTTCATATCGCCGCCCATCATCTTTAGCAGAGACATCGTAATATTCATGCCAAGCCCCGTTCCTTCGATGTTCCTGTTTTTTTCCTCATCTATACGCTGGAAGCTTTCAAAAAGCTTGCCCATATCCTCTTCCCGTATCCCAACGCCAGTATCCTGCACGGATATTTTTAACAGCGCTTCCCCTTCCTTTTGCCGCTCATAGGCGATCCGAAGCCTGACGCTGCCCTGCGGCGTGTACTTTACCGCGTTTGTCAAAAGGTTTGTCACTATCTGCTTCATACGCACGTCGTCGCCATACAGCACGCTTGGAAGCGTTTCATCCAATTCCACGGCAAAAGTCAGCTTTTTTTCTTTAGCCCGCAGATAAATGACATTCCATAAATCCATGATCAATGCCGACATTTTATACTCTACCGGAAGGATCTCCATTTTTCCAGATTCAATCTTTGAAATATCCAAAATGTCATTGATCAAAAACAGCAGCATTTTCCCGGAGCTTTTGATATTCGCCGCATAGGTTAAAATCTGGCTGTCCTTAGCTTCCCGCAGTATCATCTCGTTCATGCCAAGCACCGCGTTGATCGGCGTTCGGATCTCATGAGACATATTCGACAGGAATCGGGTTTTCGCCTCCCGTTCATCTTCTATTTTTTTACGCTTTTCGATTTCCTCGGTCACATCGATGATCACGCCGAACACATCTCCGTTGTGCTCCACCTCCTCTAACTTAACGTAGCGCTCCCTACAGGAATACACGCAGGATTCATCCGCAACGATATTTTTGCGCAGATCGATGATAAATTCCTGGAAAACCCGATAATCCTCGGAAAATCGCTCGCATTCCCCATTTTCCAGCGCAAGGATTTCCGGAACGTGTTCGCTTATGCTCACCCTTTTCATATAATGATTGTATTCATACACGCCAATCGGCATCTTGGTCTTTCCGATGATATAGGTAATCTTGCGGCGATTATCTAATATGCTCATTTTCATCTGGTTGATATAACGACTAAGCTCCGCAAGCTCGGCGCTGCTTTGCACATCCACGATCTCGTCCAGGTTTCCCTGGGAAATGAGGTTCAGCTTTTCATTGATGCTGTGAATGCCTTCCACCACGTACTTGTTCATATAGCAGGTGACCACATAATATAAAATCACCGCGGCGGCGATCAGGCAAAACGCGATCCATCCCATCGTAGACGGCACCCGCCTGTACAGATCTCCAAAGGGCAGAGCTCGCCCGATATAGTTTTCACCGGATTTCATAAAAACGCAGTAAGATTTTACGCCCTTTACATTTGCAATAAAGCCGTCGCCGTCCACCTCAACCGTTTCCAGTCCCAGCCCTATTTCCGAACTGTTCTTTTCCACACAGGACAAGTCGGTAGAACCTACGACGCTCCCGTCCTCTTTTGAAATGGCATAGTAATTTGCGTCGGAATTGACCCGCAAAAGGGAAAAGATATAAGACAGCTCATTTTTTTCCGTAACCTTCATAACGTTGACAGGCTCCATTCCGACCTGTACGATAAACTTCCCGTCATGGCTCCACAGGGCGGAATACTGCATCATCTTTTTTTCCGCCGTATTCGGCGTGATATCCTGTACAAGGCTTAAGGATTTATCCTCCAGCATAGGCTTAAAAAAACTCATCTGATCCCCTGAGTCAAAAGTAAAGTCGTAATATAACGGATGGGTCCCGGAAAAAATACGCCCTGTCTTGTCAAAGATATGGATTTCATCGACTTCTATCATTGTGGCGATCTTCTTTAGCTCCTCCACACTGTCTAAAACGGAAGGATTGTCTTCTATAATATAAGCAATGGCCTCCGCATTGTGCAGGCAGGTTTTTCGATATTCCTGTTTGATATCGGCTAACTCCTCCTTATTTTCCCCCAAAACCTGTTCGATCTGGCAGAAAGTCTCCATGGCGCTGATGTATGCCTGGCGCCGTTCGTTCACCACTTGAAAGTAAAAAATGCCCACCAAAAAAAGAACTACCAGCAAAAGAGTGACGATGCGCATATAACGGCTGATTATGTTTCTAAGCGTACGTATTTTTCTCAAAATACCTCCCTTCCCATAAATCCTGTTTCGTTTGCGATCCTGTATGCTGCCAGAATATTGGTCGATCCTTTTTGTATTATACCAAATATTTTCAACGGAAAATTTACCCGTTTTTCACATAATCAGACTTTTTTTCACAAAAAAGGCATTTGCCCCGATCAGCAAATGCCTTTTGTTATATTTTCTACGATATAAAATTTTTTTCATTGCTTACTTTTCTTTTAACGGAAACTTACAAAGGTATTACTAATGGAGAAACAGAGATGGAAAAATAAAAAGAAGTTAAAAAGAATATTACGAATGAAGTTACAGATAAAAAAACCTCCAAACCGATGTAAAATAACATAACTCAGTCTGGAGGTTTCATTATAGCAACTCGTCTTTATTCTTTAATGATGTCTAAATCTGTAAGATTAATCCCTGACACCGTTAGTATTACTTTTAATTCCGTATAACGTCGTTTCATTTTTTTGTATGCCGCCGACTCCTTATCCGTATCCACCATATAGTCTTGGACCCTTGAAAATTCTTCCACAGATATTTTCAGCATTTCTTTTTCTGTCATATAATCACCTGCTTTCATTTATCTGATTGGTTGTTGCTTTTTCTATTATAACAAATTATGTAAACGGTGTAAAGTCTGTGAACAGCGCTTGCATACCAAAACCAGATGAGGAATCGCCATGGACTGTTTTTGTAACAAGATTCCTTTTACATACCAGCTGTCACATAGAATAATAACATTCTTAATACATTACCTTCCAAAAAAGTAATCTTCCAACATCAAACACCAGCAATGATAAATAGGAAGGTGCAGTTCTTGCGCCATATACGTTTCTGTCTCTGGAACCTTTACCGTGACATCCGCAAAACCTCCCAATTCTCCTCCGTCAGCTCCGGTTAAACCAACCACCTTAATGTCGAGCGCTCTTGCAACAACCGCCGCATTCATAATATTAACGCTGTTTCCCGATGTGGAGATTCCAAGAAACACATCGCCTTCCCGTCCATAGCCGAACAACTGCTGCGCAAACACTCCATACCCGTCGACATCGTTTATATATGCAGTGGACATTGCTTCATGCGCCACTAATGGTATCGCCATAAGCCCACGCTCAAGATTTTTAGCAAGCTGCCGCCCTCTTACAGGATCGATCCGCTCTAATTTAGATGCAAAGGTCTGCGCGACCGGACGAGGCATTTTAAACCGTTTCATCAGCTCACCCGCTATATGCTCCGAGTCAGCGGCGGAACCGCCGTTGCCGGCTATCAACAGCTTTTTATCTTTGACATACGCTTCCTGAAACAAATCATAGGCTGTTATTATCTGTTCTTCAATAGACTTTAAATTCGGATAACGAAACGTTAATAAATCTATATGCGGCTGTAATCTTGAATCCATAAACGCCTCCTACAATTTCAATGCTAATGAACACAATTACGCGTATAAAAATTATTTCCACATCATATATCCCAAACCAATCCTCTATCTCACATATCCTAAAAAGCTGTCCTTTTCACCGTTTTCCATTTCTATCCCAAGGCTATACATAGTTACGAGAATTGAATCTTCAATATAATGAAAATCATGCGAAATATAAGGCCCTAATCTAAAAAAGTCCCCCGCAACAAATATGCCACTCTCTTGTTCATCCCCTCTTCTTGCAGTCACCTTACATTTTCCCCGGATGATAAAATACGCTTCTGTGTTGTATTTGTGATAATGCCCACCTCTGGACATTCCTCCTTTGGACGTCACCACGTTAATCTGCGAATACCCGCGATGCACTAGTTGTGTGAGAACGCCTCTATCATCTTCATACTCGAAATCAACCTCAATTCGTTCGATCAACATATACCATACCCGCCTTATATTTTAGCTGCGCATCCAGATCCATAGCTATCTCATTAAAAAGCTTTCTCCCCTACCCACTCTGTCTCTCCAATAGCTGAGAAGATCGTACATGGTCCTTTCAAACGGTATTTCCGGCCTCCATCCCGTATGCGCTCTGAACTTTCTGCAATCAGGCACTTGTAAGTCAGCGTCAATGGGCCGAAGCCTTTCTGGATCTATGATTATTTCAATTTCATCTTTTTTAGAGCTATAGGAAAGCAGCGTGTTTAACGTATCGCCCACTTTACAGGTATATTCCCCGCCAATATTATAGTATTCTCCTGCAATCGGCTCAACCGTCACAAGCATATGGTACGCCTTTACCGCGTCCCGAACATCGGCATAGGTCCTAAGGCTGTTGAGATTTCCAACTCGGACTGTCGGCTCGATCATTCCGGCTTCTATCATCGCAATCTGCTTCGCGAAAGTGGATTCATGGAACACGTCCCCACGACGAGGGCCTGTATGCGTGAACATGCGGGTTGTCATTACCGTCATGCCATACGCCTCCGCATAATATCGACCCAAAAGATCGGTCCCCGTTTTACTTATCGCATATGGGCTCGCTGGATGAAAGGGGCACTCCTCGTGGATGCCTTCCTTTGGCTTTTTATCTCCCGGTATTCTTCCAAACACCTCAGACGACGCGCAAATGTGCATCACAGGCTGGTAAGCCTTATCTTGCCGCATCGCCAGCCGAAACGCCTCAAGCAATCTGCAAGTGCCAAGAATATTCGTGTTTAATGTGTCAATCGGAGCTGTGAAGCTAGTCTGCGGATATGACTGCGCCGCTAGATGAAACGCATAATCCGGCTTTATCTTATGAACCACTTCAATCAGACTCATTTCATCATTCAGATCCGCATACTCGAAAAAAATCCTGTCTCTCCTGTTCACTCGCTCCAACAAATGCGACACATTATCAAGCGGGCTGCGCCAACGGCAAACCCCATATATATCCCAATCCGTGTTCTCAAGCAAATAGTCCGCGAGATGAGATCCGACCATCCCCGTTATTCCTGTTATCAACGCTTTCATTTATGACGCCCCTCTCTCATCGCCGTAGGAAACTCTTCCGGTGAATAATATATTATTTCCGTGCCCGCATTTTCAAATTCGAACGGAACAAGCATAAGGCCTTTGAGAGCTGTCTTTACCGCTTCCCTTTTGCTTTCCGGCACATAGAAAAGCAAAAATCCGCCGCCGCCCGCGCCTAACAGCTTCCCTCCCAAAGCTCCCGCCGAAATGGCGATATCATAGCGCTTATCTATTTCATCGGTGCTTATCCCCTTGCCCGTTCCTCTCTTTAGTCTCCAGGAACGATCCAGCAAAACGCCAAAATCATCCAAATCTGCGTTTTTGTCAATCAGTATTCTCTCCGCTTCGTCAACCATGTCCATCATCTTCAGAAGCGTAATTGTATTGCCGCCTATATGTTTCCTCGCATCCTCTTGAATCTTAGCGGAAAAACGCGAAAAGCCTGTAAAAAAGAGCATCAGGTTTCTGTTTAACAGCTTCTTTCGCTCCGGCGAAATTATAATGGGCGAAACCTTATATCCGCCATTACAAAAATCTATCCTGTTCAACCCTCCAAAGCTGGCCGCGATCTGATCCTGCCAGCCCCCCGCTTCATTGCACAGCACCCTTTCCAGGTAAATCGCGTCATCCGCAAGCTTTTTCTTGCACACATACTTGCCTTTAAGCGCGTAAAACGCGCTTAACATGCCCACGGCAAACGAACTGCTTGTGCCAAGGCCAGTTCTCGCTGGAAGGTCGGCGTCATATGTTATCATCAACTCATGCATGTCTAAATACTTCATCGCCTCACGCACCGCAGGATGCTGTATCTCGCCAGTGCGCCTCACTTTTTCAATTTTCGAATAGGAAACCTGATTCCTATAATCAAAAAATCGCGGCAAATGCCTCACGATCACGTAACAATACTTATCAAACGTCGTGGACAGCGCCGCCCCCCCGTGTTCATTGAAAAACTCCTCCATATCCGTTCCACCGCCAAAAAAAGACATACGAAACGGCGTCTTCGTAATAACCATAACTGTCCTTCCCGCATAACCGCAATGCGATTATCGCCTATATCTATTTTTATTTATCCTGTAATCCTCATACGTCCGCTTAAGCCCTTCCTCAAAGCCGATGGACGGCCTCCATCCCATATCAAACAGCTTTGTTGAATCCAACAGCTTTCTTGGCGTGCCATCCGGGTGAACGCGGTCATAAGCTATCTTACCCTTAAAGCCTACAATCCTTGCTATTTTCGCTCCAAGCTCTTTCATTGTCAGATCAACGCCGCACCCAACATTAATCCACGATTCCCCGGGCGTCCCATTCTCCCCCGGATCTCCAGAATAATTCTGCATAAGGAAAAAACAAGCGTCCGCAACGTCGTCAATGTGAAGGAACTCTCGCATCGCAGATCCCGTCCCCCACATTGCAACCTCATCATTTTCCGATTCCTTCGCCTCATGAAACTTACGAATGAGCGCAGGTATCACATGCGAACGCTCTGGATGGTAGTTATCGCCAGGGCCATACAGATTGCAGGGCATCACAGATATATAGTCCGCCTTATCCGGATGATGCGCGTTTAAATACTCGCAAAGCTTAAGGCCGCTGATCTTAGCAAGCGCATATCCTTCGTTCGTGATCTCCAGCGGCGACGTGAGAAGATACTTTTCTTTTATTGGCTGCGGGCATTCCCGCGGATATATGCATCCGCTTCCCATAAGGCAGAATTTTTTTACCCCATTATAATATGCGGCCATTATCGTGTTAAATTCAATCATGGCATTGACGTACAGAAACTGATCCAACGCTTCTTTGTTCGCCTGAATCCCACCCACTTTCGCTGCGCACATAAAGACAAAGTCAGGTCTTTCCGATTCAAAAAAACGATTGACCGCCTGCTGATCAGTCAGATCCAATTCCAAATGTGAGCGAAAGATAAGATTATCAAATCCTTCTCTTTTCAATCTCCTAACGATCGCTGAACCCACCAATCCAGTATGTCCCGCAACATAAATCCTGTCCTTTTTTTGCATTATATGTTTCGATTTCATCTGTGAAGGCCTCCTTCATTTATATATTCCTTTATCTCTCTGTCCATCTCAGCTCTCACATCCCCATCGCTTATCCATATCTTTGTCCATCTTACGGTTTCTTCTATCGCTTTATCTATATGCCACCTTGGCCGCCATCCAAATCTTGATTTTACCCGGCTGCAATCAAGCTTAAGAAGGTCCGACTCATGCGGCGCATTTAATTCTACCCTGTCCTCCCATGACAATCTAGGCAATGACGTATCCTTCCTTTTATTCCATTTATCACAAAACATAGTTACAAGTTCCATCGTTGGCACGCAATCTATATCATCTGGACCAATATTATAATATCCTGAAAAAGAGGGATTTTCGTATTGTTTCATTGCAATGACAAGATACATAAACAATGGTTCAAGAACATGCTGATAAGGACGGATCGAATAAGGATTACGCACGCCAATGACCACATCTTTTCCACTCTCTTTGCCTTCCATAGCCTTTCTCACACAATCCGGTATGATGCGGTCAGCGCTAAAATCGCCTCCACCTATCACATTTCCAGCCCTTGCAGTTGAAACAGCCACTAAGCCATCCTGAAAAAAAGAGTCCTTATAGCTATGAGTAACCAACTCGCTACAGGACTTTGAATTACTGTATGGGTCGAAACCATCCAACGGATCATCCTCTCTATATCCATATTCCCATTCCATATTTTTGTAAACTTTGTCTGTTGTAACATTTAGAAATGAACGAACTGACGGTGTGAGCCGAATCGCCTCGCAAACATTTACAGCGCCCATTACATTCGTAGAATAGGTAGCCACTGGGTCGGAATAGGACTTACGGACAATGGGCTGTGCAGCCAAATGAAACACAATCTCAGGCTGATGTTCTTTAAACGCGCTATACACCCGCTCCAATTCCCTTATATCCGCTGTTATTTGATGCAACTTAGAATCTGATATCCCAGAAATAGTAAATAGATTCGGCATTGTTGGCGGCTTTTGCGCAAAGCCTACTATCTTAGCTCCTGATAATAAAAGAATATATGTTAACCATGAACCTTTAAAACCAGTATTTCCTGTTATTAATATCCGTTTATTTTTATAAAAGTTGAGTGTTTCTTCCATTTTAACTGAATGCTGCCTGCTTTGTTTCCACATACTCTATTATGAATCCTCCCCATAAAATATCCGCAGTATGGCTGCGTGCGCATAGCATTTTTGTCGATCTATTTGCATCCTTTCATCCAATGAACTGTTTTCTCAATACCTTCCCGAAAAGAGTATTTTCTTTGAAACCCTGTATCTTTGACCAACTCTGAAATATCCCCGCTTAAATACATTGTTTGGCTGTCACTATAAGGTATTTCTCCAAAACGTATATCTGTATGCAAATTCATAGCTTCAAACATCTCTTCTACGTATTCTTTAAGGACACGTCCTTCTCCACTGCAAATAGGGTATATTCTGTCTGTCCTGCCTTTTAAGCCACACAAATAAATAGCCTTTGCAGCGTCTTCGCTATACAAATAATCCCATACCTGTTCGCACTTTGTAAGTCTTGGTGATTTTCCCTCAAGCAATTGCCTTAGCACACTGGAAACCATCGTATTCTTTCCATCATAAGGACCATATACGCTTAATATCCTGCACCATATATGCTCAATGCCTAACTGAAGGGAAAGAAACCGAGTCATCTGGCCGGCATAAAGTTTAGATGCGCCAAATGGGTTTATTGGCTCACATGAAACGGAACCCTTGAGTTTGCAATCTTTCAACCCGTATTCTGCTTGTGACCCCGTAAAAACAAATCGTTTACATCCAAGCTTTTTCGCAAGCAATAATGCATTTAAGGAATACCAGACATTGGCATAGTGCCTTTTAACGTCTTGCCTAGCTCCTCCCCCACTCCATGCCATGTGAAAAAAAATGTCATAAGATTCCTCATCTTCAAAAAAATCATATTCTTCTATATCACAATATTTTGTTTTTATAAATTGAGAAACAGGAATATTACTATTCCTTTCAGATCCTTTGTGAAGAAGAACCAATGTGTAAACTTTTTCTTTTTGTAAAATGCCAAGCAACGCCATCCCTATGGCCCCTGTCGCTCCTGTAACTACCACTTTTTTTGCCATACATTTCTCCACATCCCTTAATGTGATATTTCATAATATCATTTGGATCATATCCTGTTATTTTTATACCATTAAACATTTCAATCCCATGGCGTGATGGCCAACACCCCAAATAGCTATTTCATCGTTATCGTTAATTTCATTCAAAATATCTTCTATTCTATCTAATATACCCTTATTTATTTCTATGTATCTAACTAATAGCTCCTCAGAAGAAAACATACCTTTTAATGCGCTTTTTACCACTATTGAACGTTCCTCTTTTATCCACAGTGTATCTATAGCAGGCCACTTCTTCCTCTGTTTTATAATCAAGCGTAGGTATTTCTATAAACATATATTTATTACATAAATCCCTGCATTTCTCAATAAACCATCACGGATCAACTATATGCTCCAACATCATTGATACAATGAGTAAATCCCACTTATCATACTTTCTACTTTTCTGATATACTCAATTTGAACAAATATCTTCGATGACGCCATTATTTAAATCTATTTTTATAATTTTAATATTTATCATAACGTAAGATAACCTCTTTTGCATAATCATCTAAATTATCTGAGCTGGCCGCTTCTGGAAGGCTGCATTCTTTACACATAGTATAAACCCCTCTTTCTTCCATCAAAAATCTCTTCTGCAAAGGAACATATCCCCTCTCCCAGATTTCTTTAACGCTTTGCGTAGACGCATCTCCTACGATCACTCTACTCCCCCAGTCTGAACAACACAATTTTGCTTTTCCACGGCTATTAATAACCATTTGGGTAAATATGCTTGGACAGATTTTCTTTTTTTTATATTTCCCACCCCAGAAATCAAGCTCCTGATCTCTTACTTTTTCATTTACATCCGTATCCGGCCAAAGCGATGACGAAATACTCTCAACAAATATCTGGTCACATATATCTCCAAATTCTTCAACAAATTTCTTTTTCTCATCATCTGAATACCCTATATCGCTATACTTTATTTGTACACGGCAATTTCCCCTCTTATTGTACAAACGACGTATTTGTTGAATAAAATAATCAAAATCCATATGATACCCGCAAACATCCCTATATTGATCTTCTGTCAACCCATTAACCGAAATATTTAATATGTCAAGCCCGGCTCCGCAAATATTATCCGCTATTTCATCATTAATCAGCGAACCATTTGTTGTCATTTCTACCTTTTCAGCTATATGTAAGGATTTCGCATAACTTATCATTTTTAATGCATTTTTGTTTAACAAAGGTTCTCCGTTCGCAAATAACCGTAATTTTTTTATACCAAAATCACCCCCCCAACCTGTTTTTATATCATCAACAATTTTGATAAACATATTCATTGGCATTACCCCAAATTGTGCGTTGACTTTCTTTACTGCATCTAAGTCAGCATGAAAGCAAAACTTACATTTCATGTTACACACGTCAGCGATATCTATCATTAAGCTATATGGCTTGTCCAATGGAACAACATCTTTCAATTCATGTCTTTTGCTATTTTCTATTTTTGCTACATAATCTGCCTTCATTCAACATATTCCCCTTTAAACCTTCGAGTGAAAAAACTTTTTTGCGCATTCGTAATCAAACTCATCGCAAATGTCTATGGATTCTTTTTTCCCCAGTTCGAACATATAAGGTATATCTCCGCTTGTATATTTCCAGCCCCTCATGGATTCACGGGGCGCAATAGATATGCCATTGGTGAATATATATATCGGCTTGACCTGATTCTTGATCTTGACATTCCTGCCTGGTTTGAAATTTATCGCTCCATTTTCATCCATGAGGTATCTTTGCAACCGCTGAACGGTAACGAGAGAGTCAAACCCCTTTTCCAACCCTTCAAAATAAGTATCGATGGCTTTCCGATATATTATAGGAGTAATCAGCGGCGATGTTACACATGCCCAGATAATGTGCTCCTGCTTTACAATCTCACATATATATTCCACAAAATCTCCAAACGAAGCGTCCGATCTCGCAAGTTCCAGCGGCCGCTTTATACACTCGACTCCTTCTGTTTTGCCCATCTTTAAAATATCATCATTTTCAGAAGAAACAATAATATCTATCCCGTCCACCTGCTTCAATTGCCTAAGCTTGTGCGTTAGCAAATTCACACCATCAAACGGAAGTATATCTTTATTTTCCAATCCCTCATCATTACAGAACCTTGCTGGTACAATTGCCACCAATCTATTCAACTCTTATCACCTCCTGGTAAAACATTCTGCACATAACCCTTTTACATTTGGAATTTCACTCATAAAATCAATTACAGTTTGAAAATAAACTGCATCAACATCAAAATACTCTGTCAACATATCTTCTCTTACATACTCTAAAAGCATCTTCCTTTCAGGCTGAACGTAATATCCACAAGTCACATAGCATGGCGGAGTCGGTATACCCAAAAAAATCCTCTTTACACCCGCCCCCCACAGCATCTTACATACCATTTTTAATGTTGTTCCAGTAAATATGGCCTCATCGACAAGAATTACAGACTTTTCTTTCAACAACTCACTTATAAATGAAATCTTACTTTTCAAAAATTCCTTACGAACATTTACATCTAACATTTGGAAACTACGTTCATCCGTATTTTCCTTTAACAATCCCTGCATGTAAGGAATCTGCAATTTTTTTGAAAGCCCCATTGCATAAAATAATCCTGTTTTAGGGACAGGAATAATATAATCAACCTGTTTTTTAACTCCATCTGGAATACGCGATGCCAGCCTTTCGCCTAAAGCAATACGTACTTTGGCAACTCTTTCACCCCCAAAATATTCGCCAGGCATAAGCTGGTATATTAGATTAAATACACACCCCTTTTGCTTTGATACAATGTCGGCTCCTTTTTTCATATCCGTAAAAGAACATTTATTACCCGATAAAATCCCCTGTTCATCTGTTACATTGATACATCCTACTTTATCAATACAATCCGAAACAAATTCGCTGACTTCATCGATAAGCATCGGGTCCATCTGCGCAACATACTTCGAATTATCAAAAGAAAAAATCCTGTCAAGGAAAAACGCTTCCACACTGTCACAGTTAGAAGCTTTTATATCAAAACCATAAGTGATCGAACATTTTATAACCAAGCCATTTGCCACACCTAATACCTTATTTGATATTTCTTCACAAATCCTATTGTAAGCATCGTCAACGCCAACGATTCTGCTTTCACCAGCTCCAATTGAGGCTACGCGGATTTTTTCATAAAGAAACACTGGTTTAATCTCATTCAATGCACAAAGATTGATCAAACTGTATGCTTCTTTATAATTATCCGATTCAGCATTATCTAAAAAACTGCTGCATAAAATCATTACATCTATCCTATAATAGTAAAAAAATCCTTCCGCAGCTTTCGGATTCGATATATCAATCAGCAATTCTTCATCATATTGTGGGTTTAAAGATGCATAAAACGCTTTATACTCCCTTTTTAAAATATGGAACACCTTTTTGGATACCGTATCAGGCTTGTTGGAAACAACGGCAATTCGTGTATTCTGTTTAAGCGACAATCCATTCGCGTTATATCTTTGGGTAATCTTCTCTCGCCTACTCATAATATTCCTTTTCCGCAATCATGATTTCAGCTATTTCTTCCTTTGGCAGAAATGGACTCATATCTTCCAATGAAGGAGATGTAATTGTCCCGTCCTCATTTACTCTTGAAGACAGTTTTGGCGAAAAAAACTGTGTCTTATCAAGAACAACTTCACATAAAGCCGGTCCATCCCCTTCCAAAAACTGTGACAGGAGAATATCTAACATTTCATCGTTATCTATTCTAAAAAACTTAATTCCAAAAGCATTCGATATTTTTTCCGCATCGGGGAAACTGATACCGCTCGAAGCGTTTACCCCGCAATAACCGAAGCGTTCTCCATTAAAAACCTGACATTGCGTCTGTCTTATAGAATGATAACCATCATTATTGAGCCATACAATCTTCATATTCAAATTATGATGAACCACTGTCTGCAACTCTTGCAGATTCATCTGAATGCTTCCATCCCCTTCAAGGCAAATGATTTTCCTGGTTCTGTCAGCGATACAAGCGCCTACGGCTGCTGGAAGCCCGTACCCCATGCTAGAAGCTCCTGCATTTGTAAACATTCTCATGTCATCTTTTATGTCGATCACCTGCAATCCACAAACACAAGCTGTCCCATTACTCGCTACCACCGTATCGGTGCCTTTTAACCTCTGTGAAAGCTCCTGCATAAAAATATACGGACTTATAGGACTCCTATACTGTTGCCTGTATTCCTCCAGCGCCACTGGGTATCTATGATTAATATCCTTTGCCCATTGGATCCAATCTTCTAGTTTTTCGTCTGCAACATAATCCGTATTCAGCAGCTCATTCAACACATCTTTTACATCTGCGTGGATTGAATAATCATTTGCCAGGGTCGGCTTTCGAAGTTCTCCTTCATCAATGTCAACCGCTATCTTGTACGCATGTTTTGCAAAATTTTTCCATTCATAACTAATCTGCCTTAGATTCATCCTGCATCCAAGTGAAATAAGAAGGTCGCTGTTTTGCACAACAAAATTTCCTCCTCTTGTCCCAATCGTCCCCGGCCTTCCTGCAAACAGTGGATTAGCGTCATGTATAAGATCATGCGCATTCCATGCTGTCACAACGGGAATCCGATATTTCTCAACTACCTTTAAAAACGCCTCCACTGCATGTGCGGCTCTTATGCCGTTGCCTGCCAAAATAACCGGCCTTTTGGATTCTTTAATTTTATGAACAATATGCTCAATCTGCTCTTGTGTCGGAACTGATATATTTAAGAAACTATCCTCTCCAGGATGGTATTTCTTTAATTCTTCAATATCGACTTGATCCCCCTGTACATCCAACGGAATATCAAGCCATACTGGCCCCGGCCTTCCGTTTTCCGCTATACGTTTTGCTTTTTCAAGATAATATCTTATATCTTTTGGTTTCTTAACCATCGCGCAATACTTCGTCATACATTTAACCGCATCAAGAATATTAAACTCCTGAAAACCCAACTGACGAAGCGGCACCGTCGTTGACGCGATTGTTGTGCTTAATTTCATCTGGCCTGATATAATTATCATGGGTATAGAATCAAGCCATGCGCCCATAACTCCTGTCAATGCATTCGTTCCTCCCGGTCCAGATGTGACGCACACCACAGCAGTCCTGCCGCTTAGCCTGGCATATCCTTCGGCAGCCATTGCGCAAGCTTGTTCATGATGATTATAGATACAATTCAAATTTGGATGATGCCCAAATGCATCATTCAGATACATAGCGCCACCGCCAGTAACTGTAAATATCTGATTTAAGCCATTATTCGCAAGATAGCTTGCAATAAAATCCGCCACTCTTTTTTTCAATGCATCCCCTCCCTATAAATTCGTACATATTCGTCTGCTTTATCTTTTGAAAACATCATCTTATCGGAATCATCTTTTAAAAGATTAAATATCCCAAATATATCAGCAAGATTCAAATCCTTGCGGCAATCAATATAATATTCTGCAAATGAACGGTGTATCTGGCGCTTGCCAGTAAAATAGTACGCCGGATGATACCCCCATTCTCTCTTCTTTTTTTCTGGCTCTATTACCTTTGAAATAACCTCAAGAACAGGTTCCAAATTATAGTTATGCCCTCGATAGGCGTTCATATAGTCCATAAGAATCTCTATTGGCAAATTCCCTGGTACACGCCCCATGCCCAGTAATGAACCATCTATAACTGATTTCCTCTCAGGATTTTTTATCTTCAAAAAATGCTGCATCAGCATAAACGCAGATGACATATTCTCATGCAAATGCAATCCTATCCGAATATCTCCACTTAAATATTTTTCAAAGAGTTCATAAATATGTTCCAAATCTACGGATTGTATCGATCCAAACGTATCTACAATGTTAATAACAGAAGGCTTTAAATCATTCGCTTCTTTTAAAATATAGATCAAATCCTCATCCTTGTAGCCCATTATATTTACAGGATTCATAGCAATTTCATAGCCAAGCTTCCTTGCTATGCTGCAATATTTTTTTGTAAGTTCTATATCTTTTAAATAAAATGCAAATCGAATCAGGCTTATATCCCCAGTTCTTTCAGATAACTGTGAAATGTCATACCAATCAGGACGGATCATAACAGAATATTTTCTTTTTTCTTTGATATGCTTTAAATTCTCGTAGACATCTTCCATCCGATTATAGTTGCTTTGATCTATTGAAAAAACGCCATTTTTTAAAAATCCAAGTTCAATAATGTCAACATTCGATTTTACCAACGCATTTTCAATAGCAAGAATGTTGTCATGCCCAAATGCGGCATTATTAACATGTCCTCCATCTCTTAGTGTGCAATCTAACACTTCTATATTGTCTGTTATATTCATAAACCATCCCTCGTCAGATTTATAAGTCACTGCTGTATATCATTTGAAATCCTTTGCCTTTTTCAACCGTCCCATTTAATCCAAGGCGCTCTATGTTCGTTTACCAGCTTTTCCAATTTATTCTTTTCCACCATATTATCCATACACTGCCAAAAACCGGTGTGTAAATATGACATAAGCTCCCCTTCTTCCGCTAACCGGACCATTGGGCCGCGCTCCAATATTGTCCCATCATCCTTTAAATAATGAAAAATCTGCGGTTCAAATACCATATACCCTGCATTGATCGGAATCCCATCCATACTGCTTTTTTCACGAAATGACTTGACCGCATAATCCGGCCCTATATCAAGCACTCCTTTTTGCTGCTCCTGCTTTACTGCTGTCATTGTGGCAATCTTGCCATGGGACTTGTGAAACTCAACCAGCTTTCCGATATCGACATCGCATACCCCATCACCATAAGTCATCATAAACGGCTCATCGCCAACATACTTTTGAACTCTTTTAATACGTCCGCCCGTCATTGTATTCTGTCCTGTATCTACAACCGTCACTTCCCATAATTCGCAATGCTGGTCATGCACTTTCATTTCATTTACGCCATTCTTGAAATTAAAAGTAATGTCCGAATTATGCAAGAAATAATCCGCAAACCACTCTTTTATCACATACTGCTTATATCCTGCGCATATAATAAAATCATTGTAACCGTAATAACTGTATTCTTTCATGATATGCCAAAGAATCGGCTTGCCGCCAATCTCTACCATTGGCTTTGGGCGACGCTCAGACTCTTCCGATATTCTTGTTCCAAAGCCGCCGGCTAATAACACCACCTTCACGAACGTTTTCTCCCTTTCTGTATGAAAAAGCGCCAATCATCCATTTATACTCACGAGCGATAAAATTTACCATATAATTGTCAGCCGTTACTGGCTTACCGCCTCAATGATCACCCTTGCCATATAATCAAGCATCGCATCCGTCATTTCAGGATATACCCCTACCCAGAACGCCTTATCCATAACAAAATCCGTATTTGCAAGCGCGCCTACAACCCGATATCTGTCCGTCCCTCTGATCGTTCCAAAACACGGATGCCTGATCAGATTTCCAGAAAACAAAAGCCTTGTCTGCACCTGCCGCTCCTCGATATACCTTGTAACTTTATTCCGCTCAAGCCCGCTATCCGGCTTCACCGAAATTAAAAAACCGAACCACGATGGCTTAGAATTTTCCGCCGGCTCCGGCAGGATCAATTTATCCGACACAGGCTCAAGCGCTTTTTTCAGCTTATCCCAATTACGCCTCCTTCTTTCAACAAAGCCCGGCAGCTTCCTAAGCTGTTCGCAGCCGATTGCCGCCTGCATATCCGTAGCTTTCAAATTATATCCAAAGTGGCTATATACATACTTATGGTCATATCCAGCCGGAAGCTCCCCATGGCGCCCATCAAATCGACGTCCGCAAAAGTCATCCTGCCCGCTCGGACAGATACAGTCGCGCCCCCAATCGCGAAATGAAAGGATCAGCCGATGCAACAAAGGATTATCTGTATAAACGCATCCGCCTTCCCCCATTGTCATATGATGGGGCGGGTAGAACGAACTTGTCCCAATGTCTCCCCATGTTCCTGTAAACTTTGTCTCTTTGCCAATCGTGTATTTTGTCCCCAACGCATCACAGTTGTCTTCCACAAGCCAAAGACTATGCTTATCGCAAAACGATTTGACTTCTTTTAGGCAAAACGGATTCCCAAGCGTATGTGCGACCATTACCGCTTTTGTCTTAGGACTATATGCGTCATCTAACATATTCACGTCTATGTTGTATTGAGGCACAGTCACATCCACAAACACAGGGACAGCCCCATAATTTAGAATTGGCGTAACCGTTGTAGGAAACCCGCATGCAACTGTGATCACCTCGTCTCCCGGCTTGATCCGCCTCTCCCCCAGCTCTGGAGCCGTCAGCGCCATAAAAGCGATCAAATTAGCGGAAGAGCCAGAATTTACAAGATGGGCATACTCCACGCCGATCCATGATGCGAACTCCCGCTCAAACCGCTCTGAAAACCGCCCCGTAGTCAGCCAAAAATCAAGCATCGCATCCGCAAGCGCCTGCATTTCTTTTTCGTCAAATACGCGCGCCGCGTATGTTATCCGATCTCCCGGCTTAAACGCCTCTTTCTCCTTTATAAAAGCATCATAGTATTGCGCTACCATGTCCTTTATCTGCTTCCTTGCTTCTGTTTCACTTTTCCAAATGGCCAACTTTATGCCTCCTGCATATTTTTCTCTTTTTCATTTCCTCACGCGCTGGATATCCCACTATTTTTTCCCTAGCAACCCTTATTTGCTTCATCCACTACAGGTTCATAAAAAGTATCCGGATGTTTTTCGTCAAATGGTTCATTCGCCCATATAACCGTCACTAAATTTTCCGTATTTGACAAGTTGATTATATTATGCGTATATCCCGGCAGCATTTGCACCGCCTGCATCTGCCCTCCTGTCACCTCAAATTCTATGACCGGATACTTTCTGCCCGTTTTTTGCTCTATCCCTATCCGGCGCTTTTGAATAAGCCCATGCCCGCTTACTACAATAAAAATCTCCCACTTACTGTTATGCCAGTGCTGGCCGCGGGTCACGCCCGGTTTTGTAACATTAACAGAAAGCTGGCCGCAATTAGCAGTACGGATCAGTTCTGTAAAGCAGCCTCTATGATCGACATTCGATTTAAGGTTGTACACGATCTTCTCTTTAGGAAGATAAGAAAGGTAAGCGCTGTAGAGTTTCTTTGCAAACGACCCCTCCGCAAGCTCCGGCATCGCCAGTGTAGTCGGCATTGATTTAAAAATATTTAATAACCCCACGATCTCTCCAAGCGTGACATGATGCGTCGTTGGCACATAGCAATAGCGGCCCGATTTATTTGGAATCGCTTCCAACTCATTATATTCACAACGATGTTCCTTATTTTCCAGCGCGTCAAGCATCTCGTTTATGAGATCGTCAATGTAAAGCAGCTCAAGTTCCGTAGACTCATCATGGACCGCGTACTCTAAATCATTTGCTACCGCGTTGCAAAACGTCGCCACAGCGGAATTATAATCTGGCCTGCACCATTTTCCAAAAATATTTGGAAAACGGTAAACAAGCGCCTTCACCCCTCTGTCTGCCGCATATTGAAAAAACAACTCCTCTCCCGCAAACTTACTCTTTCCATATTCAGAATCTGCAAAACGGCCTGCCATTGACGCTTGGGAAGAACTGCTTAACATCACAGGGCATGTGTTGTTGCATTTCTTAAGCGTATCTAAAAGCGTGCTTGCAAAACCGAAATTTCCATCCATAAACTCAGAGTCCTCTTTCGGCCTATTCACCCCAGCCAGATTGAATACAAAATCAGCTCGCTCACAAGCGTATTCCAGTTCCCTTTGGGTCGAATCTTTGTCATACTCATATATCTGTGTTACAGTCAGGTTCGGCCTTGTCCGATTCTTGCCATCGCGTATTTCTTTTAGGTTCCATACAAGGTTCTGCCCTACAAAACCCCTGCTTCCTGTTATTAATATCCTCATTTTTACTCTTTCAACTGTTCCTGTACATAATCTGTGTCCAGGATTTTTTTTACCGTCCCGTCGACATCCAGCCTTTTCGTGTTATGGGATGTATAACTTTTTTCCGCTTCGACAGCAACCTCCCCCTGTGCAAAAAATATGTCGTAATTTAGATCCCGGTTATCCGCGCCCACGCGATAATAATTTCCCATATCCTCTGACCGCAGGGCCTCTTCCCTCGTCATTAATGTCTCGTAAAGCTTTTCTCCATGCCTCGTTCCTATTACATTTGTTCCGGTATCCCCAAAAATCCGCTGGACTGCCTTTGAAAGCGTCCCTATCGTCGAAGCGTCCGACTTTTGTATAAACAGATCTCCCGGATTGGCATGCAAAAAAGCAAATTTGACAAGATCCACCGCCTCATCCAAATTCATTAAAAACCGGGTCATATCAGGATTTGTGATCGTTATCGGATTCCCACTCTTAATCTGGCCAATAAAAAGAGGGATCACAGATCCCCTCGAACACATCACATTTCCATATCTGGTGCAGCAAATGACCGTATCGCCCCGTTCCGCCGCCACCCTCGCATTTGCACGAACTACATGCTCCATCATTGCCTTGCTCGTTCCCATCGCATTAATCGGATAAGCCGCTTTATCTGTGCTTAGGCATACCACCTTTTTCACTCCAGCCTCAATTGCGGCATGGAGGACATTATTCGTGCCTTCCACGTTCGTGTGCACCGCTTCCATTGGAAAGAACTCACAGGAAGGAACCTGTTTCAATGCCGCGGCATGAAAAATATAATCTACGCCATCCATCGCGTCCCGAACTGCACGAGGGTCTCTAACATTTCCAATATAGAATTTCACTTTCTTAGCTACGTCAGGATGACCTGCTTGCAGTTCGTGCCTTAAATCATCCTGCTTTTTTTCATCTCTGGAAAAAATGCGTATCTCTCCAATATCCGTATGCAAAAAATGTTTCAAGACTGTATGCCCGAAAGACCCGGTTCCCCCTGTGATCAACAAGGTTGCATTTTCAAATGTTGCTTCAATTTCATCTTCCTTCTTTTCAAACATAAGCTTCCTCTCGCGCAATCCAGTTTGCAAACTTATATTGATATGTTATGTTCATTTCTTTCCTTAATTTGTCATCATTCAATACGGTATCTCCTGATTCTGTTTTATATGCCATCTCCGGAAACGGAACATATGATACATCTGCATTATATTTATCAGCAATCAGCCTTGCCACATAACCAAGGCTAAATGCCTCGCCCCCAATATTATAAACCGTATTTACACAATCCTCACGAATACCGCATTCTAACATTATTTTACATATATCCGCGATATGCGTAAAAGTTCTTTTCACACTGCCATCCCCATAAATATTAATTTTTCCCTGAACCTTGGCCGCTGTATTCATAAAGTTCACCGTCCCATAAGATGACGCTCCTTTTACCATCGTGCCATATGGAATGCTTATTCGAAGCGCTGTGTATTTTACTCCATAAATACTATGAAATAACTCAAGATATTTTTCACATGCAAACTTATTTATCGCATATACGCTCTGGAAAGTATCCGATACATCTTGTTCATCAGCTTTAGTCGCGTCTTTGTATAAAAGCCTTGTAGATGGAAATATTATTTTTGCTTTCGACCGTTGTCTGATGTATTCTTTAAGAAGCAAAATCAGTGATTTTTCATTTGATTCGATAAAACTCGCTGGTTCTTTAAGCGATGCGACAGCTCCCGTCTTGCCCGCTAACATATAGACACAGTCACAATTCAGATCCAAATCCATCACTGATTTTGGATCCAGCATATCGACCTGATAATAATCCTTTTTTATATCAAAATGCTTATCTTCTTTTCCGTAAAGTTTCAACTGGAAATTTCTATACTTTTGTCTAATATAATAAGACAGATTCCGACCAATATATCCATTTGCCCCTATAATCACAACCTTGCTCATATTCCTGCCATTTTGCGAAACGCTTCTACCCTTTCCGCCTGCTCTAAAATATTATTATACGATTTATTTCTAACCTCCGAATTATCAATGCAGGCGCTAAAATAATCTATTGATTTCAAAAAAGAATCATCACTGGATAATTTCAAATATTTCTCCTTTCCGTTTTTTTTAATCATGCAACTAGGTTCATAATCAGCTGGAGCTGTAAAGATTCTGCCAGAAAAAAGCGTCCCTTTACTTCCCCAAATTTCAAGCTCACACTTGTAATCATTATCCATCCCATATGCAAACTGAAAAGACAAACCGTTATCATCTACAAAAGTTCCAGCGCCGCAAATATCAACGCCATTTTCGATCTGTACAGACGCAGCCATAAGCTTTATAGAACCTCCAAGCATAATCCTGCCAAGCCAAACAACATACCCTCCGGCATCGGCAATTCCGCCTCCACCTATATCTTTATCATATCGAAAATCTCCTTTCTCCCTTCTTGGAAAACCAAACGCCGCCCTAATTAGCCGAACCGCTCCTATTTGACCAGAATTAATGACATCCTTTATATCCCCTATCTGCTTGTGAAACAGAAACATATAGTTTTCGTGAAAAGCTAAATTTTTTCTTTTCGCTATATCTACAAGTTTTTTCGTATTATTATAAGAAAGCGTACACGGTTTCTCCACGAGAACATGCTTGCCTCTCTCTAACGCTTTTTTTGCCCAACAATAATGCAATCCGGGAGGCAAGGGAATATATACAGCCTCAATTCCCTCATCTGTAATCATGTCTTCATAACTTTCATACAGCTTCCCTCCAAACTTATTTAAAAATACATCTGCCTTATCTCTTTCTAGCTTAATCTTTTGTTGTATATCACCTATAGGCATCTTTGAATCCACAAATCTTTCAGCAGATGAATACATCGCTAATCCAACATATTCCATGCAGCTAACCTGTTTTACTGCCGGCATAAACCGTCTTGCGGCAATTTCAGCCGGACATAAAACACCCAATTTGACCATGATTTAATTTCCCCGCAAAATATCCACATCTAACAGCGCCATAAGATTTCTAAGCTGAATATTTACATAACATCCCATAAGTATCAATTCACTAAGCGACACATAGTCAACCCAAATATACGAGCCAGGCATCCCATAAGCCAATTCTTCTCCAGTAACATCAATGATAACATTCCTGTTTTCTTCATGAAAAAAACGACCTCCCTCCTCGGACAATAAGACATCTAAAATCACATCTGATTTATTGTCAAGTTTATGCCTAAAAAGACTATTTATCACATTTTCTTCCACTATACAATTTGCTTCCCATTGCACCGTAGGCCCAAACTCCACTTTATCATAAGTCCCAATCTCAGGCTGAAGATGGACTAAAAAATATATATCCTTTCCACTCCTTTTATATATAAGGCCAAACGTCGCCTTTCCAGATGCTTTAAACAACGGCTGCGTCCATTTTGAAACCTCTCGTCCGGATATTTCTATGTCATAATATCTGATACAGAAATTTGTCGGCAAAACACATGTCACGCCAAATTCATCCACTTTCCAATCTATCAGATGATTCAAGTGTTCCCTTTCCACACTGACCGTATGAAACATCCTATACTGATGAACTGCGTAAAGCGCTTCGTTAAAATAACTCCCTTTGTTATATCGAATACCCCCCCCATCCGGCATGAAAGCCGTATTCAGATGGCAAATAAGGCAATCCTGAAAGGACGGTCCTTGTATCCATATTTACCAGATTATCTATCCGCATCAGCCTTTTTATTTGTCCCAACGTCAACCATCTAAAATTGGGCAAAAGCTCAATCTCATCATTTACCAAAATTATGATATTCCTATTTCGCTTTTTATAAAATCTGGATGCTTGCTCAGATTGAATCTGATCATAAATTACGGTATGTTTGTAGGCATGTTCAAAAAAATGAAAATAGCTTGGAAGCTTCCCACCATGAACCCTGCTGAAATTACTCTTAGTAGCCTGCACAGTAGGTGAAATCTGCACACAATTCACATTTCCTGGTTCCACTTTTGCCTGCATTAAAAAAAATAGTTTTCCCTGCATCTGCTTACATATAATACCAAGATATCCGATTTCAGGCTGTACGATCATGGGCTGTTCATTGACAAATACATCATCTACAAAATACCTCATTCCAATAACAGAGAAAAAACTTCTTTTCCGATTTAGAATTTCGCCGCTCCTATCATCATAGAACCAAAATGTGCTTTTATTTATACTGATTTCATTTATGTCAACAAAAGTACCCTCATTTGTTTTGCTTATCCATTCCAAAATTTCTTCGAATGAATTTATCCCATCGTTTAAATGCCATGACTCAATAATAAGGCTATTAATTTTTTCAACGTTTGATTTTTGATAATGCTTTATCGCATCCACTCCTAAACTCCCCAAGTTTTGCTTCAAATAAGCGCCAGCGTTTGCTTCGTAATTGCCACTCATATCTTATATGGCGTGAATGATATATATCCATTAATTTCGGGTACAGGCTCCTATCATACGCTTGCTTTTCTTCCCCTCCTATTTGGAAATCGTGAACCTTTCTATCCTCTGCAAACGGCAGTCTAAATGGTTTTAGTCCATATTTCTTTGTCGTCAGGCTCCAAACAGTCTGGTCAAACCTGTTTTCAACAAATCCCTCATAATCAGGCTTTCCCATGACGCATTGCCAATCTGTGATTATCCTTGCATCCTGTGCAAATTTAAGCCAGTCATCTATAATTTTTATGCTCTGCGCTGTTTTTTTACATAGAATAACATGCGCGGACCTCTGTGGTGTGTCTGTAAATTCTGGCGTATCACAATCCATTAAAATAAACGCATCTCTCTTTGTCCAATATTTTTCTATCTGGCTTTGATAAAAACACATAACATCCTGTCCCGAAGATTCCAACGCCAAAATAAGCGGATGTAAATTTGCAATAACCGCCACTCCTGCGTCAATATAAACCAGATAATCCCCTTCGCTAATTCTTTTCAATCCCTCTGCTACAACCCACGGTTTCCAAAGATAACATCCCGCTCCCCGTTGGATTTTAAAAATATCCTGATTCCTCTTTATAAAATCATCAGGAATATCATCGCGACAATATGCTTTCGCTTCATCTATCCCGCCATATTTGACAGCCATCCTTACATTCAATTCCCTAGCATTTTTCCATTTCTCATCGCTATAAGTAACTTCCAAAAACATATTCTAAAACCCCTTAGACATCACAAATTATTTACATATAGTTCCCTGACTTTTACAGTTTCTATATTTTGAAATCACAGGCAATATGATATTCCTCACAACAGGGTCATATGATCGCGCCATCCTCCTTGTTTTCTTCTCATATCTGTAAATCCCTTTATTAACCTTTCTTCTTTTGGCCTCTTCATACTCTTGATCGAAAATATGATAAAACCAATTTTCAAATTCACTATTTCTTTTGTCAAATAACTGCCAATCAATGCTTGGTTTATTTAACTTTTCTAAATAGGCGTCCAGATCATGATCCAATCGTTTTATCTCATCCACTACAGCATCGATACTTCCAAACCTATGGCAATTGATAAAAGCCTCTTCATTAAAATCCATCCTCGCCTGTGGATTTCCCCAGTAAATCGGTATCGCCTCAGACGCAAACGCGTCTAGCAATTTTTCCGATGTATATCCAGGAAACACCCCATTCTCACATGCGATCACAAACTTGCTTTCCCGTTGAAAGATAAGTTTGTCGCCGATTCGTTTCCCGATATTATTTTTGTCTTTTCCTCCGGCATCTACCTTCTTATACTTAGATAGTTCCTCAAAAAGTCTCTGCCGATATTGGCCTCCGTCACTATTTGAGTAAACATACGTGCAAAACCGGCTCTTATCCATCGCATCACGTTTGCTTAAACGCCCCCTTTTTCTTAGAGCGTCTAAGCTTTTATGAAAATCCATCCATAACGGTCTGCGAAAGTATCTGTCCTCATATTTCAAATTGTCAAACGCAATAGCATAATCATATAAATTAAAATCCGGAGAGATACTTTCCCCAGTCCATAAAATACGTATGCCATCATATTTTAAAATGTTTGCACTATAAACAGATCCAAATATATACTGGGGATTCTTATCCGTAACCTCGATCTCATATCTTTTTTTTAAAAGACGATACGCCAATGTATCAACCGGATTTATATCAGCCGATGGCTGATCAACAAAACACACCCTGATCTTTTTCAATTCTAAATTTCTCCTTAAATTTGTGTGACGCGTTATCCTTTATTTAAACATGCCCTCCCAAAAAAACACCCGATACATTCTTTTTAATTTTTTTTGGTACATGCCGCCCCAAAAACTTCTGTTTCTTCGAAACGATTCTTTATATGGACGATTTAATATTCCAGCAATAAACCGGATGGATGTTTCAGAACTTTTCATTATATTTATAGACTTTGGAATATACAGATATCTGTCCCCATATTCAATTCGACTGTGTCCGATCGCATAATCATAAATATTAAAATCTGGCTCAACCTCATCGCACAAAGCAATTCGAATCCCGTTTTCTTTTATCATTTTTTGTTGTATGGGTTTTCCGATCGTATAGACTTCCAAAGTTCCGTTTGCATGCTTTGGCAAACATTTTCCCTCACAGTCTAACGCCCGCTTCCATTCAATCTCATCGGCTTTTGCAATGCCTATAAAATTTACTTTTTTCATGCCAATCCCCCCAATTTATCACTTACATATTCCCCATTTCTCCACTATGGTATATTTTTTTTCTTTGATATTTTCCTGCATTCAAAATAAGCGCCGCTTTTACACAGCCTGACATGCTGGCAATCAAACCATCACATCTGCTAAGCAATATTGTTTCTATCATATATTTTTTACTTTCGGACTCTATGTCTGTTCTATGTCCATGCGCTTTATCATAATCAAATTCTTCAAACACCGCATTTTTATCATTCGGGTCATATTTATCCCAATGAAGAAGTTTTCTGTCATATGTGATGCACTTCTCTTTATAACGCCCTTTAAAAATATGATAGCCTTCTCTCCCATCTACGGATAAGAAAATGCCATCATATGATCCATGAACCATCCATTCCTCAATATCTTGAAAATACTCATCTATATTTCCCTGCTTTGCGTGGGAATATGACAATGCATCTTTTAACTCTTCGTGTTTCTTAAATTCAGACCTGTATGCAACTCCAAGAATCTTTTTATTCTTAAAATTATTCTTCATAAATTTTTCCGCTTCTTTTAGGATTTCCGGGTTAATCCTTATGCACTTCCTAAAAATACCGCCAAGATAATTTATTTTTGCATCATCCAAGTCACCATATCCCGACGCTCTAACCCCGCAATATGGCTCACACACAAGGCTGCTAAATACAACTCTCTTACTCTGCAAAACTTCGTCTATCCCATATTCGCTAAGAGGTTGGAAATATGCCTCCCAAACATTGTATTTCATCTTTTTTTCGTAATCCTGAATCAGTGGGCTATAATAATTCTTCCCATCAACAACAGGAATCCAGCCTTTTTTCCTCGCATACTGCAAATTATCCATAACCGTAGACAAGATCGCGAATAAGCCAAAATCCGGATAAGCCAACCTTATTACGTAAAAAATTTTATCTTTATTTAACGTTCCAAAAGACGCTTTATGCTCCTCTAATCCTTTCTTTCCAAAAATCGCGCTGAATCGATTGATAAAAAAAGGCGTTGCTCTGTTGCGCATCTTTTCCGGCAATAACCCTCTGTATATTTTTTTCCAAAAAAAATTTATCATTTTTATCTGCCTATTTATTTTTACTTAATTCTCCATCTAAAAATATTTTGCCATTTTCTACACGATATATAACATCGCACGTTTCAATCGTCGTCAGCCTATGCGCAATTATTATTATGGTCTTTTGTCCATGTAAACGAGTTATCGAATCCATAATGGCTTTCTCTGTTTCATTATCAAGCGCGCTTGTGGCCTCATCAAAAAACAAAATTTCCGGCTTGGAATATAACGCTCTTGCTATGCCAATCCTCTGCCTCTGGCCGCCAGACAGCCTTACTCCACGCTCCCCTATTTCTGTTTCAAGCCCTTGTGGTAGCGACTTTACATAATCATCTATTGCCGCTTCGCGCAGTACCTTCCAAATCCGATCATCATCTATCTCTTCTGCACTTTTTCCAAACGCAACATTTGTTTTTATATCACCATCCAGCATAAAAATAGATTGTGGTATATATCCAATTTGACTAAGCCATCCACCCATATCGTCCTTTATAGGCAAGCCGTCAATCATGACGCTTCCATTTGACGGCTGTAACAGACCTAAAAGTATATCTATCGCCGTAGTCTTTCCAGCTCCTGAACTTCCTACAACGCCTATTGACTGCCCTTTTTTAATATTCATGTTTGCATTTGTTAAAACATTTACATCTCCATTCGGATATCGATAATTCACATTCACCATAGATATACTAGAATTCAATATTCCAATCCGTCCGTTCGGTTTTATAAAAATACTGCCTTTAAGTTCAAAAATATCTTGCTGCTCTATGGTCATCAGCTTTTCTATCATTTTATCAAGAGACGGTTCATCATAAGCAATATTTGCAAGATTCAGCGATATTCTATTTACAGAAGGAAGTAACCGTATTGCAGCCATTGCAACTCCCGAAAGCATAGGAACAAGGGTATCAAGTTTAACTCCCTGATCTATCATAAATGCAATTACTGCAAAAAATGATGCCATGGATAAAGCTTCTATCATAAATCTTGGAACATTTCCAAGCGTATTTGATAAATATGCCGCCCTTACAAATATAGCGCCATATTCATTATATTTATCTTCAAATAAACTTTCAGACCTCATTATTTTAAGTTCCTTAATTCCTTGAACTGCCTGTATCAACCATTGTTGCATCCCCGCATTAGATATGCGTGATTCTTCTCCCATTTTTCTTAAAATAGGCCGAATCACACGCTGTATAATCCCCATCATTAAAAGCATCAAAACTGCTACGCCTAAAGTTATCCCTGGTGACATGATCAGTATCGTTATTACAAGCACGCCTGATACAACCATCTCCGAAAATAAAGAAAGCAGATTTGACAGTAATTGAAATACTTTCTCCGTATCATTATTAATGACCTGTAGGACATCGCCCGACTTGACATTAAGAAAGAACTCATATGGCTTAGAAAGATAATTCCTAAGCAGCTTTCGCTGAGTAGCGAATCTGTTATTCTGAACAAATCGATTTTGCACAAGCATTTGATACAATAAGAAAACATTCTTGATTATATACAAAAAAGACATAACAAGTGCAAGCAAAACTAAAAAAGATCTGTGACTTTGTATTCCACATATGTCACAGATTGCCCCAACGTATTTATTGCTTACCAGACTTTCAGAATTCATCACCGCTTCCATGAATGGCAGTATCAATGATACGGATAACATCTCAAGGAAAGCGCCTATCATCATCATAATTCCTATCTCTATAATTCTTAATTTTTGATGGCGCGATAGAATTGGCCTAAATTTATTTATTATTCTAAATACCTTCATATGTTTACATACCCTTAACACCCTATTTATTCCAAAGATTCCTGACATTTATCTTTTCACAGCATTGCATATCCATTTCCCCATAAATAAAATCATCTACTTTTTCTTTTATCAATTTAAAACTACGCTATCATATAATAAATAATTTTTATGTACTATTGCAGATTCTTCTATCGTGTAGTTGGCAATTCGAATAATAGACTCTCTGGACATTGTTTCCAGCGCGTTATGATCGCTCAACATTTTATTGATCGCATCTGCAAAACGGTCTGGATCTTCACCCTCAATTAACAATCCGTTTTTATCTACCAATTCCTGTCCAGAACCGCATTGCGTCGTTGTAACAATTGGCAACCCTTTTGCCATTGCCTCATTTATCACTAATCCCCAAACATCCTCCCGTGTAGGCAAGACAAAAATATCTGCTGCCATATAATACTTCTCCAGTTTCTTTTTTGTCATAAAACTATGAAAACAGACTTTTGCTCCACATTGTTCTCCCATTTCTTTCAATAATAAACTATCATAATCTCCTCCAATCATATGCAGTTCACAATTATTGTCTAATTTATTGACTGCATTTAATAAGATATCAATTCCTTTTCTCCTTATAAATTGTCCTACAAATAAAACCATCCATTTACAATCAATCTCAAGTTCTCTACGCAGTATTTGTTTCTTACTCCTGTTTATCGGACGACATAAAATATCTTCCCTATGAAGTGATGAAAAAGGATACCGCAATATAACATCTTTTTTTGCTCCATATTCCATTAGTACTTTATCACTTTGCCGACTTGGACTAAAAATGTTTTTTGCTTTCGAAATAATCATATTTTTCAAAGCATGTTTTAGTTTCCCATCCGACCTGGAAACCATCCCATCTACCTCCAACACGTACGGAATTTTTTTTAGAATCATATAAAGTATTGCAGCTATTTCTGTGATATATCCATAATTAGTCACAAAGATATACTCGTATTCTTTTCTTTTAATATATTTTAATATTCTCCAATTAACTTTGCGTTCCGTTATATTACCTTCCTTTAAATAGATTGATCTGAATTGAGCTTCTGCATCATTCCAATTAAATGCTATTTCTGAAACCCTTCTTGCCTCAAATATAACTGTCAAGTCAACATACTTCCCAAATTCATTAAAGAAATCTATCCGATAAGGTGATGGTATATTTGTGATAAAAAGAACTTTCATTTTACTACAGCCTCACGTTCCATATATAATTGTTGCAATTTGGCAGCTGATTGTTTGATATTATATTTACTATGAACCAACTTTCCAAAACTTCCCTCATCCCGGATCTTTCTATTTATTAACGCGCTTATCCATCTCTTCTTATTGCTTAACTCTATAAAATCTATCTGGTCACTTATATTTACTTCTGTTGGAACCCCTGTTGAACATATACACCTTAATCCATTAGCTTGCGCTTCTAAAGCCGCAATGCCAAAGCCCTCAAAATAAGATGGCATAACAAATATATCCAACATATTCAAATATTCATTCACATTTGAAATATTTCCAACCATTATGACATCTCTTTCTAGGCCTAACGACCGTATCTTTTCTTCAATATCATTTCGTCTATCCCCATCTCCTATAAGCACAAGTTTTATTGAAGTATCGGCTTCCGATTTTGCCCTAGCAAAAATATCGAGTAAAAATATATGGTTTTTCTGATAATCAAGTCTTCCTACACATCCAATTACATACGAATCATCGCATTTATATTTCCTACGCAATTCTTTTCTGATCTCATGATCAAAAGCGTATCGTTCTACTTCAATGGCATTCGGAACAATCATAAATTCATTATTTCCATACAACCACTTTCCTGCTTCGTTAGAACAGCTCCACAAATCCGTTGCCACTTTTGGAATTAATTTTCTGTAATGTTCATGAATTAATATCTTTAATTTGCTATTTGTAAGGTGTTCCGTATTATGGCTGTGAGATATTCGAATTGGAACGCCAACTTTTTTTGCTATTTCAAGAATGTAGCCATTCATACCGTCCATATGCGAATGTACAATCTTATAATTTTTTAAAGTATGCATTAAACTAAATCTATTTTTTATTAAATTTTCTCTTTTTGTAGGAACATGAAAAACCCTTCCACCCAATGAACGAATTTCATCATCAAAAGGCCCTATTCCCCCATGCTCAACAAAATCAATCTGAACCTTGCTGCGATCAAAATATCGATAGTAATTAAGCATATAAGCTGTTATCCCACCGTTATTCAATATTCCCCCGCTTACATATAATACCCTTATCATTTTATTGCTTTTTAATATCCCTTCCGAATCCGCTTATTCCTTTTTTAATGTTCCTTTTCAAATCCACTGTACTTTTATACACCATACCAAAAAGACAACAAAAGGCTTATTTTTAACGTGTAAATCTTACAAAGCAAGAAATGAAAAACCAAACTGCTAGATAAGAAAAAAAATATGGATATGTATATAACATATCCCCCCTAGCCATAAAAAAGAAAAAAATAACAACAACTGGATACAATAATTCCCAACTTTTCGTTAAAGAGACATTCATATCCACTTGTCCACTCCAAAATTTTTTATCAACTATCCTTATAATATATCCAACTAAAACGCCTATAAAAACAACACCCATAATCCCCAAATCCATAATTCCAAGCGCTGGAAAAGGCAATGAAATATTTGAAAAACTTAAATGTTCAGCTTTTGCGATATCTACAGAACCTGCGAGCGCTTTTGTTTTCCACAAAGATCTCGGTATGAAAAATAATATAATGCTAAGAAAATATTTTCCAACACCCATACTATTTTCTTTTATGTATTTAAGTGAATTGCCTACCATTGCATATGCATCATAATCTCCCTGCAACCACATATTAGAAAATTCGTCTGCTATAGACTTCAAAGCTTCATATATCGACAATGAAGAAAAATTTGTATGTCTCCACTGCCCCAATATCTGAAAAATAAAACAAAATGATATGACAAAAAGCAACATAAAATATCTTGCATTTTTTCTTTTTAAAATATCAGAAAAAGTCAGCATAAGCCCCAAATAAATTACAGCTGTTGCATAGCGTGGCAGTCCTATCGGAAAATAACCAACTAATACGAACAATGCGTTTAACGCCAGTATTATCAAGTCCGTTTTGGCTTTCCCGTTTTTCCACTTGATTATAGAAATTGACACAGCAAAATAAGAAACCGCCTGTAACATATTTTCAATAATCATAGACACTGTTCCTATACTTGAATAAGCGGCTACTTTTCTAGTCTCACGCGACATAAGATTCGTAAAATTGCCATTAATATACACTAATAAAATAACTGAGATAAAATTTATTACAGTAAGAATCGGTAAAATTTTATAAAGTTGGCTTATCCGAGTATCGCTTACTGTTCTCACAATCTTTGACTTAAAACTCCTACAGAAATATTTTCCCAATAAAACGGAAGCTGTAAATAATAATAATACTGCATTTGTTTCCAAAATAATTTTATCATTTAATACAGAATCCCAAGGATATAAGTTTCTAAAATATTGTGTTATTCCAACAATAAACATAAAGAAAAACATAAAATACCACAGCATAGTTTCTATTGAAAACGGATGTTTTCGTAAACTCAACAGTAAATTGTAAGACCAAATCATTCCGTTAAGGAAAAAAGTAATAACACATGCAGATTTTACTTCTCTAAATCCAATATTGCTAGAAAATGCGTCATATACAATCAAAAAGAACATTATATACAAAATAAAAAGATGCCTATTCTTTTTATTTAAAACCACCTTCATTGAAAAAACTTTCCCTCCAATACTAATAAATTTTATTAATAACACGCGCTCCTATTCAATTACCAGATGTAATTCAATCGTGCCTATTTTTTATTGATAAATATCAAAATATCTGTCTATGATTTCTGAAAAATCAATTTTTAACGTTTTATTGGTTTTTATCTTTACTTTAATTGCATTTATCATCTCAGCATAATCTCCTTTTTTCACAACACTCCCAAACATTCTTGCACTCTCTGCGCTCCCTCCTGTATCATAAGTGATTACAGGCGTTTCACATGCTATAGCTTCTAAATTAGTTGTTGGATAATTATCTTCATAAGTTGGATTTATGAACACATCTGCTAGTGCATACCATGTTCTTAATTCCTCAATGTCATTTGTCCGATCTATCGCTATCACATTATTAGGCAATAAGCGCTTTTGTCTATCGTCAATACCGATCACCACAACCTGAAAATCATCAGACAATCTCCCAGCAATCTCTATAACATCCCTAAACCCCTTTCGTTTCTCCCAAAGAGATGATACTGCAAGCACAATTCGCTTTCCTAACAGTTGTTTTTTACTCTTGGTTGAAAAATACCCCCCCATTTGATATTTGGCATTGTATTCTATTACCATATCTTTATGATCTTTTATTAAACTTCTATTTTGTTTCCTAATTATTTTTGAAGAATCCCTCTGTTTGAAAAGTTGTTTCAATACGTCAAGCACTGCATTCAGATTACCCTTTTCAACTACGATAACATCCTCAACCCCCTCTGGACTTCCGCCAGTTTTATAAGTGACCACCTTTCCCCCGCAAGCGGCAGCTTCCAAATTCACTGTTGGATATGTATCAACATACGTCAGATTAAGGAATACATCTGACGCGCTGTACATCGCTGCCAGTTCCTTTGTACTTGCAGTTCGTTCCAGTCCAAACATTAAATCAGGTAAATCTTTTATTTGCCTTTTGGTAAGGCCAACCATAATGATCTTATACCGTTCATCCAGCATTCCTGCAAGCTTAACATAATCATTAAACCCCTTCTTCTCATTCCATGTACTGGCAACCGCAAGAATAATAAACTTATCTTCTAAATGATAATATTTTCTAAAATCATTTTCTAATGGATAAAAACATGAGGTATCAATGCCATTATAAATAGTGGTCACAGTATAATTCTTTAAGTATGATTTCTTAACTAATCCTGCCAGCCAATGCGACGGGGTAACAATCAAAAGATTTGGGATGTTTGTAAAAATTTTACTTTTCTTTTTCCAGTTCCTTGCGCTCCTATCTAAGAAACTCCTTGGATACTCAAGCTTTTGCGGGCAATGCTTACACCCCGTCTGCCATTTTCTGCAATCGATCGCATCACAGAATACAGAATGTCCAGTAAAACTCCAGCAATCATGTAACGTCCATATGATTCGCTTGCCACAGGCCCTCAAATATTCAAACAACATTTCAACATTGATATAGTACCCGTGGATATTGTGCAAATGAATTACATCCGGATCAAAGTTTTTTACCCATTTAATAAACTGTTTTGTATAAAATTTACTGTGGAAGCCGGACGAATCCGTAATGCGGGCAAGTCCCGCATGGATATCTACATCCATATCATTTCCTATTCTTATGGCATATTTTTTATACTGCTTTGGCACAACTTCACGTCCATATGCAATCTTGACTTTATGCCCCTGTTTTGCTAGTCCGTCTGCTAAATCCGTACATATTCTGCCTGTGGATTTTATTCCACAGACTACATTTATCATTAACACTTTCAAATTACACTTTCTCCATCTGCCAACTTAAAGCATGATACACACTTCTTATAAAACCAGCCATGCATTTCGTCCATAAGAGTATCTTTCTTAAAATGTTTCTCAGCATAATTCCTGCTGTTTCGACCCATTTTATCCAAATCTAATTCCATCAGCTTTTCAATCGCTGTAGCAAGGGCGCTGCTGTCTCCTATAGGGCAACACACTCCACACTGTGCCTCGTTAACTACCCGTTCCGTCTCTCCGCTAGCCACGGCTAAAATCGGCATCCCACATGCCATATAGGATTGCAGCTTCGCCGGTATGGTCATCTCCCACAGTTTATCTGCACTAAATGAAAGAAATGCAATATCGCAAAGCGCTAATAATTCCGGTATGACCTCTGATGGCTGCCGGGGCAAGAAAATGAACATATCTCGCACTTTCCTTTCATCAATCTCCTGTTCCAACCGCTCCTGATATTGTCCATCGCCAACAATAACAAAGCGGACCGTCCTCGTGCTATGGACTCCTAACCGCTTTCCAACCTTCAACCTCTCCGCCACTTTCGGCAATATATCCAACCCCTGTGCCGTGCCAATATTCCCAGCAAAGGCAATATTAAAAATGTCCTCTTTCATTCTTTTTGTTAGAGACGATAAGCCTCTTTCTTTCAATTTTTCTACTGCTTCAAAACGTCCCACCGGCCGATAAAACGTTTCCGCATATTGAGGCCAATAGTGGACCTTATTTTCACTCACTCCGCGTCTTACAATCTCCCGAACGAACGATGGGCTTGCGGTAAAGATTTCATCCGTATTCCTATAAATATAGTCAACCATTCGTTCAATTGGTTTTATTACTACAGGGTTCGTTATCCCAGTGACTGTCTGGACATTTTCCGGCCATAGGTCTTGTACATATAAAAAATTGGGCACATGGTAACGATCTGAATACCAACACCCAATTAATGCCTGCGTCATCGGAGAAACTTCCACTGTGAAAACAAGATCCGCCTTAAGTTGTTTTGCCTGCGCGCTCTTAACCCACAACCACCCCGATGCAATAAAGGAAAGATAATTTGCGCTCATTCCAAAAGCGTTTAAAAGCTTATTCCTACTATTTCCGCGGGGAATTAAAGGTATCCTGATGATATCTATGCCATTCCATACCTCTTTGCGCCGATGGGTGTAATCATACCCTTCATAAAATTTGCCCATTGGATAATTGGGCATCCCCGTAAGGACTGTAACCTTATACCCCCTTTTCACCCATTCTACAGCCATGTCATTTACACGAAACGTCTCTGGGTAGAAGTATTGGGAGATTATTAGAATATGCTGTTTTCGCGCCTTTTCTTTATTATAACTTTGATCACGCTTTGTAATATTAGTTTCTGTATCGCCCCCGCTCCTTTTTCCTGCCCCTGTCCGTTCTATACTTTCTTCCAGTGAAACTTTGCAATACTCCAAACCCTTATATTTACTTATCTTGTGCTCATACCAACTGCTCCCAAACGCCTTTTTTGCAAGAATTCCAATCCTGCCAGGCATTTTCATAGCCATCCTGGCTGTCAAACCCAATATCCTTGATTCTATAACTTTTTTCCCGGCCACATCCCCGATTGCCTGCACCATATGGGATGTGTTAGAATAATCTTTATTCTGCGGAAAATATATGCCGCTTTCTCCTGACAGCGTCAGCAACGCTACAAACTCACACAGGTTTTCTATGTAAAGCATTGAACGCTTATTATCCACATTCGGAAATACAGGGGCCTTTTTAGCAATGCTGATTAATTTTTGATAATTCCCTTTGCTTCCTTTCCCATAAATCATTGGCGCGCGAAGAGCCGCAACATGAAAATCCGCGTCATCCAACTCGCGAACCCCCTTATCCGCCAGCCACTTGCTGTTTCCATAAAAATTTGCAGGACGTGGCATCGTATGTTCATCAATCTTCTTCGCCCCTCCATAGATCATCATGGAAGACATAAAAATAAACTGCTTTACGCCAGCAGCTTTTGCAACGCTTGCCACCTCTATCGCAAGATCCGTATTAACCTTATAATACGCTTCCTGCTCCGTCACACCCGCTTTCCCAACATCAGAATGCGCAATTCCCGCAACATGGAATACTGTATCATAACCTGTAAAGTCAAACCCTTTCCAATTCTCATTCCTCATATCAAGCGTCGTACAAATGATTCCAGGATAATGACTTTCACAGTAGCTCTTAAATGATTCTCCAACATAACTTTCTGCCCCAGCGATCAAAACTTTCTTTAAGGCATCCTTATCTATATGGAATTTCTTCTTATATCCATAGTCTTTAAACCCCACATCCTTCAAATTTACAGGCTCGATCATATGTGGACTGCCGATACTCCCTGTCCCGCCTTCCACCACGCCGTCTTGCTTAACTACGCCCACGATCGTTCCTAAGAAACATTTGGCATCCATAAGGAAACCCAGTTTCCTCACATATTCGCCATCAATCCTTGCCTTATCCGGAATTTCTAATTCATCTCGGCCTTTGATCTGCGCCAGGCCCGTAAGCCCCGGCATTACATCATTTGCTCCATATTTATCCCTTGCAGCTATCAGATCATCCTGGTTCCACAATGCAGGCCGAGGCCCGATTACGCTCATCCTGCCCCGGAATATATCCCATATCTGTGGCAGCTCGTCCAACGATGTCCTGCGCAGGATCCTGCCAACACGGGTTATATACTGATCCGGGTCCGTAAGTTGGTGCGTCGGTATATCATGCGGCGTATCCATACGCATGCTTCTGAATTTATGGCACAGGAAGTATGCCTTATTCTTCCCTATCCTTTTTTGGGCAAAAAACACAGGGCCTGGATCATCCATTTTTATAGCCAGGGCTATTGCGGCATAAAGTGGGCTAAGGATTATTAACCCGCCAAAAGAAAGCATCTGGTCTAATGCAGGTTTGACCTTCCCCTCATACACGCCAATTTTTCGATCTGCATATTTTCCTGTGTAAATGCCAGATTTCACATATGGATTGTCATTATCTATGGATTTGTCTTCTGCCCTCTTTTTTGCGACTTTCTTCAAAACACCATAGGCAGCAGCCAAGCCAGTCCCTACGATCAGGAAATTTTTCGTTATCTTTCTCACTACAATTGCCTATCCCCATTATTCCAACTGTTGTATATTTATATCATATAAAGACCAATGCATTTCCCCGGTCAAAATCCGACCTTTGCTCCGTACCCAGAAGCCATCATCCCCATACCCCCCATGATTGCTTAAGCGCCCTATTCTCAGAAGCTTTCACCAACGGCGCACTGCCATCCTCTCTGCCTTTGGCTATGACCCTCTTAAATGTGAATGCGGCGCCACTATGCTGTTTTTAGAGCTTTACTTTAATCATAAGCGTGTTTCTCTGGAAGAACTGTACGAGAAAGCTATGTCCCGTTCTCGTGGAAAAAGGTCTTCCGCATAACTTCCACAAATCGGATTCTCGTGGTATACTCCTTAAGAGGAGGATACGCACATGAAGATGACCTTCTGGATATGGATTATTTCTTAAATGACGACAATCCATTTGACGACGATTTCAGTGCAGAAGGTTTTTATATCCTCTAATCCTGTCACCGTCTTATTGATGTGTCCAAACAGACGTTTATCTAACATATGTTCGGCGAACGTCTGTTCTTTTCAGTGCGATTAAAAATCGGGATTTCCTATAAAGTCAAAAAGGAAGGCACAAAAGCCTCCTTTTTTTAATCGTTTTGCATATTCTCCATCAAGTTCCGCTTTACGGACAATCTCCAGCTCATCCAAACTGTATTTTCTTAACACCCGGCCCGCTTTTATAATATATTGTTCTGGGTTCTCCAACATATGCGTCGGTACATCATGGGGGGTATCCATTTTCATTGTACGAAATTTATGAATCCGGAATAGCCTTTTATTCCTCCCGACTCGCTCTTGCGTAAAGAAAACAGAGCCAGGGTCGCTCAAGTATACCGCTGCCGCAATTACAATATAAAGCGGACTAAGCAGGATTAATCCACAAAAACTTAACCCTTTATCCAGCGCTGGTTTTACTCTGTTTTCATATCCCTTTTTTTCTTCCAGATTTTTTGTAATGAAAATGTCATTGCCTGCATTTTAATTTCATGCGGGCGCAAACACACGCTTCCCAAAATCTATCCTTTTAAAATCTCGTCTGTTAAAGCATGCGTATATAATCTCAATCACCCGCTCCTGCTCTTCCACTGTCATTTTAATATCAGAAGGCAAACACACACCCTGCCCAAACAAACTCCCGCTTTCATCCGCAGTCTCCAGCATCTGGCTGAAGCATTCATATTCCCAGTCGCCATCCGCATTTACAAACTCATGGTTGCGATACATTGGCTGTAAGTGCATCGGCTTCCATATCGGGCGGCTTTCCGCCAAAAACGCTTCCAGCGCCTCTACAATTTCCATCGGGCAAGTCCGGCCATGTTCATCCCGATAAGTGCAGGACTGATCTGACCATGTCATAGCGCACAAACTATTTGAATCCAGCCGCATACAGGATAACCAATAGTTTGGCTCTGACACTTTGGCGTCATACGGATTTAGCTCCACACCAAGCGGCTCCAGCCGATCTGCATAATGATCGTAAATACGCTTTTTCTTTGCAATATGCTCTTCCAAATGCTCCCACTGTCCAAGTGTAATTCCTGCAATGACCGCACTCATCCGGCAGTTATCGCCAAGCTCTTCATGCTGATTCCATACAGCGTCCCCGCAGCTTTGCGCAGCCCATTTCCTTGCCCTAGCCGCGCTGTATGCGTCGTTTGTAAGCAACGCGCCCCCACCGCTTCCAGTAATAATACGATCCTCATTAAAGCTTAATATTCCGTAATCGCCAAAGCTGCCAACAGGCTTTCCTTTGTATTTTGCCCCAAGGCTCTCCGACGCATCCTCAATGAGCAACGCGCTATGTTCTTTGCATATTTGTCTAATCTTATCAACCTGCCCCGGAAATCCGTACAGATGGGCAAACACCACTAATTTCACGTCCGGATGCTTTCGGAAAGCCGCTTCCAATGCCTTTGGGTCCATATTCCAGTCATCCGGCGACGCATCTATAAAAACAGGCTTGCCTCCCTCATAAATAATGGGATTTACTGTCGCGGCATTGGCAAGGTCTGAACAAAACACTCTTTTCCCTAAAAGGCTCCTACCGACTCCAAAGTCTTTTGGCATTGAACCCCCGCCGCTACTCCCATAAAGTCTTTCTGCCGCAAGTTTAACAGCCAGGTGGAGCGCTGCCTTCCCGCAATTTAACGCTATCGCATATTTTACGCCCGCATATTCTACCGCAAGCTTTTCCAGCTTATCTATATTTTCCCCAACGGTTAACATCCAGTTGGCATTATACCCCCTGGCTATATGTTCCAATTCCTCCTCGTGCACGGTAGGGGATGAAAGCCATATCTTTTGATTAAATTTTTTTAACCCCGCAAACCTTAATTCTTCCCTCATGCATTTTGCCGCAAGCTCCGTCATTTCAGAATCCCCTTTTCAAACAGGAACTAAAAACAGCGCAGGAACCCCCGCGCATCAGACTTTGTCCTTATTTTGTTCTGCTTTCTCCGTCTTTTGGCATAGCTTCGCCATACGCACGGCCTAATGCACCCCGCATACCTGCAACGCTATGTCCGAAATCCGAAAAAGAGCGGTAAACCGACTGCCTTTCCATCATCCTTTTTTTCAGTTCCATCAGATTTACTTCCGTCCCATCGCTAAGCGCCACCGGAACGTCTTCCTTATCCGGAAAGTAATATCTTTTCGGCTTCACCTCAAGTCCGGCAACAACGTCTATTTCCCGGAATTTTAAATTCAGGTATGCAAGTCTCTCATGCCTGTCTGCTTTCACAATGCGTTTCGCATATTCCACAAGCGGACCTTCCATAACTACAAGCTTCCCATTGCTTTCCCGATAGCCCGCGGACATCCGCTGAACGCCATCCTGGTCTAATACGCCATCCAGGTAACTGCTTTCTTCTTCGGTCAGGTCTGTTGGCGCATTTCCCATAAAGACTTCCCGTCCATCTGACAAATCCTGTCCATACCCGCTAAGTTCTTTCAGAAAGGAAGAAACCTTTATCCGATGCGCCATCAGGAACTCATGCAGCTCCTTCCTGCCCATATCAGAATGGACAAACAAATATCCGGGAAAAAGCGGCTTTCTGTCGATTTCTTTCTTATCACGCCTGTAATATTCCCTCATCGGAAGAAATATTTTTCCCCGGCTTTCCGGAAATGCATCTGAAAGAACTTTTTGCATTTCCGACTGCTTTTCTGTTCTGGTGAACAACACGCTATAGTGATATCCCTGATTTTCCATGAACATTTCCTTTTGTTCTGCCGCCAAATTCCATTACATGTCGAATTTGCATTCTTAATTGGCGCATTTTTTTTCGCAGAGTAGCTTACTCTGCGAAAAAAAGCCGGAACCCATCCTGTTTTATGGGTCCGGCATGTGTGACGGATACTATTTCCACCTTTTTTTTTCACCTTATCACTTTAAATTATCACCTTATTTTTTGAAGAAAAATAAACACTCTCTGCTAATATTTCACTCTCATCTATATTTTCATATAGGACGTATCTGGAAACGTCATACCCGGAAAATGGCATAAAATCGCATTTTCCAGCCCAAAATTAGGGTTGACATTTCCGCTGCTAATGATTATAATGCAATTAGTGTTTATTCTTAGTTTGTAGAATTTCGCAGAGTAAGCTATTCTGCGAAACTTTCGCCAATCTTCATTCGTAATTTGCATAACTTCTGGTACAATCATTTTTCCGCCGTTAATTCCAAGCTTTACCGTAAGTAATTAATATATGCAAGATCCGTCTTTTGAGGGCTTCCGGTCTCGCAGTGAACGCGCTCTTCCTTTTGTTCCTTTGAGTTCCAGGTTCATATTGGCAGACTGTCCCGTAAACAGAGCGCTCCCCCTCGTCTGATTATCTGCAAAAGTTTTCTGTAAAACTATATCATATTGTCAAATCCTATATTTGTAATTATCCTAATCAGTCTATCCAAATGAGTAGGTGTATCTAACCATTGTTTGCTTATCATATATTTCGACGATACTGTTGAAAGCTCATTAAGCACATCAATAACATCATCATATTCCCCTAACAAATATACTTGTTTCTTCTCCGTTGCAAAAAAGCAATGTCCCGGCTTTATCCTTGAATTCTCTATTCTTACACTCTCTATGTTATATATTTTTTCTTCGGGAATAATCTCATCTGCTACTTTATATACATAAATATGGCATAATCAAATTAGGATATTCTGCAAACTTTGTTTTTGCAGATACTTGGCTAATATTCACATAATTACTTACAAATTTGCATATTTTCGTAATGCAAAAAAATCTGGCCATTATGCAGTTCTTCTTCAAAATATACTTTCGATAACTGATTTTGAAAGTAAACATCATTTTTAAAACGCATCCACGAACTTATCCATGGATAAAATACATCTCCTTCCATTCCAAAATTCAAGTGATAGCTATAGGGAGAATAGTCTTTTTGCAGATACATTATCATTTTATTAATCAATGCCGTTGTGACCACCCTCTCTTGCGCACCCAGAGAAATCAACCTCCGCTGCTTATCTTCCTCTTGTCTAATATATTGGTAAAACTCAATTTGATCAGGCAAATAATAGTTGCCCATTTCTATATTAGTAATAATTTCTTCTATTTTGCAATAATCATAATATGAAAAGGACTTCATTCTATACAACGTCTGTAAATGGTATACCTCATCATTATACATAAAATAATTTATTTCCTTATTCACAATGCTTTCCACAAAATTTATATTATTAGAAACATTATTTACATCCATTGTACGGTATGGAATTTCTAATGACTTAAAAATAAATTCCTCTATAAATCAACAGTAAGAAACTGTTCTTCGTCTTTATCAATAAAATACGAATATGTTCCCTGTTGATGACGTGACAAAGGCAATTTCGCCTGTAGTCCATATTTATTATTTATTTTCCCACTTCCTGTTTTAGGAAAACAATCCAAGCCAAACCTCTGATTATTTATTATTTTATCATAAAACTGCTCTCTTAACTTTGTTACAATAGTAAATGCTAAATCTTTTGATATTATCTGATCCAGAAAAATCCATACATGAATTCCCCTTCTGCCTGAAAACTCCAATAAATATTTTATCTGCAACTGCTTAAGCCTAGCAACTAATAAATTTACAAATTCCCTTTTCAAAGTTCTTAAATCTGTTTTACTCTGCTTCTTACAGTCAAAATCAAAACAAATCCACCGCAATTTATTTTGGTTTGTCTGCTGCTGGTATGTTCCTATTGAATAACCCCCTCGTAGCATCTCTTCTATACATAATATTCCCTTCTCATTACAAATCTGCTGTAATTTCTTACATCAGGCTTCCACACAATTCTTTATCATCCATGTTCTAAAATTTCTCTAAAAATTACAACAAAAAGAAACACACCCAAGCGCCCTGAAACGAGCAGCCCATAAATACAAAGATCCTTTGATATATCTTTTTATAAATACTATGTTATTGTAATATAACCATTTCCAGATAATAAGATTATTTCATATATATAAAATCAGGGAAATGCTTTTATTATAAGCCATTTCCCTGATTCATAACCAGAAACTATTTCCGTTCACCTTACACCGTCTGAATCCTTGCAAGTAACTCTACTTCTGTAATATCTAGCCCTGAATATTTTGCAATCTTATCCATTGGCAATTCTCCGTCTTGCAACATCCTAAGCGCAGTTTCCTTTTTCGTTTCATTTCTCCCATCAGCTTTTCCTTTATTCAAAATTGTCCTTGCTTCTGTTTCAATTAACGCTCCGCTCATCATTTCACCTATGCCTTTCTGCACATTCTCATACTTTTGTGCGATTTCTTTTATCACATCACCGGAAAGTTCTATAATGGTACGTTTTTCAAACCCCCAATCATCCCTTCCTGCTCCAGTTTATCAAGCCTTGTTAAAATATCCTGATACTCTGCCTTCAGTTCTGCCAGCCTCTGCTTGTTACTATTATACACCTTAAAGTCCTTCTCATGTAAAAAAATATAAAACGGAATTAACAGCAATAAGTTTTTTAAAAATATATCTTCCAGAGAATATTCCTGTACCTTCATAACTGGAACATCATACTCTACGCTTCCGCCTGGTGTTTTTATCACATACCGCATTTTGTCAGGAGTCTTTTTATAATTCCTAAGATAAAGCACTGCTGTGTTTGGAAATGTTACTATCAATGTTTCGTGAATAACTTCACCTTCATCTAACGCTATCTGGGCATCATACTCAAATAATCTGATTGTCATCCGCCCATCCGGCAAACTGCTTTCACATTCAAGATGGTATTTCTTCTTCTTTTTCTTTCCATATATGATGAAATTCGTGTCTGTTATTCTTTCATGATCCGCTGCGTCCTGCTGGTCAATAAAATGCTCATTGGGATGAAACTCTATTTTTTCATTTCCTGTATAGTCCTCCCCAAAAATCTCATCGATTACTGGGATGAGCATCTGTCGGCAATCATTTACAATTGTTCGAAATGCTCCATCATATACATTTCCCATATTTAATCCTCCGTATTTTACAATTTATATTATATCATTTTCATTTACAAACACAATTTCGCAAAAAGCTATTTACATTTTTTATATGATGCCATCAGTTAAACGCTGCTGGTTCTTTCTTTCGAATTTTAAAATACTTCTAACATCAGTATAACATGCTCGTTTATTACACTCAATACTTTCTTCTTTCTAAACTACAAAACATTTCCCCGCTTTTCTAATTTAAACTGGCAAACTATCCCGTAAGCACAGCACGCCCCAGCCGATTTGCTGGTTCGGGAACTCCTCAAACGCCGCTAACGGCTTCGCCCCCTTGATTAAATACGCCTTTACCTTCTCCCCATATGGCGCTGTCAAGTAAGGACTAATAATTTTTTATATTTTTTTAAGATTTCTTTATTTTTTCTTTATAAATTATATCAAACTGTGATTTCCCATATACATATATTAAAAGAAGAATGCCGCTGCTTTTTTTAAGAAAAGAATCTCCTTACGAAGTTCCTCATTTTCTCTTTTTAGCTTAAGCGTCTCCTTCATGTTGTCATACTCTGTTTTTGTATCAGGGCTTGTCCGGCATTCTTCTTTTAACTCATTGCGCCAGCGTTGGATGGTTTCTTTGGAAATGCTGTATTCCGAGGGTGTGAGGCATTGTATCAGGAGTGGCTAAACACAAAGCTGCGCTGCTGCGCAAAAAAAATGGGCATTTTTGCAAATAATATTTTTTAAAAAATAATACAGGTACCATTGACAAATCGGAATGGTACCTGTATTATATTAAATATACAAAGATACAAGTACCAGTATAAAATGAAAGGAGCATAATATGGATGATATGTATACAGCTATTTATGAAAAGCTTTCTACGCTGCAATGGCTCATGAAACGCCGACAGATGTTCAGTCAGGCGCATTCAGGACCATTTGCCGATCCGACCAGAGGACAGGGGAGAATCCTTGCCATGCTGAAAATCCAGCCGGAAATTAAGACAAGGG
>CANDMI010000020.1 GCA_947385775.1 uncultured Eubacterium sp. | reverse complement strand
CTTCTTTTTTGTCTTTAAAATATTTTCCGCCGCGATCTGGATCTCGGTTGCCTGCCCCTTTGCGCCGCCGGATGGCTGATGGATCATGATCTCCGCGTTCGGGAGCGCCATACGTTTCCCTTTTGCGCCCCCCGCCAGCAAAAATGCGCCCATGCTTGCCGCCATCCCAATGCAGATTGTAGATACATCACATTTAATATACTGCATTGTATCGTAAATTGCAAGCCCCGCAGTTACCATTCCGCCTGGAGAATTAATGTAAAAATGAATGTCCTTGCCCGGGTCTTCTGACTCCAAAAACAACAGCTGCGCTACTGTAAGGCTGGCAGTCACCTCATTGACCTCTTCGCCTAAAAATATGATCCTGTCCTTTAACAGGCGGGAATAAATATCGTAGCTTCGCTCCCCCCTGCTGGTCTGCTCTATGACATAAGGCACTAAACTCATTTCAATCCCTCCATACTGGCTGATCTATTGCACGTCCTGCGCGTCCTGCGCGCCGTCCGCTGATTCTTCCTGCGGCTCCTCTGGCTCCACTTCTACAGAATTTTCCATTACAAAATTAACAGCCTTTTGAAGAAGCAGGTCGTTTTTCATATTATCCTGTTCTTCTTCGGAAATAAACTCTTTTAATTTCTCAACCTGCATCCCATAGGAAGCGGCGATCTTTTTTAACTCGTCTTGCATTTCTTCTTCGGAAACTTCTAAATTTTCCGCTTTCGCGATCTGCTCTAATACAAGGCTGTTTTGGATCCTTTGCACCGCCTCCGGATGCACCTGCTCTTTCATGCGGTCTAAATTGGTGCCGGAAAACTGGAAATACTGCTCCATCGTAAGCCCCTGCTGTGAGATGCGGTTTGCAAATTCCTGTATAATATTTTCACACTGCATCTCGATCATAGGCTCCGGCAGCTCCATCGAAGACACTTCCACGATCTTTTGCACCGCTTCATTTTCCTGCGTGTGTTTTGCCTCTTCCGCTTTTCGCTCCTCTAATTTTTTCTTTACGTCCTGCCTGTACTCTTCTAACGTTTCAAACTCGGATACCATGGAAGCGAATTCATCGTCTAATTCCGGTATCTCCCTCGTTTTGATCGTATGGATCTTTACCTTAAATAAAGCCGGCTTTCCCGCCAGTTCCGCCGCATGGTACTCCTGCGGGAACGTGACGTTGACTTCCACGTCATCTCCAGCATTTTTGCCCACCAGCTGGTCTTCAAATGTATCGATAAAGGAATGTGAACCGATTTCCAGAGAATGGTTTTCATCCTTGCCGCCTTCAAACGCCACTCCGTCAGCAAACCCTTCGTAATCAATGACTACGATATCGCCCTGCTCTACCGGACGGTCTTTTACTTCCACTGTACGCGCCTGCATATTCCTTGTGTTTTCAAGGTCTGCATCTATTTCTTCATCCGTTACCTGCGTATCCACCTTCGTAACGGAAACCCCTTTATATTCTCCTAATGTAACTTCCGGCTTCACCGCCACCTTTGCCTCGAATACAAATTCCTGGCCTTTTTGGATCTGCACAATCTCGATCTCCGGCCTGGAGACAATGTCTAGATCGCTTTCATCCATCGCCTGCGGGTATTCCCGGTTGATGACTTCATTTGCCGCGTCCTCGTAAAACACTTCCGGCCCATATACTTTTTCGATCATGGCCCTTGGCACTTTGCCTTTACGGAACCCTGGGATGCTGATTCTGCTTTTCTGCCGGGTGTATGCGCCCTGTATCGCTTTCTCAAACGATTCAGCAGGAACTGTAATGGTAAGCTTCGCCATGTTTTTCTCTAAATTTTCGACCTGTACACTCATTTTCTTTCTATTTCCTCCTTAAATATAGCTAAGAATACGCTGTGCAGCCCCTAAGCTGTCATCCTTGCTATTTACAGTCATTCACTGATTATAGCATACCGCTTTTCAAATTACCAGCAAAAAATGCATGTTTCCGTACTTTTTTTAACTTAATGAGGGTCTTGCATAAAAAAAGATGCCCACTGTTTCTTGGGGCATCTTTTTTTATGCTTAGTTTTTCATCTGCTCTTCCTGTCTCATGATCATCTTTTTCACCATTTCTCCGCCAATAGAGCCAGCCTCTTTGGATGTCAGATCGCCATTATACCCATCCTTTAAGTTTACGCCCAATTCAGACGCAACCTCTTCTTTAAACTGCTTCATCGCCTCTTTTGCTTCCGGCACCGCCATAGAGTTTGAATTTTTAGAATTGCTTGACATTGTTTCTTCCTCCATAATTCCTTTATCTATTTTTAATAGCAGCTTTTTGCGCGGCTGCTATCTGTTGTTAGTATGGCTAGGCCCGCCAAAAATATGATTGGTAAATTCTGGCAAGTTCAAAAAACCCGGTTGTAAAAGGTTGTAAAATAAAGGCGGTCTGTGCTATAATCTAAAAAAAGCATTGACAAAACACAAGGGAGGCAAACATGAAACGGCTAAAATCCATCATACTGTCCGCGCTGATTTGCATCGTCTTTTGCAGTCTATTTTTCGTATGCGGCGGCAATTACGCAAACGCCGCATCCGGCAAAAACGTCTACGCAGCGTTTGGCGACAGCATCGCGGCAGGCTACGCCCTAGACGGATATTCGGACGGGCAAAAAACCGCGCCGAAAGAAAGCTACCAGGCGCTAGTGGGCAGATTTTTAAAAACAGACTCCCACAACTACGCGGTTACGGGAGACGACAGCAACGACTGCATCGAAATCCTAAATTCCGAAGTTGCGGACGAACATCTGGCAAAGGCGGATGTGATCACATTATCTATCGGCTCGAACGACCTTTTGCTGCCATTTATTTATCGTTTAATGAAAGAGCTGGAAATTGACCCAGGCTCCATTGACCCTGCGAACCCAATGGCTGGCATTGACATTACATCCATCTCAAAATACTACCAGAAGCTAAAGCAGCTCCTTTTGGAATTTGAAAACGACGCGCAATTTCATGCGCAGACAGCCGCTTTTCCAGAAAAGCTAGATACAATCCTTTCCATGCTAAAGGAAAAAGCCCCAAACGCCAGGATCTACGTCACAAACCTGTATAACCCGTTTCTTTGCGTGCAGGGGCTTGGGGAGACCGCCGATATTTACATAAAGGAAATGAACGAAGCGTTTGACGCTGACGCAGAGGATTATACGCTGATCGATGTATATTCCCCTTTTAAAGAAGATCCATCCTGCACGAATTTTCGCATGGACTTAAGCAGCCTTACGAGCGCGGACATAAACGTTGACCCGCATCCTTCCGTAAAAGGGCATAAAACGATCGCATCCCTTATCACCGAAGCCATAAAGCGCGACCATGCCCCAAAAGCCGCTACGATCTCGAATCTTAAAAGCAACGGCAAATATAAGCTGTCTATGAAAATAAAGCTTGACCAAAACGCCGATAAGTGCCAGCTAATTTACGCCACATCCAAAAACGGCGCGTACAAAAAGCTTGCCGAAACGTCCAAAAAAACCTTTCGGACAAACACTAAAAAATTAAAATCCAAAAAGACGTATTATATTAAAGCCCGCAGCATAAAAAAGCTTAACGGAGTCATATATTATGGAAAGGACAGCAAAGCAAGCAAGCTTACCGTAAAATAATCATGAGCATATTTTTAAAAATCGGCATATTTGTCTTAATTGAGTTCGTATTAAACCGGATCGTCAACCTGATTTTTCGGTTATGGGCGAAAAAGCACAATTCCGTCCATCTGCGTTTTTTTAAAAGCGCAACGAATCTGTTGATCGTAATTGTAGTCATATATGCCCTCGTCCAGCAGTTTGACGTGACAAAGGACATCAGCAAGACCCTTTTGCAAAGCGGCTCTTTGATCATTGCCGTCGCGACCTTTGCCGCGCAGCATGCGCTTGGAAATGTGATCAGCGGCTTTTCCTTATCCATGTCAAATCCCTACAACGTGGACGACAAAATCAGAGTCGTCCAAAACGGCAATACGATCGCCGAAGGCATTGTCATGGACATTACGATACGCCATACGATCATCCGCCAGTTTAACGGGGAAAGCTGCATCGTCCCAAATTCCGTTATGGACAACGCGGTCATTACCAACTCCAATTTTACGGAAAACATTGGGAATTTTATGGAGGTGGAGGTTTCCTACGATACGGATATCCAAAAGGCAATGCGCATCTTCCAACAAATATGCATCGAAGACATACTGACCTTAAATACAGAAGAAAACAAAGTGTTTGTAAAGGGCTACACGCAAAACGGCGTAGTCTTAAAATCCACGATATGGACCCGCAACCTGGACGACAGCTTCCAGGCTTGCAGCGATATCCGCGCCGCGCTGATTAGGGCGTTTCGCAATAACGGGATCACAATTCCCTACCAGACCGTGGTGGTACAGGGCAAACAAAACGGAGCTGCCATAACAAAGGAAGGCTCCATTCTTTCATAAAAAACGCCAGCCAGGGCTTTGATCGTATGCCCTTGGCTGGCGTTTTTCATTAATCATCAATATCCCGGTCTATGATCGCCCCTGTCGTGGCATGAATGGTCAGCTCATATTCTAAGCCGCCTTTGATCAGCTCCACCTCGTATACCGGAACGCCATCGTCGATTTCGAACTTGGATTTTACAAGCGTCGCGCCCGGCACGTCTTTTTTGGCGATCTGCTCTGCCTTATTAATACCGATATAGTTATTTGCAGATCCTCCTGTGCTGACGGAATTCTTAAGCTCCCATTCATACTCGATCAGTCCGCCTGTCCTTGCGTGATATTTTAGCGTATAGGATTTTTTGCCTTTTTGCATTTTGACCTTATAAATGTCAATACCGTCGTCCGTTTTTAATTTCATCGACAAAAGCTGCCCGTTTTTCACTTTCCGGTTTGCCGCCGTCTTGCATTTGTCCTTGGAAACCAGGCTTTGTCCGGCCTTTGGGTCTACATAAACCTTTTCCCACGAATAATCGATCATTTTCCCATCCGCGGCGCGATAGGTGATCTCGTATTTTTTATTCCCTTTTACAAGGTCCACCTCATACACGACCTGCCCGTCGTCATGGTCTTTGCTTACATGGGAATAATCCGGGTTTTTCACCTTTTGTAACGCCTTTTGCTTTGCCTCGTTCGCGCTGTTTAGCTTTTTTGCGGATACGTCCTGCGCCCCTGCTACGATGCCTGTAAATGTCAGGCATAGCGCAAGCAGAAGGCCGCCAATCGTTCTTTTTTTCATTTTTAATCTCCTTCCTTAATAATCATCCCTACTTAATTATATCCCAATCCGCGCCTGGATGCAATCTAATTTTACTGGAAAAATCATACGCTTAAATCCACCTTGCTTAATTTTTCCAGTAAAATATCCTCTTCGGTGCGCGCGTCGCTGCAAGCTTCGATTTTCTGACGGATGCCAAGCATTTCCTCATCTGTGGAGGCGATCACATCGGCGCAGGCTTTTAGCTGCCTTACGATCTCCTCCTGGTCGTGAATGTCCTGCTTATACTTTAACTGGTGCTCTAAGCTTGCCCAAAAATCCATTGCGATCGTGCGGATCTGCACCTCTACTTTCATGTCCCTTTTTTCATTCGCAAAAAACACCGGCACTTTCACGATCAGGTGTAAACTGCGGTATCCGTTTGGCTTTGGGAATACAATGTAGTCCTTTCGATTCACCAGCGTAATGTCGTCCTGGGCAAGCAGCGCGTTTGCGATCTCGTAAATGTCGTCAATATAAGAACAGATGACGCGGATGCCCGCCACATCGTTGACATACGTTTCGATATTATGTAATGTAAACGCCATGCCATTTCTCGCAAGCTTGTCCGCCGTGCTTTTGGAATGCTTTAACCTTGTGCGGATCGCGCTGATTGGGTTTCTTTCAAAGCGCACGCTAAATTCCGTATCCAGCACTTCAAATTTTGTCCGCACTTCTTTGATCGCGCATTTATACATCATCAAAAGCTCCTGGTAGTCCACCATCAGATCCACTATGCCCTTTGTCCTGTCAAACACCAGATCCGGCGCATCCATAAGCGCAAGCAGCTCCCGTTGCAGCTCCTCTTTAAAGATCATACTGCTGTCTTCCTGTTCCATTCCACAGACCTCCATATCGTTTCATTTCGGATAATTTGTCTTATTTTCAATAGACCAATCGTAACATAATGAATGTGATTTTTCTATATATTTTTTTCAATATTATGTGAATTTTTTTTGATTTTTTTCTGTCTTTTTCTCCGTGGGCGAAACGGTAACTGAAAGCGCCGCAGGCGCCTTTGCGAATGGCGCGGCCAAACGGTTACAACCTTTTTTCGGAATCCGCAAAAGAAAATTGATTCTACGGACGCGTTATGCTATAATAGCAATCAGCACACTAAAATATGCATTGCATTAGGAGAAAACCAGTATGAAAGAGAAAATCACGAAGAGCCTATGCCTCTACATGTTAGCTGGGATGGCGATCGCAGTCATTGCCATTTTTATGCTGCAAACTATTGTCACGCGCTCAAGCAATAAGGTGAGCAGCCAGGAAAAGCTTGCAACGGTAAAAGAAAAGCTGGCAAGCAATGAAGAAACCGTAAGGCAGCTGACCGAGGATCTGGGAGAAAACGCGATCGCAAAAACAAAGGCGTTTGCGGAAATGCTAAAGATCGACCCTACGATCAAAGAAGATCCAGACCGGATGTCCGCGGTCATGAGCGACTTGCAGGTAAGCGAGCTGCATGTCATCGATGAAAAAGGCATCATTACCCACAGCTCTCAAAATGAATACGTCGGCTTTGACATGGGAAGCGGCGAACAGTCTGCTGCTTTTCTTGCGATCATAGATGACCCGACCTTAGAGATTGTGCAGGAGCCGCAAAAAAACGCGTCCAAAGGGCTTTATATGCAGTACGCGGGCATTGCGCGCAGAGACGACAAGGGCGTGATTCAAGTCGGCATCCAGCCGGAAATCCTGCAAAACACATTAGAAGGGACTTCCATTGACGTTGTGTTAAACAGCATCGATTTTGGAGACACCGGCTACATATACGCAGTAGAAAAAGAAAGCGGGCAGATTTTGGCGCACCCGGACGCTTCCCTTATCGGAACCGCCGCAGCCGACGCGGGCATCCCTACAGGCGGCAAAAGCTCCGGCAAAACAACGATCGACGGTCAAAAAGGGTATTATGTGTCCGAAGAATACGAAGGCAAGCTGATCGGGACTTTTATGCCTCCAAGCGAATATTACAAAGGGCGTTTCAGCCAGACTATTTCCGTATCCGTCAGCATGCTGGTTATTTTCGTCATCCTGCTGTTTTTGATCAATCATATGGTGGACGATAAGATCGTAAATAAGATCAACCGGATTGGAGACGGGATGGCGCAGATTGCGTCCGGCAATTACGATACCGTAATAAAGGAGGACAGCAGCCCGGAATTTAAAGCTTTAAGCGACAATATCAATACAATGGTGCAAAGCATCAAAAACAACCTGGATGAAAACGGGAAGCTTTTGCAAAACCAAAAAGAAGATGTGGAAAGCAACCTGGAACTGATCCACAATATCAAACTGATCAGCAACAGCCTGGGCCAGGTGTCAAAGGAAACCCTCGAAAACGCAAGGGCGATCCACGAAGGCACCGACGAGCAGGAAAGCGCGGTTTCCGATTTAAAGGCGATCATGACGCAGTTAACCTCCGGCCTGAACGAAAGCGCGGACGTCACCGTAAAGATCTCTGAAGATACGGAGCATACCGTTTCTTCTATGCGCCATGGCAGGAAACAAATGGAACAGCTGGAAAGCTCTATCCAGCAGATCAGCGACACCTCTGAGGAAATCGAAAAGATCATCGGGGAAATTGACGCGATCGCCCAGCAGACAAACATGCTATCATTAAACGCTTCCATCGAAGCCGCACGCGCCGGCGAACAGGGCAAAGGCTTTGCCGTAGTCGCAACCCAGGTCGGACAGCTTGCCGCCCGAAGCTCACAGGCTGCAAAGGAAACAAGCGAGCTGATCACAAATTCTTTGATCGCCGTAAACAACGGACGAAAGATTACCGACCAGACCGTCAAAGTATTTGAGGACATGACGATGGAGATCGAAAAAGCAAGCGAAAACGTAAAGCAGGTTTCCGATATGGTAAAGGAAAACGCGGACACGGTCATTTCCGCAATGGACGGCTTAGAGCAGATATCCGGCGTAGTAGAGCGCAACGTCGAAATATCCCGCAACAGCGAGCTTGCGTCTACGTCCATGGCGGATGAGGCGGATAAGCTGATGGATCTGGTAAACAGTTAAAAATAGTTAACGATCATGAAGAATCCTATAAAATAAGTAAAGCCGGGAATTATTATTAAATAAAATTCCTGGCTTTTTTTATTTTATGAAAACCGCTCCATTTCAAAGGACCGGTTTTTCCTTCGTCTGGCATAAAAACTTATACATGAAAGCAGCTGCCTCCGATAAATTCCCGCAAGATCGAATTTCTATGTATATCCTCGCTTGGCACCTGCAAAAAATAATCTAAAAATTTCAGCAGCCTTTTCGCCTGCACATGCTGTGGGCTGTCCGGCGAGATCGCAAACAGCAAAGGCTCCGCATACATTTTTAAAACCGCAAGCTCATAGATCAGCGCCGAATTAAACATCACGTCCGCCTGCTCCTGGAACGGGAAAATATTTTTTTCCTCTCCCCTTCGCACCGACTGCCACATCTGTATCGTGCGCTCCGCCGAGTTTCCCCTTGTGCGCGCGTCCCGAACGATCCGCCGTATCAGCCTGCCGTCCGTCGTTGGGATCGCGTTATGCTCATCCACTTTAATCTGCGTCAGCGCGCTGATGTAAATCTTAAACTTCGTTTCTACCGGAAGCGTATAGGAAAGCTTGTCGTTCAACCCGTGGATGCCTTCGATCACAAGCACGTCCTCCGCGCCAAGCCGCAGCCATTTCCCGCTCATCTCCCGCTTCCCGGTCTGGAAATTAAAATGGGGCATCTCTACAATCTCCCCCGCCAGCAGCTTTTTCATATCGGAATTAAACAGCCCTAAATCCACCGCTTCTAAGCATTCAAAATCATACTGCCCGTTTTCATCCAACGGGGTCTTAATCCGGTCCACGTAATAATCATCCAGCCCGATCGGATGCGGCGTCATCCCATGCGCCTTTAATTGAATCGACAGGCGGTGGGAAAACGTCGTCTTGCCAGAAGAAGAAGGCCCTGCGATCATGATAAACTTTTTGTCCTTTTGCCTGGAGATCAGCTCCGCCAGCTTGCCGATGCGCTGCTCCATCTCCGCTTCCTGCAACAAAATGATATCCTGCACCTTGCCGCCTGTGATCTGCTCGTTTAACTCCCCAACCGTGCTGATATGCATTTTCCTGGCCCAGGACGCGGATTCCATTAACGTATGATACAGCTTTGCGGAAGGAGCGAATTTTGCCGGCTGTTTCGTTTTTTCATCTGGATATGCCAACACAAAGCCCGCTTCATATTTTTGCAGGTCAAAGCCGAAAAGATAGCCGGTGGATGGAACCATATACCCGTAAAAATAGTCCTTATAGCCATCCATCTCATATAAATTCACATAAGAACTTCTGCGGTAGTGAAACAGCTTTTCTTTTTCTGACAGCCCGTATTTATGAAACACCGCGATGGCCTCGTCCGTATGCACGGTGCTTTTTTCGATTTTAATGTCTTGTTTTATCAAGCGGCGCATTTCCTCCCGCACCTTTGCAAGCGCCTGGTCTGTGACCGCCATCCCCTTCCATTCGCAATACTGCGCTTTTCCAAGGGAATGCATGATATAAAGCCGCACATCCGCCCCAAAAAGCTGAAAGACCGCCTTTCCAAGCAGCATTTGCAGGCTTCTTCGGTATGCCTTTCTCCCATTTGGATCTGCCGCCGTCACAAATTCCAGCGTCCCGTCTGACTGTAGCGTGCGGTTTAATTCCCGCAGCTTATGATTAAAAATAACAAGTACGATCGTACTTGCATAATCCTTTTGATATTCAGCGGCAATTTCTAAAAACGAAGTCCCCTTTGGAAATTCCCGCGCCTGACTTTTTTCTTCATTCAAAATCTCTACACGGCACATATACACCCCTTTTTTTATGCTCATTCTTACATTGCAATTGTTATGTGTGTTCATTTTTTATATTTCATGTTTATACATAATAAAACGGCTCCACCCTGCCTTGAGCGACTGCTTCCACGCCTGGGATATGGCGGCGTATATAATCTGCCATAAATTCTATAAAGATCTGCTCCACCCCATAATGCCCCGCGTCGATCACCGCCATGCCCTGCGCCACAGCGTCAATTCCGGTATGATGGTCAATATCGCCCGTAATATAGACATCCGCTCCTGCCAAAAGCGCGTATTTTACATCGCTTCCCCCGCTTCCCGGGCAGATTGCCGCGCGCTTCACTTTTTTTTCGAAATCTCCAAATACCTTTACCCGCTCCACGCCAAACGCCGATTTCACGCAAGCGGCGCATTCCCCAAGCGTCATCTGTTTTGCAAAGCTGCCAACCCTGCCGATCCCCTGGGACGCGCCCGCTTCCACACAGGTTTCTTCTAACGGGACAACGTCTGCCAAGCCCATTTTTTCTGCGGAAATCTCCGCCATGCCCATCACGTCAAAATTGGTATGCATCGCATAATACGAAATGTCCGCGCGAACCAGCTCCATCACCCTTCTTCCGATAAAATCATCCTGCGTCACGCGCTTTATGCCGCGAAAAATCAGCGGATGATGGGTCAGCAGCATATCCGCTCCCTGCTCTATGGCTTCTTTTATCGCCTCATCCGTAGCGTCCAGCGCGATGTAGATTTTTTTTACCTCCTTATCCCTGCTTCCCACAAGCAGCCCGACATTGTCCCATTCCAGCGCATACGTTTCCGCCGCCTGCTTTTGCAGGATGTCGATCACCTTTTCACATTCCATAAATCCCACACCTCCTTATTTATTAAAAAAATCCAAAAACGCCAAAATCCCTTTTAACTGCGCTTCTAATTCCGCCTGCCTGCTCTTGGCCGCTTCTTTTTGCCGAGTGCGGCTTAAGGAATCCAAAATCCGCCTCTTTATTTTTTCATCCCTCCCTAACAGTTTAAAAAGCGCGGGATCTTTTTTATACAGCAGATATTCCCCATACTGGCACAGCGTCTTACGGTAAAGTGAAGCGTCCGGCAGCTTTTTTCGCAGTTCTTTTTGAAATGGTATGTAACCCGCCTCCTGCCAGTACGCCGGCTTTTCCCATACCCCATGGAGCAAAGGGTAAAATTTGCCGTCCTCATACACCAGATCCTCTTTATCGATGTATATTCCATTACAATATAAAAATTCTCGTACTTTTAAAATGTCAGACTGCGCCCCGATCACCAGCTCTTTTACCGCAGACAGCTGCTCCATGCCATTTTCCAATATCTGCACCGCCAGGCTGCCGCCCATTCCCGTAATCGCCACGCTGTTAACTTCCCCCCGCTTTAGCGCCGCAAAGCCATCCGACAGGCGCGTCTGTATCACCAGCTCCAGCCGGTTTTTTTTAATATACTGCCTCGCCCGCTCCAATGGGCCTTTATTTACGTCCAGCGCGATCGCGCTTTTACATCTGCCGCTTTGAATCAGATACACCGGCAGATAGCCGTGGTCCGTGCCGATATCCGCTACAATGCCGCCCTTTAACGAAATAAGCTCTGCCGCCGCTTCCAGTCTCTTGGATAATTTCTGCATAAAACTACTCCAGATAATCTTTCAGCTTCCGGCTCCTGCTCGGATGGCGCAGCTTTCGCAAAGCCTTTGCCTCAATCTGGCGGATGCGCTCACGGGTAACGTTAAATTCTCTTCCGACTTCCTCTAACGTCCGCGCCCTGCCGTCCTCCAGGCCAAACCGGAGGGTCAAAACCTTTTGCTCACGCTCGGTTAACGTGCCAAGCACCTCTCCAAGCTGCTCTTTTAACAGCGTAAACGCCGCGGCGTCCGCCGGGACTGGAACCGCGTCATCTTGTATGAAATCCCCGAGATGGGAATCCTCCTCTTCGCCTATCGGAGTCTCTAAAGAAACCGGCTCCTGGGAAATTTTAAAGATCTCTCGGACACGTTCCACCGGCATATTCATTTCCACCGCGATCTCTTCCGGAGTCGGTTCGCGCCCCAATTCCTGCAACAGCTGCCTGGAAACCCGGATCAATTTGTTAATCGTCTCCACCATATGCACCGGAATGCGGATGGTTCTGGCCTGGTCCGCGATGGCCCTTGTGATCGCCTGTCTGATCCACCAGGTCGCATAGGTGGAAAATTTATATCCTTTTCGGTAATCAAATTTTTCCACCGCCTTGATCAGACCAAGATTGCCCTCCTGGATCAGATCCAAAAAGAGCATTCCGCGCCCAACATAACGCTTTGCGATGCTGACAACCAGACGAAGGTTTGCTTCCGCCAGCCGTTTTTTGGCGATCTCTCCGATATCCTTTTCCTTTGTCAGCTTACGGATCTCCATCTCCAGATCGTCAATTTCCTCCTGGGACGGCGCATTCTCCATGCGCCCCCGCAAAATGACGATCTTTTCATGGGCAAGAACGCCTTCCTCCATCTTTTGGGCAAGGTCGATCTCCTCCTCCGCGCTAAGCAGCGGGACTTTTCCGATTTCCTTTAAATACATGCGCACCGGATCTTCGATGCTCACGCCATCCGGCACTGTCAGGTCTATATTTTCAACCTCTACATCGTCCTCATCGTCGATCAAAAGGTCATCGTCATCGTCGGAGATCCGAAGCACGTCCACATTGTGGGCTTCCATATAATCTAAAATATTTTCTAACTGCTCCGGGGACAGATTCATTCCCTGGAATGCGTCGTTGATCTCCTGGTATTCGAGCATATTTTTCTTCTTTTTCGCCCGCTCCACCAGGGACGTTAAGATCTCCAAAAATTTCTGCTGGTCGATCGCGGCATGCTGCTGTGCGTCATGTCCGCGCACTGGCTTTTCTGTTTTTTTATTTTTCTGTCTGTTTTCCTGCATTTTTGCCATTTTTTCATCCTCTCTTGTCTTTATTGCGGTCTAAGTGCATTCGTCCGGTATCCGAAATTCCTTTTTTCGCAATCGTTCCAACATTTTTTTCTCTTCGACCATCTGCTGGAACCTTTCTTGCATTCCCGAAAGCTCGTGATTTTCACGCAGCATTTGAAGATGGTTTTCCTTTAGCTTGATCACCGTATCCTTTAACGCACGCTCCCGCTCCGCTTTTGTGTTGACAGCCTGTATTGTCTGATGGAACGCCGCCGCGGTCTCCCGCTGCTCCTGCATGTTTTCAAAATGGCTCGGTATCTGCGCCAGGTTCAGCTGCCCGCTTTCCAGCTGCTCATACAAAGCCTTCGCCGTGCGCCTGCAAATTTCATCTGTAAAATCCTCCGGCGTGACGTACTCTTTTAAAAGCGGGTACAGCGCGGGCTTTTCGCTTAGCCAGGTTAAAAGAAGCTTCTGGGATTTTTTGATTCCCTCCTCTCCCTTTGCTTCTTTTTCATGAACGCCGGATTTTCGTTTGGTAAGTTTGCGCGTCGCATCCGCCTGCATGCTGACGCTTCCAACAAGCCTGCGCAGATTTTCGTATCCGATCTGATATTTTGACGCGATGGCTTCTATATAATTATTCCGTTCCACCTCTTCTGTAAATTCCAGCAGCTTTCTGGCAGCCTCTCTATAAAAAGATGTTTTCCCCTCCGGGTCATTCATATTATAATTTTGCTCCAAAATCCGGATTTCAAACAAAAAGCTGTTTTCCGCCTGATCGATCCGCTCCTGGTAAGCCTCCGCCCCGAGAGCCTTGATAAATTCATCCGGATCTTTATAGGGCTTCATCGTAAGCGCCCTTGCGGTCAGCCCCGCTTCCTTTAAAATCGGGATCGCCCGAAGCGCGGCCTTTACCCCCGCCCCGTCACTGTCAAAAGTCAGCGTCACCTCTTTTGTATAATGCTTAAGCAGGCTTGCATGGCCGCTTGTAAATGCCGTTCCAAGGGAAGCGACCGCATTGTCAAAGCCAGCCTGGTGCAGCGCGATCACGTCCATATACCCTTCACACAACAACATCCCCTGCCGTCTGGAGCTTCTTGCGAGATTTAGCCCGTACAGGTTCCTGCCCTTATCAAAGATCATCGTTTCCGGCGAATTTAAATACTTTGGCTCCCCTTCGCCCATCACCCTTCCGCCAAAGCCTATGATCTTATGGTGCACATTTAAAATCGGAAACATGGCGCGATTCCAAAATTTATCCTGCGCGCCCCTTGTCTCATGAAGGGATATCAGCCCCGAATCCTTTAACATGCCGTCCGGATAGCCCTTTGACTTTAAATACCGGTAGAGGTCATCGCTGTATTTATCCGCGTATCCAAGCCCAAATTTTTTCATCGTTTCATCTGACAGCCCGCGCCCCCGAAAATAATCTAACGCATGGGCGCCGCGACCGCTTCGCAGCAGCGAATAATAATATTTTCCGGCCTCCTTATTTATTTCAAACAGCTTCATCCGATAATCGGACTCCCGCTTTTCCTGCGCCGTTAGCTCCTCAACAGGCAGGCGTATCCCCGCCCGGTCCGCCAACGAGCGCATCGCCTCTGGAAATGTGTAATTTTCATATTCCATTAAAAACGTCATTACATTTCCGCCCGCCCCGCAGCCAAAGCAATAGTACATCTGCTTGGCCGGCGATACGCTAAAGGACGCGCTTTTTTCATTGTGGAACGGACAAAGCCCGAAATAGTTGCTGCCTTTTTTTTGCAGCTTTACATATCCAGAGATCACATCCACAATGTCGTTTGCGGAACGCACTTCTTCAATTAATTCATCTGAATAACGCGGCATCTGCCTGGCTCCTTTCAAGGCAGCGGTTAACGCTGCCACTGGACCGGGACAAAATATTCACTAAATTTCGCGATCGCATACTGGTCTGTCATCCCCGCGATGTAATCACAAACCGCCCGGTCTTTTTTCTCTCCCGCCGCGATCATATCCGTAAACTGCCGCGGCATCTTATCTGGATTTTTCATGTAATAGGCATACAGCCTTTCCAGCAGCTCTTTTGCTTTATTCTCCTCTCCCTTTGCAACTGGGTTGTGATACAAATGGTCAAACATATACTGGCGCAGCCCTTTCATCGCCTCCGCAGCCTCTTTTGACATTAAAATATCATCCTTGTCCATACTGTTCGTTACAATATTATGTATCAAAGTATTGAGGCGCATACGTACCGATGTGCCCAAAATATCTGTAAATTTTGCGGGAATGTCTTTTTCGCACAAAATCCCCGCACGGATCGCGTCGTCCACATCATGGCTGATGTAAGCGATCTTATCCGAAAGGCGCACGATCTTGCCCTCCAGCGTAGACGGCGTTTTGCTCATCTGATGGTTTAATATGCCATCCCTCACCTCCCAGGTAAGGTTTAACCCCAACCCATGCTTTTCTAATTTTTCCACAATGCGCACGCTTTGCTCATTATGCCGAAATCCCCCTTCACAAAGACGGTTTAGCACATATTCCCCCGCGTGTCCAAACGGCGCGTGCCCAAGGTCATGCCCAAGCGCGATCGCCTCCACCAGATCTTCATTTAGGCGCAGCGCCTTTGCGATCGTACGGGCATTTTGAGACACCTCTAAGGTATGGGACATGCGCGTCCTGTAATGGTCGCCTTTTGGCGTTAAAAACACCTGGGTCTTGTTCTTTAACCTGCGAAACGCCCTGCTGTGGAGGATCCGGTCCCTGTCACGCTGAAACAGCGGACGGATATCGCATTGCTCCTCTGGCATTTCCCTCCCGCGAGAGCAGTCACTAAAGGAAGCGTATGGGCTTAAGATCTTATGCTCCCGCATTTCCATTTGTTCCCTTATCACCATGTAAAAACTCCCCCTTTTTGCCTCCTATTCTAAAATTCTGTGTTTTTCTTAAAAATCCTTTATTTTTTTTCTATTTTTTTGTATAATCATATCCAGATGTAAAAACAATTTATACTCACGATCACTAAAATTTGCCAATAACGCCGACTCACGAGCGTTGTTATCTTGAGTCATATGGTAAACTTTATCGCTCGTGAGTATAAAAGCAATCATTTTGAAAGGTTCAAAACAACCCATGCAAGAGGCGATTATAAAAGACGGTTCCAATGTGGAACGCATGACAAACAAACACACTGGGCGTACGCTTACGCTTTTCTTTTTCTTATTTTCCATCCTGATATTTATTTCCCGCATCTGGTATATCCGCCAGACGAATGTGCTTGCCATCCGAAACGACGAATATGGCTATTGGGCGCATGCCGCGCTCTTTACCGGGCACGACTGGTCGGATGTGTTAAGCGGGCATATGAACTGGTACTCCTATGGGTACAGCCTGGTTTTAGTCCCGTTATTTTGGCTCTCTCACAACCTGTATTTTATGTATAAGGCCGCGATCGTATTAAACGGGATTTTTGCCATTTTTTCTTTCCTCCTTAGCTTTTTATGCGCCCGGATATTGTTTCCAAAAATAAGCCCTTATCGGCTGCTTTTTTTATCCTTTACCGTAAACATGTATTCGTCTTATATTACGCAGGGCGCGATCGCATGGAGCGAAACGTTTTTATATCTTTGCGTCTGGCTGGCGCTTTTTGCGTTTTTAAAATTCGAGCAGCTGCCAAGCACAGGCCGCGCTATGCTGCTTAGCCTGTGCATAGGGGCATGCTACATCACCCACAACCGCACCATCGGCATCGTCACCGCCTATTTTTTAATGGCAATGTTTTTGCGCTTAACAGACGCGATCGGCTGGAAGCAGTTTTTTGCGCTGACGCTGCCGCTTATATTGATCTTATTTTGGAATGTCAACATCAAGACCTACCTTTGCATGATAGAAGGCTTTGGGTTAAAACCCAAAAACGGAATGGGCGCGCAAAAGGAACATCTGCTGTCCCTTTTCACGTTAAAAGGCTGGCAAAACCTAGCTTTCTCCCTTGGCGGGCAGCTGTGGGCTCTTATGACTTCTACGCTTGGCGTACTTTTTTGGGGACTTTCCAGCTGTTTTCGGCGCGTCTACCGCGCATTCCACGAAAAAAAAACAGAGCGGCACACATTTTTTTACCTGTTTACGCTGCTTTCCGCCATCGGGACGTTTTTAATTTCCGCCATCAGTCTGATCGATCCGGCTTCGATCACGAACCTTTCGTCCAACGCCGATCTAAGCTATTTTATATACACCCGCTACGACGAATGCGTGATTGGCATTTTACTGCTGCTTGGATTTCTGGAGCTTACGCAAAGCGCCAAGGACAGACGCTTTTTTCTATCCAGCCTTTTTTGTTTGCTTTTATACGCCGCGCTTAGCTTTATTTTATATTTAAACCTGCAAAAAATAACCGGCTCCTGGCACTACCGCTCCTTTTGCGCGGCGGGCGTTGGGTTTTACCGGATATTTGCAAAAAAATTTGCGATGCATTGGTGCATACCCATTGCAGCCATTGGTTATTTCACCTTGAGCCTGCTTCTCTCCTTTGCCAGAGGAAGGCTCCAAAATCTACGCCTTATAACCGCCTGCCTGCTTTGCGTCGCATTGTTTGTGCCGACCGGGTTATATTCCGCGAAAATAGGGACGATCAATTCCCAGCTTGGAAAGGTTTCTTCGGGAAACCTGGCTATGTATGAACAATTAAAAAAAGTCGTCGGAAACAAAGAAGTCTATTGCACGCTTGATGACACCAGCAATTTTCGGATCGCCTACGAATTGCAGGTCAACTTGATCGACACGCATATCCATTCTATTACAATGGAAGACCTGCCACTGGAGGACGGTTATTTTATTTGTTGCAGCAACGGAAATTTAGACGATTTTACTGGAGGAGGCTACTATCTGCTGGAGCAAAGCCGGGACTACGCGGTCGTTGTCAAAGGACGCGCCCTTGCAAACGACCTGCATACGCGATTTTCCTCGCTAAAATTACAGGAGCTGTAAACCAAAGCTGTAAACCAAAGATTCAAAACGCTTTCCGCTTTAGACAAAGCCGCTATCTAAGCGGAAAGCTTTGGAATCCAGCTTAAATTTCCGACAATATGTTTCCCACATCGCCATATCCCGCCCTCCTCGCCAGCATTTTCATCCCCTCAAGCGCTTCTTTTTTGGAATAGTTATGGGCTTTTAAAAAGTCCTCGTCTTTTTCGCCTATGTACTCATAAAATAAAACGGCTGCAAGAACCTCCTCTTTTTTCGTGTAATCAATCTCTTCCAGCAACCTGTTTTCCGCTTCATTCATATCCCCCTGGTCAACCATCCGTTTTAATTCCTCCAGTGATTTCCCGGAAACCTCAAACTGATTATCTTCTGGCAGCTCTACCGCCTGATATTGCTTTCCAAGCATCAAAGAAAAAAGCACGCCAGCCAGCTCTTTTATAATACGCATAATATAGTCTTTTTCATCCTTAAAATTCATCTCTTCCTCCATTCAAAACCATGCCGCGTAAAAAGCGCTTTATATAAAAGCTTCATTTTATAAAATTAAGGAAATCCTTTTTAATTTCTCATTATGCTCCGCTACAACATGCTTCATAACATCCATGTCCATTTGCATCCCTTCCATATCCGCTGTAGCTTTTTCATATTTTTTCGCAGCAGGCATATAATTTTCTGCAAGCGCCTTAATGTCAGGCCGAATTTCATTTTCAATGATCAGATTGATCCTTTGCTGCTCTGCTTTCAATCCTTGAATCTCCGCCTTCATCTCTTGCTGCTCTGCTTTCAATCCTTGGATCTCCGCTTTCAATCCCTGGATCTCCGCTTTCATCTCCTTCTGCTCTGCCTTCAATCCCTGGATCTCCGCTTTCATCTCTTGCTGCTCTGCTTTCAATCCCTGGATCTCCGCCTTCATCTCTTGCTGCTCTGCTTTCAATCCTTGGATCTCCGCCTTCATGCCTTGCACATCGCTTTGAATCGGCATTAATTTGGTATCCAGCAATTGGCTGATCGCCAATAAATCTTCTTTGTTCAACGACATAACATCACACTCCTTTTTTATGATCCTCTATATCGGTAAATGAAGTTTACTGTATTGTAGCATAAATTTCACAGAAAGTCTTTCCTTTTTTTCTGTTTTGATGCATAATACAATACAGTTCATCATTAGTTACCGTTCAGCCCAGGACTTTGCATTGACTGTAAAGTCTGTATGATAAAGTCAAGCGTTATAGCAAGGCCAAATGCGAAGCGGTAACCATTACCAGGCAAAACGAGGGAGGAAACTATGGACAAATATACAAAAAGAATCTCTTCACCCCAAATCATCCTACTGGGGTTTGCGGCTGTTATCCTGATCGGAAGCCTGCTTTTGATGCTTCCGTTTGCTTCAAGGGGCTTAGGCGGCGCTTCCTTTTCCGATGCGTTGTTTACCGCCGTGTCCGCCGTATGCGTCACGGGCTTAGCTGTACAGGATACCGCGACCTACTGGTCGTCCTTTGGCCAGGCCATTATCCTGCTTTTGATACAGATCGGCGGCATGGGCGTTATGACAATTGCCGTTACGGCGGTTATCGCCTCTGGAAAAAAGATCGGCTTAAAGCAAAGAAGCATTATGCAGGAAGCTATTTCCGCCCCAAGGGTCGCAGGCATTATAAAACTGACCGGATTTATCTTTATCATGACCTTTTTATTCGAGCTTGCAGGCGCGTTTGCTTTATCTTTTGCGTTTTGCAGGGAATTTGGACTGGCAAAGGGCATTTGGTACAGTATCTTCCATTCCATCTCTGCATTTTGCAACGCAGGGTTTGACCTGATGGGCGTAAAAGAGCCATTTTCCTCCCTGACGTCTTTTTCCGGAAACGCGCTTGTAAATATTGTGATCATGGCGCTGATCATCATTGGCGGCATTGGGTTTTTGACATGGGATGACATCCGCACAAACAAATTCCATTTCCAGAAATACCAAATGCAAAGTAAGGCAATCCTGTTTACCACATTACTGCTGATCCTGCTGCCCGCGCTGTTTTTTTTCTTTTTAGAGTTTTCAGACCTGGATTTAAAGGAACGCCTGCTCTGCTCCTTTTTCCAGTCCGTAACGACGCGGACAGCCGGGTACAACACGGTAGATTTTAATCAGATGAATGACAATGGCATCGCAATGATGATCCTGTTAATGCTGATCGGCGGCTCCCCTGGCTCGACTGCCGGCGGCATGAAAACAACAACCGTTATTGTCCTTGTTTCCACGGCGGTCTGCGTTTTTCAGCAAAAAAGCTATGTACACTGCTTCAAACGCCGGATTTCGGAAGATGCTATACGCAACGCCGCAACCATCTTAACGATGTACATCATACTTTTTTTATCCAGCGCCTTTGCGATCAGCGAGATCGAAGGACTGCCGCTTATGGCATGCCTGTTTGAAACCGCCTCCGCGATTGGCACCACCGGGCTTACGCTTGGCATCACTACAAAGCTCGGGCTTATATCCCGCATTTTATTAATGCTGCTTATGTATTTTGGCAGAGTTGGCGGGCTTACCTTGATTTTTGCAACCGTCTCCTCCAAAAAAACAAAAGCGTCCATGTACCCGCAGGAGAAGATGACAGTCGGATAAACCAAAAACAAATTTTTTTCAATACGTGAAAGGAGACATTATGAAATCCATCTTACTTATCGGCCTTGGCCGTTTTGGACGGCATATCGCAAAAGAATTAAACGAATTAAACCACGAGGTTATGGCTGTGGACATCAATGAAGAACGAGTAAACGCCATCCTGCCCTATGTGACCAACGCGCTGATCGGAGACAGCACGAATGAAAATTTCATCGCGGACCTTGGGGTGCGCAACTTTGACGCATGCATCGTCGCAATCGGAGATAACTTTCAAAACTCATTGGAAACCGCTTCCCTGTTAAAGGAATCTGGCGCCACAAAGGTAATCGCCAGGGCCTCGCGGGGAGTGCAGGAAAAATTCCTGCTGCGCAACGGGGCGGACGAAGTCGTTTATCCGGAAAAGCAGCTTGCCGCCTGGACTGCGATCCGCTGCACCTCTGACAGTATCTTAGATTACACCGAGCTAGACCGCGACCATTCCATCGTAGAACTTTCCATCCCTTCGGACTGGGACGGCCGTTCGGTTTCAGAACTGGATCTGCGAAAAAAATATGGCATCAACATCCTTGGCATTCGAAAAAACAACGAGCTAAGCATGGATATCACGCCAGATATGCTTTTAAAGGGCGGACAGTCCATTCTCGTGCTCGGACAGCAGAAAAAAATCCGCAAATGCTTCCATATTTAACCCGCTAACTTATATTTTCTTATAATAAACACGCAAAGGAGGCCGCAAAATGTCCAAACGATACCATATGCTAGACGCGATCAGAGGATTTACCCTCCTTAGCATGCTCCTCTACCATGCGGTTTGGGACCTGGTTTACCTGTTTGGATTTGACTGGCAATGGTACCGGACAAACAGCGCATACCTCTGGCAACAGAGCATTTGCTGGACATTTATCCTACTGTCCGGCTTCTGCCAGCCTTTGGGACAAAAGAAATGGAGAGGCGCCTGCATTTTCCTATTTGGCTTCCTGATCACCCTTGTCACCCAGATCGCCACTCCCGAAACTATCGTCTGGTTTGGCGTATTAACCCTGATCGGCTCTTGCATGCTGCTGATGGTCCCGTTAGAGCATATTCTAAAAAAATTAAACCCGATCCTTGGGCTTGTATGCGCTTTTTTCCTATTTGCCCTTACAAGAGACGTCAACGAAGGATTTCTGGGATTTGGCGGATTCCATTGGATACGCCTGCCGGATGGCTGGCGCAAAAACCTTTTGACCGCTTATTTGGGATTTCCTATGGACGGCTTTTTTTCCACAGATTATTTTTCCCTGTTCCCCTGGAGCTTTTTGTTTGTCTGCGGCTATTTTTTGCACCAGTTATTAGCGAAAAAAAATCTGCTGCGCTATTTCCTTCCAAGCAGGGCAAAGCCTCTGGAATGGCTTGGAAGGCATTCGCTGGAAATCTACCTGATCCACCAGCCTGTATTTTATCTGCTTTTTGGCATGCTGTTTTCCAAATAAGCCAGTCAAAACCATGCATAGAAATCCATAACAGGGACAGGTTCGTTTTTTGTCCCTGTTATTTCTTATTTCAAACGCAAAAAGTAAATTGAAAGGCGAAGCGTCAACGCATAACCGCAAAGGCCATAGCCGCGGCATAAACCGCGATCATAACAGCTCCCTCTATCCTTCCTATTTTTTTTGCGGTAAAAGCGAATACAAGCGTCAGCAGGCTTACAAATGTCAGGATCAGCATATCATAAACCGACGCAACGTTCACCGCCACCGGATTCAAAAAAGACGATGTGCCCAATATGAACATCATGTTAAAAATATTTGACCCTATGACATTTCCGACCGCCAGCTCCGTCTGTCCTTTTTTGGACGCAACCGCCGAAGTCGCAAGCTCCGGCAGCGATGTTCCGATCGCTACCACCGTAAGCCCGATAAGCGTTTCCGTCATGCCAAACGCCCTGGCGATCTCCTTTGCGCTATATACGACCGCCTGGCCGCCTCCGATAACGCAAATCAGTCCAAATAAGATCAGCAAAAGGCTCTTCCAGATTGGAATCGTTTCCCCTTTTTCCTCCCCGCCTGGATTTTTTCTCGCGTCGTATATAAGATATGCGATATAAGCGATAAATAAAACGATCAAAATCCCTCCGGCCATCCGGCTTACCATCCCGGCTGGCTCCTCCATGCCAGACGAAAACAGCCGACCGTTCAAAAGCGTTTCACCGCCCGCCGCAAGCAGCACAAATACCGTCACGGCAATGGACAGCAAAAAATCTCTTTTTAATATTCCTTTGTTTACGGGTAATGGATAAATCAGCGCACATACGCCCAAGACGCACAACAGGTTAAAGATATTCGATCCAACCACATTGCTAAGCGCAATTTCGTTAGATCCCTGCAATGCAGCGGATATGCTGACCGCCAGCTCTGGCGCGCTTGTGCCTAAAGCGACGATCGTCAATCCAATGATCAAAGACGGCACATGAAAGCTTCTTGCAAGGGCAGCGCTGCCATCCACGAAGATATCGGCTCCCTTAAGCAATGCAAAAAAACCTGCCGCTAAAATAATGAGAATGAAAACAGACATTTTTCCCTCCTAAATCTATGTTTGCAGGAAAACGGACTTCTCCTGCAAACAAAATTTGCAGTAAAAGTCTCGCTTTTTTCAAACATATTCCGGGGAAAAATCCCGTACTGACGAAATATGTTATGCGTGGGATATACACGCATAAGCTACTCCCTTTGTACTTAGATTTACTTTAACAAAAATGAGTGGGAAAGTCAAGGGGAAATCCAGACTATCCCCTGCTTTGCCCCAACAATATCTCCCTTACCGCATCACTCACGGCTTCCAGCTCTCCATCCGTAATATTCGTCGAGCAGGGCAGCGTGACGATCCGATCCCACAGGCCATCCGCCACATCCGTAGAAGTCCCGCCTTCTTTTTTTGCCACCGGACAATCCGCGTATGGGGCCTGCAAATGCACCGGCTTCCAAAAAGGCTTTGCTTCTATGCCGCGCTCCTTTAATCTTTCGCAGACATCCTTCGCCTGCTTAAATCCCTGCCCCTTGCCTAACACAATGCCGGAAAACCAACAGCTGCATCCCCGGGTGTCCGGAAACAACGAAACGCCTGCCGAATCGGAGTAAGACGAGAGGGAGTCCTTGTACCATTTTCGGATTTCCCGCTTACGCCCTACAAACCGATCCAGCCGTTCCATCTGGGCAACGCCCACCGCGGCCTGGATGTTGGTCATACGGTAGTTAAATCCAACCTCGTCAAAATCATAATCCGGCCACACCCGCGCGGTAGTTGTAAGATGCTTCACATGCGCTAACTGCCGCTCATTGGCGCCTACCACCGCTCCGCCTCCGCCACAGGTTATGGTCTTATTTCCATTAAAAGAAAAAACCGATAAATCCGCCAGCCGCCCAAGCCGTTTTGACTCGTTTGCCGCCTCATCCCAATAGTTTGCCCCTATAGCGCAGGCAGCGTCCGCGATCAATGGCAGACCATATTGCCCCGCCAATTCATGAAGCTTTGACATATCGGGCAGATTCCCAAGGGTGTAGACCGGCATGATGGCCGCAACGCGCTGTCCCGTGGCAGAATGCGTGACGGTTTTCTTTCCATTTAAATCAATGGAAACGGTGCATTCTTCCTGTAACGAACGTTCCACCTGGGAAACGTCAATACACCAGGTAGACGGGTCAATGTCAAACAGCCATGGCTTTGCTCCGCAATGTCGGATCGCGTTCGCGGACGCGATAAACGTAAAAGTCGGAAGGATCACAAGGTCCCCATGCCCCACTCCCACAGCCGTCAACGCGGCGTGAAGCCCTGTCGTCCCGCTGGAAGTGCAAACGGCAAGGCGGGAGCCTGTAGCCTCTCCCACCATTTCTTCTAAGCGGTTTACATACGTGCCTACAGAGCTGACATAGGTCGTGTCGATACAGTCGTTTAAGTATTTTTTTTCGTTGCCCGTAAGATCCGGCACTGCTAAAGGTATCAAAGCTCGCACTCCTTTTTTCTTTCCCCTGCCACTTTGCAAAAAGACAGAGACTATGATATGACTATAATATGATATGACTATAATATAATATGATCAATTCACATTTTCGCGTCCAATCCCTTTTTCGTTTCTATATGCGCAAAATTCGGCAAATACTCCTGGATAAGCTTCACGATCGCCGCTTTGTTTATTCCTGGCATTTCAAACGCCGCGTCCAAAGAATCCACAAGCCCTGTAACCGCCGCCCTCTCTGGCGCAGGCTTATCTTCGATCACGCCCAGGGACCGGTAAGCGTCCAGTCGCACTTTTTCGTCCTTTGTATAAAATTCCTCAAAGGCTTTCTCTCCCGACGTGTCCGATTTGGAGAAATGCACCGGATACCACGTATCTAATTTCCCGTTTTCCAAATGATTCCGAAACGCCTTCGCCTGTTGGATCGCGGCTTCGTCCGACGCGCATTCCAACGCTTCATAGCCATGCTCTTTTAAAAGCAGCCTTGCGATCTTATCAAATGTCATCATAGAGCTTTCTTCCAGCTTTGGAAAAAAGATCGCGCGGTTTTTGCCAAGCATCGTCGCAAGCATACAGATCTGCCCGGATTCCTTTGGCGACACAAAATAACGCTTTACGTCAAGGGGCGCGGACAATGGCTGCAAACGGCTGATCCGTTCCAAAAAGCCAGCCGGCAACGAACCGTTTGAAAACGCCACGTTCGCAAACCTTGCCGTTTTTACCGGAAAAGAGGTCGAATAAGAAAAGATCAGATCCTCCATGATCCGTTTGGACGCTCCCATAATGTTTACCGGGTTCGCCGCCTTATCCGTGGACACGCAAAAATAACATTCCGGCGGCGCGGTTTCTAACAAATCCAGCAAAAAGCGCGCATGGATCACATTATTTCGAAGCAGCGCCTCGATGCTGTAAATATCCTTTTCAGACCGGACATGCTTATGCGCGGAAAAATTCGCCACAATATCAAAACCAGGCTCCCCGTTTGCACGAGTATGCGCCAAAAACATCCGTTTAAACGCTTTCGCGCTGTAATCCATTGGATACGGCAAATAAACCTCCGGCACAAATTCTCCAGAGCTTCGAAGGCTCCTTGTAAGCTCCGCCAGCGCATTCTCATTTGTATCTACAACGTATAGCTCCGATGGACGATACGGCAGCGCAGCCCTGATAAAAGAGCTGCCGATGCTGCCCGCGCCGCCGATCACAAGCACGCTTTTATGTTCGATCGCCAAAGCCAGCCTTTCGCTGTTTGCGTCGATATCGGCTTGAAACATGGACTCGTTTCGCATAATTACAAATTGATCAATGAATTTATCCAGGTTAAACAACTGCTTCCTACTCCTTCTTCTTCGAAACCCACAAGAAATCATGCCCCGCAAGCACAACATCCCGCATTGTGATCTCTTCGCCCGTCATCAGGTTCGTATAAACCCCCGGCTCATCCATCCAAGCCGTACGCGGCTCATTATGAAAATTAAACAGCCCGATAAACCGCTCGGATTCATTTTCACGCAGAATGCCTAAGATCGAAACATCCTTCACATCATACGTATAAACCGCCGCGTCGCTCATAAACACATCCCGCTCTTTCCGGATCTTTTCCAGCTTTGAAAGCCCGCTGAAGATCTGCTCTTGTACGGTGCCTTCCTTTTCGTTCAGCTCCGCTAAATTCCACTGGAACTTACCGCGGTGGATGTATCTGGAATCCACGCGTTTGTCTTCCTCTTCTTTGTACTGGTAGTCATTTAACTGGCCGATCTCATCCCCGCTGTAGAGCATCGGGATTCCGGACTGGGTAAACATATAGGCATGGAGTGTCAGCACAAGTTTGATCGCATCCGTAAGCTTTGGCTCGTCCCGCTCGTAAATTGCGCTTTCCACCCCGCACATAGAAGCCGTCGTCCCGCAAAAACGCGCGTCCTGGGTAACCGGGTCGTCGTTGTAAAGCTCGCCCCTGCTGCCGCTGTATTCAAATTTTCCGGTAAAATAGTCATTCAAAAAACGCTTATGGGAAACCTCATACATCCCCCATTCTTCCAGGGTCTTATAATCCAGCCCCCAGCCAATGTCGTCGTGGCACCTTAAATAATTCAAAAACAGGTAGTCTTTCGGCAGACCGTTTACGATATCCATCTGCTTTTTCAAAAGCCGTATGTCCCTGGACGCTACGCTGTGCCAGGTAGTCGCCATCGTCGTTACATTATACAGCATATGGCATTCCGGCTTTTCCACCGTTCCGAAATATGGCACGACCTTCTCCGGCTCCATGACAACCTCACCCAAAAGCAGCACGCCCGGACATACAATCTCACTGATCATACGCATCATGCGCACGATCGTATGCACCTGCGGCAGGTTCCTGCATTGCGTGCCAAGCTCTTTCCAGATGTATGGCACCGCGTCAATGCGGATCACGTCCATGCCCTGGTTAGCCAGATACAGGAAATTGTACATCATTTCGTTAAACACTCTTGGATTTCTGTAGTTCAAATCCCACTGGTATGGGTAAAATGTAGTCATAACATGATACCCGATCTCCTCCAGGTATGTAAAATTTCCAGGCGCGGTCGTCGGAAATACCTGCGGAACTGTCTGGTCGTACTGCTGCGGTATGGACGGATCGTCATAGAAAAAATAGCGGCTCATATATTCGCCGTCCTTTTCCCTCGCCTTTTTCGCCCATTCATGGTCTTCCGACGTATGGTTCATAACAAAATCCATACACAGGCTCATGCCCTTTTTATGGCACGCCTTGGACAGCTCCACAAGGTCATCCATTGTCCCAAGCTCCGGCTGCACCTTACGGAAATCCGCCACCGCATAGCCGCCGTCGGAGCGCCCCTTTGGAGTTTCCAAAAACGGCATCAAATGAATGCAGTTTACCTGACAGGATGACAGATAATCCAGTTTTTCTTTTACGCCTTTTAAATTCCCGGCGAAATTGTCAATATATAACATCATGCCCAGCATGTCGTTTTTCCGATACCAGTCTGGATCCTGTTCCCTCTTGTGGTCTAATTCCTGTAAATCTTCATCACGGCCAACCGCGTATTCATGCATCGTGTCGCATAATTCCGCAAACATATCGCTGTTGTCATACAACTCCATATACAACCAGCGCAGCTCGTCATGATGGACAGCCAGCCGCTCCTTAAACCGCTCTTGTGCCTTTCCCATTGTCCTAGTCTCCTTTCAAAATCCCATTTATGCCCACGGGTATACCTGCCTGTAAACTATCTGCCTTTATTCTTTTTTATCCGAAGCCATTATCCCTTTCTATCCGAGATCAGCTGCCGTATTTCCTCCGGCTTTGGCATAACTTTAAGCGCGCCCCTTTTGGTCGTTATAATCGAAGCTCCCGCGTTTGCAAACGTAAGCAGCTGCGTCAAATCCTCTTTCGTAAGCCCATCTAAGCCATGGTCTAAAATATAATTTAACGCGCAGCCTTCAAAGGTATCCCCGGCCCCTGTAGTTTCTATCGTTCGCTCCTGTAAAAACGGGCCGACTTCCACCATAAAATCTTTATAATAAGCCCTGCTGCCCGCTTTGCCAAGGGTCGCAAACACAAGCGGTATTCCGTAGCGCTCCTGTAAAGCCGCCACCCCTTTGGTATAATCCGTTGTGCCCGTCATAAATTCAATCTCATTATCGGATATTTTTAAAATATCGCATTTTCCAAGGCCATAGGATATTTCCTCCTTTGCCTCATCCAGCGTGTTCCATAGCGGCTCCCTAAGATTCGGGTCAAAGGAAATCAAAGCCCCCGCTTCCTTTGCCACATCGATCGCGTAACGGGTCGCTTCCCGTACCCCTTCGTGGGTGGAAGAAAGCGTCCCGAAATGGAAAATCCGGCTGCTTTTTATAATATCCGCCATAACCTCCTGCTTCGTCAGCATCATATCGGCTCCCGGATTCCGGTAAAAGCTAAACTCCCTGTCGCCGTCCGGCGCGGTATGGACAAAAGCCAGCGTCGTATGTACCTTGCTGTCCATCACCAGGTTTGTCACATCCGTCCCGCTTTCCTTTACAACGTTTTTTAACATCTCCCCGAAGGAATCCTTCCCCACTTTTCCGATAAAGGCCGTTTTCTTTCCAAGGTTATTAAGCATCGCCAGCACATTGCAAGGCGCGCCGCCCGGATTTGCCTCCAGGATCGGGTTTCCCTGCGGGCTTACGCCATTTTCCGTAAAGTCGATCAGCAATTCCCCCAAAGCCGTTACATCAAATTTCTGCATACGTCCTCCTTTCATTCCTGAATCTAAGTTGTTTTCTGCTGCTTTTATTTACCTGTAATATACCCTTTCGCCTTTAACAGCTCCGCGCACAAAACCGCGCCGCCTGCCGCTCCGCGCACCGTATTATGGGACAGTCCGATAAATTTCCAATCGTATACGGTATCCTCCCGCAAACGTCCGACGCTGATCCCCATGCCATGGCAATAATCTACATCCAGCGCGATCTGCGGGCGGTTATCCTCTTCTAAATACTGGATAAACTGCTTTGGCGCGGACGGAAGGGACAATTCCTGCGGAAGCCCCTGAAACTGGACTAACTTTTGAATCAGTTCCTCTTTTGCCGGCTTTTTGCGGAATTTTACAAACACTGAAGCCGTATGCCCGTTGAGCACCGGGACGCGGATACACTGGCTTGTGATCACCGGAGTTTTCGCAGGCTCTATCGCGCCGTCCTTTAATTCGCCCCACAGCCGAAGCGGCTCCTTTTCCGATTTTTCCTCTTCCCCACCGATATATGGAATAATGTTTCCTTCCATCTCCGGCCAGTCTAAAAACGTTTTCCCCGCGCCGGAAATCGCCTGGTACGTGGATACGACGGCCTCATACGGTTCAAAATCCATCCATGCCGTAAGGACCGGGGCGTAGGACTGGATCGAGCAGTTTGGCTTTACCGCGATAAATCCCCGGGTTGTGCCAAGGCGTTTTTTCTGAAACGGGATCAGCTCCATATGCTGCGGATTGATTTCAGGCACCATCATCGGCACGTCGACCGTCCAGCGGTGGGCGCTGTTATTGGAAACTACAGGCGTTTCCGTCTTTGCGTAAGCTTCCTCGATTTTTTTGATCTCTTCCTTTGTCATATCCACCGCGGAAAACACAAAATCCACGCCGGAAGCTACTTTTTCCACTTCATTGACATTTTGCACCACAATATTTTTTACCGCCTCCGGCATCGGAGTATCCATTTTCCAGCGGCTTCCCGCCGCTTGCTCATAAGTGCGGCCCGCGCTCCTTGGACTTGCCGCGATCGCCGTCACCTCAAACCACGGATGGTTCTCCAGCAAAGCGATAAACCGCTGCCCCACCATCCCGGTGCCGCCTAAAATACCTGCCTTTAACTTCTTACTCATAATGAAATCTCCTAAATTTCCTTCTCTAAATTTTCTTCTATAATTGATGGCGATTAATCGTCACCATCTGCGCCGAGCACGGCCGCTTTGCGGCCTTTACATTTTCGTGCGAACGCGCATCCTTTGGAGAGACTATATATCTGACTTTTGATGAATACTGATAATACTGCTTTTCCTTCCTGTTTTATTCCCGGAAGCTGAATGATTTTCAAACACGTTTGCCTGTGATATAAACTCTCTGTCTTATGTTATCCCATGCTACGGAAAAAGGCAAGTACATCTTGCGTTATTTTGTCCGCACATGCTTATACTAAAATTCCGCCCGTATGGAAAAATCTTCATAAATCCCAACCGGAATGTCGTCTCCTGCCGGATAATATTCCATCGTTTCTTTTTCAAACTGATATACGATCACACTTTCTTTTTCCATATCCACAATCCAATATTCCCGAACCCCTGCGGATTTGTATTTAAACAGCTTTCTATAATAATCCATCCTTTTACTGCCTGGGGATACAATCTCAACCACCCAGTCCGGCGCGCCATGACAGCCCTTTTCATCCAGCTTTTTCGGGTCGCAGATAACAGAAATATCCGGCTCTACATAATTATAATCGTCCTTGTCTATAAATACCGCAAAAGGCGCGGCAAATGCTTCGCATTGACCTTGATGGTTTTTGATATAATTATATATTTCATTATGCAAATAACCAGATATCCGTTGATGCCTCATTCCCGGCGATGCCATATCATAAATTTTTCCATCAATTAATTCCGCACGTTTCCCTTCCGGCAGCGCGTAAATATCTTCAATTGTATAAAACCGCTCTTCTTGTACTGCATCCATACGCAATTTCCCTTTCCCACATCAAATTTCCATTTTATACTCCGGAAACGCCGCCTCTTCCAAATACGCCTCTTCCGTCTCGATCGCGCGCAGCATCGCATCCCGCCCCGGCGCGCCGACGGTCAACCTGCGGCCGACGCAGGCTTCCATGGAAACCGCCTCAAACACATCCTCTTCAAACACTGGGCTGATGGATTTAAGCTCCTCCAAGGTCATCTGCCCAATGGAAATCTGCTTTTCCAGGCAGTACAATACGAGCCTTCCCACAATCCCATGGGCATCCCGAAACGGCATGCCATGATTGACTAGATAATCCGCCGCATCCGTCGCGTTCGTAAATCCGCCTTCCGCGCTTAAACGCATCCTTTCCTTATTAAATTTCATCGTCGCAAGCATCCCGCTAAACAGCGCCAGGCATTGCTTTACCGTATCCGAAGCGTCAAATGTAAACTCCTTATCCTCCTGAAGATCTTTATTATATGCAAGGGGCAGCCCCTTTAAAGCCGTCAACATCGAAACAAGCGCGCCGTAAACCCGCCCGGTCTTTCCCCTTACCAGCTCTGCGATGTCTGGATTTTTCTTTTGGGGCATAATGCTGCTCCCGGTGCTATAGCTATCGTCAATCTCCACAAACTGGTATTCATTCGAATTCCAAATAATGATCTCTTCGCAAAACCGGCTCAAATGCATCATTATCATAGATAACGCCGACAAATATTCTATAATATAATCCCGGTCGGACACGCCGTCCATGCTGTTTAACGTTGGCCCGTAAAACCCAAGGACTTTGGCTGTAAAATCCCGGTCTAACGGATAAGTGGTGCCCGCTAACGCGCCGCTTCCAAGCGGGCAGTAATTCATGCGCTCATAAATATCGCGCATCCGCTGCCTGTCGCGCTTAAACATTTCAAAATAAGCCCCCATATGATGCGCTAACGTCACCGGCTGGGCTTTTTGCAAATGCGTAAATCCCGGCATCACCGTATCCAGATGGTTTTTCATGATCTTTAACAATTCATTTAATAAATCATAAAGCAGCGCGTCCGCCTGCCTTACCTCCTCCCGGATGTACATACGCAAATCCAACGCAACCTGGTCATTGCGGCTGCGTCCGGTGTGCAGCTTTTTGCCAGTATCCCCAAGCCTTTCGATTAAAGTCGCTTCAATAAAACTGTGGATATCCTCATACTGCTCTGTTGGCTCCAAATCCCCGGCATCCATTTCCGCCAAAATATGCGTTAGCTCCCCCCGGATTTTTTCGGCTTCCTCCTCTGTCAAAATCCCCTGGCGGCCAAGCATCGTCACATGCGCCATGCTCCCTGTAATATCCTGCCGGTATAACCGTTTGTCAAATTCAATCGAAGCGTTAAACTGATAAACCATCTGATCCGTTTCCTTCGTAAAACGCCCGCCCCACAACTGTGCCATGTTACATCCTCTCTTCCTAAAAATATATTACACTATTCTTATCACTTTTTTCATTTATAAATCCCCACGCTGCCGCGCCCTTCTTTCCTTTAAAGAAAAAATACAGCCGCAATAATCCTGTCGGTACATCCCGTACGCTTTTGATATCTGAGTCGAGCGCAGATATCCGTTTTTTTTCTTAAAATCCGAATATAAATACGCCACGCCGTATTCGTCCGCAAGCCGCCTGCCGATTTCATTTAATTTCTCCGCGTCCTTCAAAGGGCTTATGGACAACGTAGTCGTAAAATAATCCATGCCAAGCCGTTTCGCATATTCCGCCGCTTCCCGAAGCCTTAGCCGATAGCACTTTTCACAGCGCGCCCCTCCTTCCGGCTCCGCTTCCAGCCCTTTTGCCATTTCATAAAAACGTTTTGTGTCGTAACGCCCTTCGATAAACCCCGCCGGATGCGCCATCGGAAACTCCTGGATAAAACGCCGCTGTTCCTCTACTCTATGGGCGTATTCCTCCTGCGGGTAAATATTTGGATTATAATATAGTACCGTAATTTGAAAATACTGTGACAAATATTCCAGCACATAGCTGCTGCATGGCGCGCAACAGCTGTGCAGCAGCACAGACGGCGTTTCGCCGCGGCTTTCATGGAAAGATATAAGTTTTTCTAATTCTTTTTGATAGTTAATCCGCATCATCGTTTTTCATACCGTATTTTTGATATAATATTTCCCGGGCGTCTTTATCCGCAGCAGCCCTTCTGGCCTCCTTTTCATACCGTCGGATTTTTCTACCAGCCATGCATATTCGGCAAGGGGCTTGCATGATAACTGATTGTAACACATATAGGGCGGGGGCGCTACTTTTTATTTTAATTTATAGAAATATTTTGGGGCGCTTTAGTGGTGGTTGAATGAAAGCCATGTTCATGTTATATTATTAACAAGAGGTGATTACAATGGCAAGCAGTAATGCAAATTGCTGCAAGAGGCGAAAGTGTGGATGGGTTTTTAAAGCGGGCAGCGGCAGAAGCTATTGAACGTAACAACTCTAAAGCAACAGCGAATAAGGAGGGCTGATTTATGGCATTACCAGAGGAAAAGGCACGGCACTCACTTGCCGACTGCCTCACATGGGATGAGAATGAACTTATAGAAATTATTGATGGTGAGGTATTTATGATGGCAACGCCGTCGAGAATCCATCAGAAGATTAGCGGCGAGTTATTCCGCCAGCTTGCAAATTTTCTTGAGGGTAAAAAACGCGAGGTCTACTCTGCCCCGTTCGGTGTTCGGCTGTTTGAGCAGGATGGGGACAGACCGGAGGACGTTGACACTGTTGTTGAGCCGGATATCTCCGTGGTATGTGACCAGAGCAAGCTGGATAAGCACGGCTGCAAAGGAGCTCCGGATCTGATTGTTGAAATCCTGTCCCCGTCCTCACTTCGCCATGACCGGCTTGTGAAGTTAAACCTATACCAGCAGGCCAGGGTTCGGGAATACTGGATTGTGGATCCGGAGAATAGGTCTGTGATGGTATTTCTTCCAGACAGTAATGGTTCTTTCAGGCTCCATGAGGACTACGGACGGGAAGATGTGGCGAAAGTCAGCGTGCTTGATGGGTGTTTTATTGAATTAAACAAAGTGTTTTCTGAATAAGAAACTTAGGAAATCCCCAAATCAAAAATTTTTTAAAAAAGGGCTTGTTTATTTTCTCATTCTGTGTTACACTAACTAAGTCGCAACGAAATATAGAAAAATTTGAATAAAAAGCGACAAAATGCCAATATGGCTCAGCTGGTAGAGCAACGCATTCGTAATGCGTGGGTCGGGGGTTCGAGTCCCCCTATTGGCTTATTTTTTTTGCATAAAAACACAAAGCAGGAGGTTTTGTATGAAATCCAGCGCACTTGTAAAAACCATCGATGAACTTCTGGCGGAAACAAAAAAAGGGCATTTGAACTGGCAGATCGAGCTGCAATCTACAGACGAGCTGGACGATTCCCATAAGGAGCATGTCATGCAAAACGGCGTAGAATGGGTTGTGGATGAATGCTTTACCTCTTTTTTCTGCAAGTGCCGCGGAAAAGAGCATCTGATGGTCACTTATGAGCGGATCTTGCGCCACGATGCCCAGGTGCATTCCTATAACCTTGTTTTTCTGCCACCATTAAGCTTCCATTATTTTGACGTCGGCGTGCTCTCACCATATATTGTAGATGCCGACGCGGTGCTTTTAAACCGCTGCCATCAGCTTTGGACACTGGTAATGGATTTATACAAAAAGCGGGACGGCCATATTTTCTTAAAAATATTTGATCCCTATGACTGAAAGGCTTTGCGAATGGAAAAAAAACTCATTGAGTTACAGCATGTCACAAAATCTTTTGACGGCGCTGTCATATTAGACGATCTAAACCTTACAATCCACGAAAACGAATTTGTTACGCTGCTTGGGCCATCCGGCTGCGGCAAGACAACGACGCTTCGGCTGATTGGCGGTTTTGAAACTCCGGATAAGGGAAAAATCCTGTTTGACGGCTCCGATATCACACTTTTGCCACCAAATGAACGCAGACTGAACACCGTGTTCCAAAAATACGCGCTTTTTAGCCATATGTCCATTGCGGAAAACATTGCGTTTGGGTTAAAGATCAGCAAAAAAAGCAAATCCTATATCGAAGATAAAATTAAATACGCCTTAAAGCTGGTAAACCTGGAGGGCTTTGAAAGCAGAAGCGTGGACTCCCTAAGCGGCGGGCAGCAGCAGCGCATCGCGATTGCCCGCGCGATCGTAAACGAGCCGAAAGTGCTGCTTTTGGACGAGCCTCTTGGAGCGCTGGACTTAAAAATGCGACAGGACATGCAGTATGAGCTGATCCGGTTAAAAAATGAGCTTGGGATTACCTTTATTTATATCACCCATGACCAGGAAGAAGCCCTTACGATGTCGGATAAGGTCGTCGTCATGAACCAGGGCTACATCCAGCAGATCGGCACGCCGGAGGACATTTACAACGAGCCGGTCAACGCTTTTGTGGCGGACTTTATCGGCGACAGCAATATTATGGACGGCATAATGGTGCGGGATAAACTCGTAAATGTGTTGGGCGTTAATCTGGAATGCGTAGACACGGGCTTTGGCTGCAACCAGCCGGTGGATGTGGTGATCCGGCCGGAGGATCTGATCATTACCGATCCAAAGGACGGTTTTTTTTCCGGCGAAATCACTTCCGTGATTTTTAAAGGCGTGCATTACGAAATTGAAGTTATGGCGGCAGGCTTTGAATGGCTGATCCACACCACCGCATACCATGAACCCGGTTCCCACATCGGGCTTCGCGTCATACCTTTTAATATCCAGATTATGAACAAGCCGGAATCGAATGATGAAAAGGTGGTGGATTTCAATGCGTAATTTTGGAAAGCAGATGCTCGCAGGCCCTTATATGGTCTGGATCCTGGGATTTATCCTGCTGCCGTTGCTGCTTATCATATACTATGCGTTTACAAACTCCGCAGGAAGCTTTACGATGGCAAACATTATATCGATTTTTCATAAAGTGCATTTAAAAGCCCTTTGGATTTCCATAAAAATCGCGCTGGAATGCACGATCATCTGCCTGGCGCTTTCTTATCCGCTTGCTATGATCCTAACGAAGATCAACGTAAAGCGCCAGAGCTTTCTCGTGTTTTTAGTAATCCTGCCAATGTGGATGAACTCCATGCTGCGGGTGCTGGCCTGGCAGATGATCCTTTCAAACAACGGGATCTTAAATGGCATACTGGGCTTTTTCCATCTGCCAAAGCTAAACCTCCTTGGCACGCCTGCCGCTGTCGTATTTGGGATGGTGTATGATTTTTTGCCTTATATGATCTTACCGATTTATAATTCCATGGCAAGGATACGGGGGGACATTATCGAAGCGGCGAAAGACCTTGGCGCGACCGCGCCTGTTATTTTTTGTAAAATTATTTTTCCGCTTACAATACCGGGGGTGATGAGCGGCATTATCATGGTTTTCGTGCCTGCGCTGACCTCCTTTGTCATTTCAAACCTTTTGGGCGGCGGCAAGGTATTGCTGATCGGAAATATTATCGAAGCGGACTTTATGCAGTTTTTCAACTGGAATTTAGGCTCCGGCCTGTCGCTTGTCCTTATGGTATTTGTGATCTTAAGCATGGCTGTAATGAACAAGCAGTCCGATGATATGGGAGGTACTGCCGTATGGTAAAAAAGGGAATGGAACGGGCGTATTTTATACTGATTTTCCTTTTTTTATACATGCCCATCGCCATACTGATCGCCCTGTCCTTTAATAACTCCAAATCCAGGGTCATTTGGGGCGGCTTTACGTTTAAATGGTACCGGGAGCTGTTTACAAGCAGCATGATCTTTTCGGCGTTTCGCACAACCATACTTTTAACCCTGCTTTCCTCCGTCATCGCCTCCATTCTTGGAACGATGGCGGCTATTGGCATTCATGCGATGCGAAAGCGGGGGCGCGCGATTATGTTAGGCGCAACCAATATCCCGCTGTTAAACGCGGACATTGTAACCGGGATTTCCATGATGCTTTTGTTTGTGCGTTTTACAGAGCTGGGCTTTCATACGGTTTTGATCGCCCATATCACATTTAATATTCCCTACGTGATTTTAAACGTGCTGCCAAAGCTTAACCAGACAAGCCGTTACACCTACGAAGCGGCATTAGACCTTGGCGCAAAGCCGGCTTACGCTTTTTATAAGATCGTATGGCCGGACATCCGCCCCGGGGTTTTTTCGGGATTTTTAATGTGCGTTACTATGTCGTTGGACGATTTCAGCATCACCTATTTTACAAAAGGCGCCGGCGTAAACACCCTTTCCACGATGATCTACACAGAGCTAAGAAAGGGCATTATGCCGCAGATGTACGCGCTTTCTACGCTTTTATTTTTCATAGCGTTCGCTCTGCTGCTGCTCATGAACTTAAAATCCAGCCGCGCAAAGCAGCAAAGCCGCACGTTTTAAATCAGGAGGGAAACGGATGGAAACAACGAAAAGACGGATCGCGCTGTTTTTATTTCTGCTGCTGCCGGTTTTTCTTTTTTCCGGCTGCGGCTCAAAAGACGACCCGAATACGGTAGTCGTGCTAAATTACGGAAAATATTTAGAGCCGAAACTGATCGACCAGTTTACCGAAGAAACTGGAATTACAGTGAAATACGAAGAATATGAAAGCCCGGAGGAGATGTATGCAAAATACAAGGCAGGCTCTATCCACTACGATGTGGCCTGCACCTCCGACTACATTGTAAATAAACTGATCCAGGAAGGCGAAACTTTAGACATTGACTTTACCAATATTCCGGAATACGCCAATATTGACAAAAAATACATTGACTACTGCAAAAACTTTGACCCAAAAAACCGCTTTACGCTGCCTTATTTTTTTGGGACCGTAGGAATCTTATATAACTCCAAAATGGTGGACGCTTCAAAGACCGACACCTGGAATATCTTATGGGATAAGCAGTACGCGGGAAAGATCATTATGGAAAACAGCGTGCGGGACGCGTTTTTAGCCGCCCAAAAGCTGCTTGGCGAATCCTGCAACACAAACGACCAGCATGTGTTAGACAAGTCCTTAGATCTGCTGCTAAAGCAAAAACCCCTTGTCTATTCCTATTACTGTGACGAATCCGCGGATGAAATGGCAGCCGGAAACGCCGCGCTTGCGCAGGTTTACTCCGGAGAAGCCGCCTACGCCCAGTCCATGAACGAAGATCTGGAATTTTCCGTTCCAAAGGAAGGCTCCAACATGTGGGTGGACGCTTGGTTCATCCCAAAAACCTGCCGCCATAAAAAAAACGCGGAGCTGTTTTTAAATTATCTATGCCGCCCGGACGTTGCGATGGTCAATTTTGACTACGTCTACTACGCAACCCCCAATAAAGCGGTGTTCGAGCAATTAGACGAGGAAGTCCAGCAGGACGAAACGATTTTCCCAAAAACCGAAACGCTGGACAACTGCGAATTTTTCCAGCCGTCGGACGAGATCACAAACAATTATTATATCGAATTATGGGAGGCCTTAAAATCTTCTTAAAAATCAAACAGTCTAAAAACCCCGGCGCCGAACCTCCTGCGCCGGGGTTTTTATGCCCGCAGACAAACTCATTTTATTATGCCCGAAACTGCCTTAAATTACTCGAAAGCGCACAGGTCGTATTTTACAACGTCCATATTCACATCGCCTTCCGCAAGGAACTGTATGCCCTCCGCCTCCTGCTTTGTGTAAATAGTCGCTGAAAGCGCCTGTTCGCCGTCATTTACAAACACTTCCATACTGAAGCGGTCTAAAATAATCCTTAATTTCAATTCACCGCCCTTATCGTGCACCAGGCTCCTGCGCTGATGGATAATGGCCCTTCTGGAACCGGAAAATTTTCGGTCTATTTTCAAGATAGATTCCTTTGGCTGGAATATGATGGAAGTATGGTACTGGTGATCCTGTGCAAGCCGCACTTCAAATTTCTGGTACATCTCCTGCGGGCTGCCAGGCCGTATCCGTATCTCCATGTCAATGCTCCTGCCTTTGACCTGCTCCAGCTCCAACAGCCCTGTAACCGGCACATTTTCGTACCCGGCTTTGTTACGCCGCATCCGCTCCAGCTCCCGTACCGGGTTTTGATACAGCCTGCCGCCTTTTACGGACAATTCCCTGGGCAGGCTCATCTGTCCAAGCCAGGGCCCCTTTGGATAATGCATATTACAGGTATCCCAGTTTTGCATCCAGCCGACCATAACCCTGCGTCCGTCCGGCGTAAGCGTCGTCTGAGGGGCGTAAAAATCAATCCCGTAATCAATCGCCTGGTTGTGCTTTTCGTTAAATACGCCCGACGCTTCGTCATAGTCCCCCAAAAGGCACAAGGTTCCGTTCCCATTGTGGTATTCCAGCCCTTCCGGCAGCATATCCTGCGGGCTTGTAAGCAAAACCCATGTCCCGTCCAGCTCAAAAAAGTCCGGGCATTCCCACATCTTTCCAAACCGGTTGCCGTTTGCGGCCAAAACGCCGCCAAACTTCCATTGAAAACCGTCTTCGCTATGATACAGCAAAATCTGCCCGCTCCCGTCCGCCGGGCGGTTTCCTACCACGCAGGAATACGTGCCGTCCGCATTTTTCCATATTTTCGGGTCGCGGAAATCAAACCGGCTGCTGCCTTCTGGCAGGCTCTTTTCATCCAGCGCCGGGTTCCCTTTGTACTTTTCAAAATCCACCCCATCGCCGACCGCAACGCACTGTGTCTGCACTTCCTGATAGCTTCCGTCGTCCTGATGCTCTTTTACAACCCCGGTATACATTAACAGCATCCGCCCGTCCGCCAGCGCCGCCGCGCTCCCGGAAAAACATCCGTCCCTATCATAAGCTTCATCCGGCGCAAGAGCCGCCGGGAGGTAATTCCAGTGCAGCAAATCGCCGCTCACCGCATGGCCCCAGTGCATCGGCCCCCATTTCGGCTCATATGGATAATACTGGTAAAATAAATGGTACTGCCCTTTATAATAGCAAAATCCATTCGGATCATTCATCCAGCCTGCGCGTGAAGCCAGATGGAAAATGGGACGCTCCTCCCCGGGTATGGATTTTTCGGCAGCTTCTTCATATTTTCTTGCTTCACGTAGTACCTGGCTTGTCATATTCATCTTCCTTTCTGCACTCGTTTACGATTGCTCCGCCTCCAGATTGGCATTATACGAATCCAGATACGTCTGGAACAGCTCCAGATATTGATCCAGCCCATATGCCTTTAAATCGTCCAGATACTTATCCCAGTCCTTATCCGTAAACCCGTTCATAATCCAATCCGCTTTTTTTGCATTAATTGTTTTTTGAATGTCCGCCTGAAGGTTGGAGAGCGTCTCGGTATCGCTGCGGCTCATAAAAATATTCGGATATACATATTTGGTATGCATATCAGGCGTATAAAACTCTTTAATCCAGTCCAGCCGGTATTTCGCGTCGTCCGGGCAGGTGACATAGACGTCATAATACTCGTCCAGCACCGCCAAAGGGCCGCCTACCGCTTCCGCCTCCCTTACTTCTACCGGGGATGCGTCTCCAAGAGGCGCGTGTTTTAACATATCTTCCCCCTGCCCGTTTTTTCCGAGCTCAAAAATGTCAAAATCATCGTCTTCCCCATATGTGCCCCAGTTGTTCTGCGGCGACTGCATCGGGGCGTACATCTGGTCCAGCCACGAGCATATCAGCGCCGGTTTTTCCGCCACGGAAGTCACGACGCAGCGGCCGCGGTCATACCCGCTGGTAAACGAACCGTTTTGCGGCGTCAGGTTCTTCGTGTCCGCCTCTAACACCGGTAACGGCGCCCAGTCCGTTAAGTTGTCAATATTTCCCACATCCCAGCTAAAGCATACCCCGTAGCGTCCGGATTTCCCCTTCGACACATAGGTAGACCACTCCTGCGTAAACGCCTCCGCGTCAATCAGCTTTTCGCTGTATAGCTTATGAAGCCACTGGATCCCTTCCTTGTATCCTTCCTGCACCGCGCTGCAGATCACTTTTTTGTCATCTGTCACCGCGATATGGCGGTCTTTATCCGCATCCCCGTATCCTTCCCCGAATCCGTTGATCAGGATTCCAGGATCCTGGTCGTTGACAATGCAGGACATCGGGATGATGCTGCCTTCAATCCCAAACTCGCTTTGAATCTCCGATGCATGGTCGCGGAACGCGATCAGCACATTTTCAAATTCTTCTACCGTTTTTGGTATTTCAAGCCCCAGAAAATCCAGCCACTTTTTATTGATAAAACTCATATTGTTCACCGTCTGGATGGCTTCTTTGCCGGAGCCAAGCTGTTCAATCCACGGCAGCGACCAGATATGCCCGTTGACATCCGTACTCATAGCCCGGTATTCCGGATATTTGTCAAAGACGGACTTCAAATTCGGCATGTAGGCGTCAATATATTCCTCCAATGGAATAATCGCCCCATACTCTGCATATTTTAACAAATTACTCTCCGTAAATCCAGCCGTAAAAATAAAATCCGTCAACTTATTTGGATCCGACATATTTAACGAAATCTTATCCGCCCACTGGTCTGCCTGGATCGCAGTCCAGTCGATTTCCACATTCGTCTGCTCCTGTAAGCGTTTAAATATTGTCCTTTTGTTTGGCTCTGATTCCGTATTGGCAGGATAGCTGATCAGCCCTGTTAAGACGGTTTTTTCTTTTAACGGAAACTGCACCTCTGACTGGCCTACCGGGCGGAACGTCCCGTCGTTAATCTTTTTCTTGCCTGCGCACCCCCCCGTCAGAGGAGCCGCCACACAGACCGCCAGGGCGGCCGCCAAAATTCTTTTTCTGTTTTTACCTTTCATAGTCTCCCTCCTCGTGTTTATCCTTTCACAGCGCCCGCCATAATGCCGCTGTCAAAATATTTCTGGAAGAACGGGTACATTACAAGCAGCGGCAGGCTGGAAATAATAATCGTCGCATATTTTAACAGCTCCGCCAACTGCGCGCGCGCCGCCGTGCTCTGCATATCCGAGATCATGCCGGATTCCGGCTGGTTTTGGATCAGGATCGACCTTAGTACAAGCTGCAGCGGCTGTTTTGCAGAATCGTTCAGGTAAATCATCGCGTCAAAATAGCTGTTCCACATCGCCACAAACTGCCAGAGCACAAGCACCGCGATCACAGGCGTACATACCGGAAGCAGGATTTTAAAGAAAAACGTAAGCTCGCTGGCGCCGTCCACATCCGCCGCCTCTCGCAGCTCCTGCGGAATCCCCCTGTAATAAGTCCTTGCAATGGTCATATTCCAGACGCTGAACGCCCCCGGAAGGATAACCGCCCACATGCTGTCTACAAGCCCTAAGTCACTTACGATCAAATATGTAGGGATCAGCCCGCCGCCGAAAAACATCGTAATCATAAAAACCACATTAAAAAATTTCTTCCCTTTAAAATCATCCCGGGATAACGGATATGCCGCCAAAAGCGTAACCGCAACGGAAACTACCGTAAATACGACCGAATAAATTATGGCGTTTTTAAACCCGACCCAAATCTGGCTGTTTGTCATAACACGTTTATAAGCCGTCGTAGTCCATTTCTCAAAATCAAACGTAATCCCCTTGTTCTGCAGGGTGATCGGGTCCATAAAGGACGCTATGATAATATAAAGCATAGGTATGATAATCGCCACTACAAATAATCCAAGCAGCGTATAGCCTATAATCAAAAGCAGTTTATCCTGGCTTGAATATTTTGAGAATGTGCTTTTTTTCTTCGTCTTTGTCATTTTGCCGCACCCCCTTATAATCCCTGGCCGTCATTCATCTTAGCCACGATTTTATTTACAGCTAATAATAAAATAACATTGATCACCGTATTAAACAGGCCCACCGCCGTGGAAAAACTGTAATCCCCGTCAATCAGACCTTTCCGGTATACATAAGTCGCGATGATCTCAGAAGCCGGCAGGTTTAAATCCGTTTGCAGCGCATACGCTTTCTCAAATCCAATGCTCATAATATTTCCGGCCTGCAAAATAAACTGGATAATGACCATATCCTTGATCGCCGGCCACTCCACCGCTTTGATCTGCTGTAAAATATTCGCGCCGTCCATAACCGCAGCCTCTTTTAATTCCTGGCTTGCGTTCGACAATGACGCGGTATACATAATAGACGCCCATCCTGCGCCCTGCCAGATGCCGCTTACAATATAAATAGAACGGAACGCCTCCGGCATCGTCATAAAGTTGATGCTTGAACCTAATAAAAGGTTTACAGGCCCTGTCACGGAAAGGAAAATCCGCACGATACCGCAAAGGACGATTACCGATACAAAGTTCGGCAGATATAAAATCAACTGTACTTTTTTCTTAATGCCCTTGCTCTGTATCCGGTTTAATAAAAGCGCAAGCAGAATCGGCACCGGGAATCCCCACAGCAGGCTGTACACGCTAAGCTTTAATGTGTTCGCAAGATACTGCATAAAATCCGGCGACTGCAAAAACCGTGTAAAGTGCTTCAGTTTGACCCACTCGCTGCCCATAACCCCTTTAAACGGGTTGTAATCCTGAAACGCGATCAATATGCCGCTCATCGGCGCATACTTAAAAATCAGCGTCAGAAGAAACGCCGGCATTAAAAAAATAACGTAAAGCTGCCAGTGCTGCCTGACATATACAATGCCGTTGTGAACTTTGCTTCCTGTTGTTTGTTGTGTTACATTTGAAACATTATTTGTACTCATTAAAAATTCCTCCTTTCTGCCAAATCCCTTAGATTTTCTGCACCGTTCTCCTCCTTTCCTTATTCGTTTAAATTTGTGCATTTGTAAAATCCATCATTTCTTTTATGAGATTTGTACATAAATTTTATACCATATATTTTACATTTAGTCAATTATTTTTTTACATTTAATTAATAAACATTTTACATTTTTGAATCGCACACATATTTGACAATAATGAAAATGAAAATCATTTCGTTTTAGATATTTTTTCATTTTTTGATTTTTTACATTTGACACATCCTTATTTTTACATTATAATAAGATTTGAGATTCTTCCAAAGGAGGTGTATATGGGTACAAAAGTGACTATCCAGGATATTGCGGACGAGCTCGGGGTTTCCCGCAATACTGTTTCCAAAGCCATCAACAATACCGGGGTCTTAGCCGACGCCACCCGGAAAAAAGTATTGGAAAAGGCAACGGAAATGGGCTATAAACAATTTTCATATATTATGGACGCGGGCGCGGGGAACCCGATGCTTTCCGTCCCCATGCCAAAAGAAAAAAAGGAGGTCGCGCTGTTTATCGTAAATTTTATTGGCAGCTCCCATTTTGCCAGCCCGATGATGGATAAATTTCAAAAAGAACTTTCCAGCCTGGGGTACAGCCTTATGATGTACCGGATATTATCGGATGAACTGGGCGCTTTAAAGCTTCCCGCTTCTTTTTCCAAAAGCAATACCGCCGGCATTATCTGCGTTGAAATGTTTGATTGTGAATACAGCGCCATGCTCTGCGGCCTGGGGCTTCCGGTCTTATTTGTAGACGCGCCTGCGCCAGGCTTCCAAAAACCTTTGGAAGCGGATATCCTGTGTATGGAAAACCAGTCCGGCATTTATTTATTTATTAAGGAAATGGTAAAAAGAGGCAAGGCCTCCATCGGGTTTATCGGAAAATATAACCACTGCCAGTCTTTTTACGAACGGTATACCGCCTTCCGAAACGCCATGCACTTTGCCGGCCTTCCATGCCTGGAGGAATACTGCATAACAGGAGCCAATGACAATGCTCAAATCCCTGATTCCGAACATTATAAAATATATCTGGCCGAATGCCTGCAAAAACTGGAACGTATGCCTGACGTATTTATCTGTGCGAATGATTTTATTGCCATAGACGCAATGCAGGCCCTCAAAAAGTCAGGATACCGCATCCCTCAGGATTTATACTTATGCGGGTTTGACGATTCCCCGGAATCAAGAATCGTTACGCCCGCGTTGACCACCATCCACATACACAGCCAGATTATGGGCGTATCCGCGGTAAACCTGTTATTATCCCGCATTGCGCAGCCGGATTTGAATTACCGCACGGTACATACGGAAACCACGCTGATTTACCGGGAGTCTACCGGTGACTGACCCGTACCGTTCAGATATCCCCTGAACGGTACGGCTGGCCAGAAGAATAGAATACAGAGGTGTTGATATGAACAATTTATTCCAGCTCGACGGGCCGCTCATGCAGTTTATCAATAAAGCTGTTTACTGCGCCTATTTAAATATCCTGTGGTTTATCTGCTGCATCCCGGTTGTGACAATCGGCGCATCTACAACCGCGCTGTTTTACGTCACCTTAAAAATGGCAAAAAACGAAGAAGGAAATGTCACCCGGGAATTTTTTCACTCCTTCCGTGAAAATTTAAAACACGGGACAAAAGTATGGCTGATCCTTTTATGCCTTGGAACCATCCTTGGCGTCGACGGTTATGTCCTGTACCATATGCGGTTTGAAAATATATTCTGGACGCTTTGTACGGCATTCTTTTTTGTAGCCGTAATCGCCTATGCGATTGTCCTGATGTATATCTTCCCCCTTATGGCCAGATTTGAAAACACAACCTGGGCGATGTTGAAAAACGCGCTGTTTTTAGGCATCCGCTTTTTGTTCTGTACTGTGATCATGGCTGTCATTTACTTTGCCATGCTGCTTTTTATCGTTCGGTTCTTTACCCCAGCCATTTTGTTCGGGGAAGGGCTGTGCGCGCTGCTCTGCTCCCATTTTCTGTCCAACATCCTGCTGCTTTGCCAGGAAAAGTCAGAAGAGCACGCAAAAGCGGGCCAGATTTATACCCAAGGGCATATGTATTTTCCAAATGATTTGCCGTCAGCCAGTGATTTTTCTGGAAGCAGTAATAGAAAAAACGGCAAATCATTTGGACGCAGGGTATAAGAAAGGACAATCCATTGAACGCCAAACGCATCCCGCCTGAAAGGAAAAGCCGCCTAAAGAGCCTTAGCGGCAAGGAAAAAGCCCGGTATATCTGGGATTATTACAAACTGCCAATTGTAATCTGCCTTATTTTCGCATACATTGCCTGTTATACCGCTTACGGGCATTTCACGAAAAAGGAAACGCTGTTGTATACCGGGCTTGTAAACATATCCGCAGGCGAAGAATTACTAAAACAGCTAAGCGGCGGTTTTTTGGATTCCATCCAGGAAAGCCCTTCCAGAAAAGAGGTAAAGCTGTATACCGGATTGTACCTGACTTTTGATAAAGGCAACCCCAACCAGGAATATGCCTATGCCTCCCGCATGAAAATCCTGGCAACGGTGGACGGTGAACGCCTGGATATAGTACTAATGGACAAGGCGGCATTGGACGCATTTTCCAAAAGCGGTTATCTGTACAGCCTGCCACGCGCATTGCAGGCCGCCCCCGCTTACCTGCGCCAGAAACTGGAGCCGTACCAGGCGGCGGACACAGCCTTTGACCTGTCACAATCACAAATCATCCGCCAGGCCGGGTTCCAGGACGCCGTCTACCTTGGCATCTTAAAAAACTCCCCGCGGATGGATATGGCGGTCAAATACATCGCCTATCTTTATGGAATCCAATAACTTAGCAAAGGGGCTGCCATGAAATACCTTTCATGGCAGCCCCTTAAGATGATGGCAGCGTCCATATAATCTACGGAACCTGCCGTTTATGTACTCCCCTGCTGCTTTCGCTTTGCATCGTTTTCGAGGAAATCCGTCAGCTTTTTCACGTCCTGCTCATCATTTGTAACAAATTCCATCTGCGGCACATCGCCATTTGCAAACATCCTTGTCATAGACAAATACTGGCTTAGCTTCGACTTCATGTTCAGGCAGTCTCCTTCTCCGGTCACCAGCTCTACGTTTGTGTTACAGCTGTCTATCACCTCAAACAATTTTTCAACCTCGTACACTTTCTCAACCTTGATGCGCATGAAAAATCTCCTTTCTCAAGTCCTTTTGCGGTAACAGTTTCTTACAGAGTTACAGATTTGGGCTGCGGGAGCCGTTTATTATTTCATTTGTTGCAGTGTAGCAGTTACAAATTGATTGTAGCAGAAAATCCCATCTGTGACAACTATTAAATCGTATGCGGCTAAAACGGCTAAGGAACTGCAATTTATCCAAAACCAGAAAAAAGGATGTCCCTCTTTTGCCAAATATGCTATAATAAAATCATAAACCTGAAATCAATGAAACCGAGGTGTAACTTTCATGTACCAACAAAAGAACCGTAAAAAAGAACTCCTAGAAGGCATTAAAGACGGCATTCCCATTGCCGCCGGCTATTTTGCCGTGTCTTTTTCTTTAGGCATCGCCGCAAAAAAAGCCGGCCTCTCCGCTTTGCAGGGATTTTTGGCAAGCGCTTGGAACAATGCGTCCGCCGGAGAATACGTAGGGTTTGTACTGATCGCCGCGGACGCTTCCTATATAGAGCTTGCCGTTATGACGCTTATTACAAACGCCAGATATTTTTTAATGAGCTGCGCCTTAAGCCAAAAATTGCGCCCGGAAACTCCGCTCTGGCAGCGGCTGCTATTAGGATACGATGTGACGGATGAAATCTTTGGCATATCCATTGCAAGGGAGGGTTATTTAAATCCCTATTACTCTTACGGAGCGTTTATCCCCGCGATCCCCGGCTGGGCATTTGGCACCATGTTTGGCATCATTGCGGGAAATGTGCTGCCGCCCCGGATCGTCAGCGCGTTAAGCGTCGCTTTGTACGGCATGTTTATCGCGATCATCATACCGCCGTCCAAAAAAAACAAGACAGTCGCCGCGCTTGTTATCCTAAGCTTTGCCGCAAGCGAGCTTGCCACTTGCCTGCCTGTTTTGTCAACCGCGTCAGACGGCACGCGAACGATCATTCTAACGCTTGCCATATCCGCAGCCGCGGCCCTTATTTCACCTGTAAAACCGGAGGATACCAATGACAAATAAATACATATACATTCTCATTATGGCTCTTGTCACCTACGCCATTCGCGTCCTGCCGCTGACGCTGATACGAAAACAGATCAAAAACCAGTTTTTACAGTCCTTTTTATATTACGTGCCTTATGTCACGTTAGCGGTCATGACCTTCCCCGCCATTGTACACGCCACCCAAACTCCCATATCGGGCATGGCGGCGTTTCTCGTGGGCATAGCCTTAGCCTGGCGCGGGGCGAACCTGTTTTCGGTGGCCGTCTCCTGCTGCTTTATTGTTTTTGCGCTGGAGCTGTTTTTATAAATATTACAAAGAAATTACAAAAGAAATTACAAACTCGTCCGCACCTGCCTTGGCTGGAACGCCGCCTGCTCCAAAGCGTCTATAATCTGCTTTTTGTGCTCCGGCCCAAAGCATTCCAGGGTGATGCGAAGCTCCACCGCCGCATTGCGGTTTGTGCTTACAAACTGATTATGTTCCAGCTTGATCACATTGCCCTGCTCCTTTGCGATCGTATCCGCCACCTTGCTTAATTCTCCCGGCTTGTCCGGCAAAAGCACCGAGACGGTAAAAATACGGTCGCGGAAAATAAGCCCCTGCTGCACCACCGAACTCATGGTGATCACATCCATATTCCCACCGCTTAAAATCGAAACCACGCGTTTTCCCCGTTCTTTTAAATGCTTTAACGCCGCTACCGTCAAAAGGCCGGAATTTTCCACAATCATTTTATGGTTTTCCACCATATCTAAAAACGCCACGACTAACTCCTCGTCCGTCACCGTGATAATGCCGTCTAAATTTTTTTGGATATACGGAAAAATCGCCTTTCCAGGGGTTTTTACGGCGGTGCCGTCCGCGATCGTGCTGACCGCCTCTAATGTCACTACCTCCCCGGCTTCAAAGGAAGCCTGCATACAGCTTGCCCCGGCAGGTTCCACGCCGATGACCTTGATCTTTGGATTTAAAAGCTTTGCCAGCACGGATACGCCAGTGGCTAAGCCGCCCCCGCCGATCGGAACTAAAATATATTCCACAAGCGGGAGATCTTGAAAAATCTCCATCGCGATCGTCCCCTGCCCGGTGGCGACCGCCAGATCGTCAAACGGATGGACAAACGTGTATCCGTTTTTTTCCGCAAGCTCATAAGCGTACGCGCAGGCTTCGTCGTATACGTCCCCGTATAAAATAACCTCCGCACCATAGCCCTTTGTGCGGTTTACCTTTATTAAAGGCGTGGTCGTAGGCATCACGATCGTAGCCTGCACGCCGTAGCATTTTGCCGCATAAGCCACGCCCTGGGCATGGTTGCCCGCGGACGCTGTAATTAATCCCCTTGCCCGCTCCTCGTCGGTTAAGGTGCTAATCTTATAATATGCCCCCCGCAGCTTGTATGCCCCGGTATACTGCATATTTTCCGGCTTTAAATAAACCTTGTTTCCAGTTTGAGCGCTAAAATAGTCGCTGTAGACCAGCCTTGTCTCACAGATCACCTCTTTGACCTTTTCACTTGCTTCCTCAAATTGATCCAACGTCAACATTGTCTTCCCCTTCCGCTTTTTCCTGTTTTTCAAACAACGCGTTTACAAACTGGTCCGCGTCAAATTTTTGCAGATCGTCGATGGTTTCGCCAACGCCGATATATTTCACCGGAATCCCAAGCTCGGAATGGATCGCCACTGCAATGCCGCCCTTCGCCGTACCGTCCATTTTCGTTAACGCGATGCCTGTGATATTTGCGGCTTCTGAAAAAATCCTGGCCTGGTTTAGGGCGTTTTGCCCGGTAGTGGCGTCCAAAACGACCAAGGTCTCCCGGTATGCGTCGGAAAATTCCCGCTCTAAGATCCGGTTGATCTTTTTTAGCTCCTCCATCAAGTTTTTCTTATTATGAAGCCGCCCCGCCGTATCGCACAGCAATACGTCGGCGTTTCTGGCTTTTGCCGCCGCGATCGCATCGTATACCACAGCCGCCGGGTCCGCGCCTTCCTGCCCGCTTACCAGCTCCGCTCCCGCGCGGTTTGCCCATTCCGAAAGCTGCTCGGCCGCCGCCGCGCGAAACGTATCCGCCGCCGCGATCACAACCCGTTTCCCGTCCTCTCTTAACTTGCCTGCCAGCTTTCCTACAGTCGTGGTCTTTCCAACCCCGTTGACCCCGATCACCAAAACGACGGAGCGCTCCTGCTCAAACCGGTAAGCCGTCTCGCCGACCTCCATCTGCTCTTTGATGCTGTCGATCAAAAGCTCCTTACAGGCGGCCGGGTCTTTGATCCGCTGTTCCCTTACCTTTTCTTTTAAATTTTCAATAATGGACTCCGAGATCGGAAGAGCACACGTCTGAACTCCAGTCACTACCGAGGATCTCG
>CANDMI010000019.1 GCA_947385775.1 uncultured Eubacterium sp. | reverse complement strand
AATACTCTTTGCTGTTTGTCGCTTATAGCTTCAACCTTAAATTCAGATGTATTTGTATAACCGTGGTTATTGCAAGCGTCAAACATGAAAACTACTGGCGGTATCTGTTGATGGAAACTTAATTCTTTTTTAGCGGCGCATATAGCATTTTTCACTTGCTCTATAAAGTTTCGCCAACTCTCGCCCCTCTGCTTTTCGTATGTTAGAATTGTCCGGCGTGTCAATCCAGTAAAAACCGCCCACCCCTCTATATCTGGAACTAATTTTTTGTCAATGTCCGGGTTTGCGTTCGTGTCTTTGACGTACTGGAAATAGTCAATAGTTGTGCGCTTAAAATCTTCTAACCCTTGTTCCGTTTCTGGATATGCTGGCGGTCTGCCTTGCTTCAAACTCTCAATAGTTGTGTTTAATACCGCTTCAAGCGTGTTATCCGTTCCTATCGGTTCCGGCGTGAAACGCTTGTATTCTTTCGGCTGTAGCTCATTTTTCATGCTTAAAACCTCGCTTTCCTGCTAAAAATTGATTATTTTATGTCTTTTTTCGTGTGAAGAAAATAGGCGCACAACTTAGATTTTTGCCCCCTCGTCAGCAACTTTCTTTTCCTTATACATTCTTTCTAACTCTGTGATACCTGCAAGCACTAAATTGATTATCAGCTTACATTCTCCGTACTGCTTGGATATTGCGCCGCTTTCGTCAACTACCGCTTCCCAAAATTCGTCATTGTCTTTATCCTCAACAACTGCATATTTTTTGAAGAACCTCCACGCACTTGTAAACATATCATAATCAAGTTTTAACTCTTGTTCTGTCATGCCAACGCCTCCCAACATTTTTGTTTTAATAGTTGATAGACTTCTGATAGCCTATCCCTGTTATCCGGCTCATTCCTTACTTGCCTTGTAAAATCCTCCTGCATATCTGATAAAATACCGTTTCTTTCCTCTACCGTCTTAATCCCGGCTATGCGTTCCCGGAATCGGTCATAAAATCCTAATTCACAATTCACATTATCGCCCCTTTCTATGTCTGCCAGATAAAACACCGTCAGTTTCGTCACTTTTTGGCGCAACTATTTTATACATGAATATATATTGCGTTACGTTTTCTTCTAAATGAAAACTTGACGGTCTTGACGGTAAACCTATATAAAGCCTTATTTTACGGTATTTCTTACCGCCACTTTTCAAAATAAGTGTGCCGATTTCATGTCGCAAATGTCTCAAAAACTGTCGCAAACCTTATTATGTGAATGGAAGTTCTGCAAGCTGTTCATCTGTCACCGCCAAAAATTCGCCCTCACCGTCAGTTTTTACCGTCACTTTTTCGCAAGATAACCCTGTGAAATATCTTTCAGACTTGCCCCGGACTTCTGCAAAGTTCTTTGTACGCAATGCCTTAAAAAATCCGTTCTTTGTCAATGCCTGCCGTTCCTCGGTCTTGCAATATTCCTCAAAACCTTTATAGGCTTCTCCCCTCTCAACTTTCAGATAATCCCCAACTGTGCAACAATCATCAATCCACGCTTGCACCACATCAGAATCTTTCCGCATTTGTGCTACTGCCTGTTTGCTACTCTCTGAAATTGTGATTATTCCCTTCTGGTACATTTCATTTAAGGCTTGTACCGCCAATTTGAGGAAATAAGGCATTTCAAGCAATAGTCTGTCTGCCAGTCCTACATCTGGTTTATCTGGCTGTCTATCCATTTTGAGAATAAGCAACCGTCTGTAAAATCCGTTTGTCCTCTCTGTAGTTATCACTGGAAGCATATTTGTAGAGAAAAGCAATTTACTGTAATTCTTGAACATGAAACCGTTTTGCCCTTTAAATTCTGCCATTACGGAATCTTCCCCCAATAACTTTTTTACTGTAGAGGAATCTTCCAACGCTTCCATAGACAAATCGGCGCAACTGTTTAATGTCTTGCCGACTAATAGGGAAGTTGAAAAACGCTTGCTTAATTCCTGCATACTCACATTTGAAACATTTTCAACCCCGGCGGCGCTCTCCAATAGACGGATTAAAACGCTTTTTCCTGTTCCCCCAAGTCCGCATAATGTCAAAAACCGCTGTTGTCGTGTGTCCGTTGTCAAGCACAACCCGGCATATTCAAGCAACATTTTTCTATCATCAGCACTTGAAAAAATGAAATTGAAAAATTTTTCTATCTCCTGCCCATCTGCCGCCTTTTCCACATCTGCATAATTAAAAGGCACTTGATTGATAGACAGATACGCCGGATTATGCGGCAATTTCTTCATAGTCTGTACGTCAAGCATACAATCTCTAAAATTTATATAGCTTTTTGGGTAGTTGTTCAGGCTCGAAAATTCTTTTTGCAGTTCCTCCGCATCCACAATTAAATTGTAAATCTGGTTTATTGTGCGGCTCTTAATAAACTGCTTGAAAATCAACCCTCTTATAATCTGCTTTACTTTCGTTCCGTTACGGTCAGCAACGTAAACGCCCCCAATATACAGATAGGGAAACCCACATATAAATATAGAGTAGTTTTCTTTTATGTAGCTGAAAACCTCATAATCAAAAACGCTTGTGGGCACTTCTTTACCGTTCACAAGTTTGTAATGATGGAATCTTGACAAGTCCGGCGTTCCCCTTGCGTACTCTGTATGCTGTGTCATATTTTCGTTACCACTCAACGCCGCACCTCCTAACTGCTGCCCCCGGCTTCCTTGTCAATTCAAAATCCCGTTGCGCTGTGATTTCTTTTATTTCTTCCCTTGTGGCTGTAAATGCGCCGCACTCTGCCAGAACCGCCAGAACATCTAATAGCCATTTATAACGGTCAGACGGTAAATTCTCATGGTACGCTTTCATGCGTGGGTATGCCTTGCAGTCTACCCCGGTCAAAATGTCTAGCTTGTATTCCGTCTTTTGCAGTTCCGTCACGCAATAGCACCATTCGTCAGAAAATGGCTCATATAGCCGCTTTTCTATGCTTGTCCTATAAATATGCTTCCACCGCTTCAAACGGTCTATTTCGCCAGATAACGCCAGATAAAAGGATTGTTTTCGTACTTCTTTCCGGCGTTCCTGTTCCTGCTGTGCCAATATGCGCCGCTTAATTTCCTCTTTCTCCTGCTCCCTTACATCTGCCAATCCGTAAAAGTCTTTTAATGTCTGTAATGCTTCCCATTGATTGATATTTCTGATATATGCCACAAAAGCAATGCAATCGCCCGATAAGTTACCGTTAGCAAAATCCGTAAATCTATTTGAGTTAGGATATAATGCAAGTGAAGCTGTCTTATCATGCGTTGCCGGGGATTTTACAAAATATACAGAACCTTTTCTTTTCGGCTCTGTGTAAAAATCCTTACTCACTCGCAATATCCCTATGCGGCTCAATTCCTCTTTGGCAAGTGTAAAATCTGATTTCATATCATCGCCGCCTTAATATTGTTCAATCGCCTTGTCTAACACTTCAACATCAATGCGAACCGATCTCCCAAACCTGCGTACTGCATTTTCACGCTCTGCAAGTTGCATTAAAGAAGTTCTGCCGATTTTATACCTATCTACCGCCTGTCGAACTGTACAAAGTTTAATAATTTCATTTGAAAACTGTGCTTTATTCAATTTCTTTACCTCCAAATCTTACATTTGCATTGCGCCCTGCATGAATTTATGCTAACATGGTTTTAGACGAACAAACACGGTTAAAAAAGGTTCTTATTTTAGGAGGTTTAAAAATTGATACGAACAAATAAGGTTGACGAAAGAAATTCTTCCAAATGCTCATATGAATTTTCTTATACATTTGCCAGTCGCTTAAAAGAAGTTAGGGAATACAGAAAACTTAAGCAAGAAGAAGTTGCAGAAAAATTGGAAATTAATCCTAGAACTTACCAACATTATGAAAGTCTTAGCGAATCTAATATGCGAGTTCCAAATCTTGAAATTGTAAATGAATTATCAAAAATATTAGATTGTGATATAACATATTTAACTGGCGAAAATGAAGAAAAAGAGTTTAGAAAAGATACTAAACACGCATCAATAGTTACTGGTCTTGACTATGACACAGTAGAAATATTAGAAAAATCTAAAGATATAACTGAACCCTCAAAAATATTTGAACATTATTTCGGAAAGCGCATTGTTTTTCTTTTAAATTTTATGTTAAAAAGTAAACGGTGCAGACAACTATTAGACTATCTATTTTGTTATTGGTTTAAAGATTATTCGCATACTGTTGAAAATGACGGTAGCGGCTCAAATACAATCACTTTTGAGGATAAATCACTTATAGATGATAGGAATATCAGTTTTTATGTATCAGATATTTCAGAAAATATATTCTACTCATGGATAATGCAATCCATAACCAGAATAAAAGATAAGGAAGAAACACAAAAAGCTGATATTTCATCTTGTGAATACACCCCTCCAAAAGAAAAGATACAAGACGAAATTCAGAAAATAGACGATGAAATAAAAGAAAAAGAAAAGAAAACATATAAAGAACAATTTCCATTTACTCCTAATTATGCCTTGCAACTTGTACATCATGACGCAACTGGGGAATGGAAAGAATTTCCATGCCTTGCCCATAATATTACTTCAAGAATTAAACTGGACATTTATACTGATAATCAAATAGATGAATTAACAAGGCACAAGGAAGAAGCACAAGACAAACTCGAAAGATTATATCCCAAATCAAAACCTAAAAAGAAACAATGATTACTACATTTTCTAACTTTAAACAAGTCAATACCATTTTCGTTATAGCAAATGTATAGAATACAATATAAAAAGACTACCGGCAACTGCTGATAGTCTTTTCTTCCCTCTACACGGTTTACACATTACGAAATGCAATCCGTGTAAAGTCCGTGTAAAATCACCATATAATCTTTATCTAATACTTAAGAAATGCTTTATTTATGCGGTTTTCAAGTCTTTTTACTTATCAATGCTCTTCATCGTCGGGAACAACAACACATCCCGTATCGCCAGCGACCCCGTCATGATCATCACCATCCGGTCAATCCCAAACCCGATTCCTCCTGTCGGCGGCATGCCGATGCTCAATGCATTTAAGAAGTCCTCGTCCGTATGGTTTGCCTCCGCATCGCCGGCTGCGAAAGCTTTCTCTTGCTCTTCGAAGCGGGCGCGCTGGTCGATCGGGTCGTTTAATTCGGAATAGGCGTTTGCCATCTCCCATCCGTTTAAGAAAAACTCAAAGCGTTCCACGTAGTCTGGGTTGTCTGGCTTTTTCTTTGTCAATGGCGAGATTTCAACCGGATGGTCCATCACAAAGGTAGGCTGGATCAAATGCTCTTCTGCGAACTGCTCAAAAAACAGGCTTAAAATATCGCCTTTCTTGTGCCTGTCCTCATATTCGACGTGATGTTCGTCGGCAAGCTTTTTGGCTTCCTCCGTGGTCTCAATTTCCATAAAATCAACGCCCGCGTATTTTTTTACCGCGTCAACCATGGTGATACGTTCAAACGGCTTGGAAAAATCAATTGTATGTTCGCCATAAGTAACGATCAAAGAACCGTTTACCTCTTTTGCGACATAACGGTAAAGGTTTTCTGTTAAATCCATCATGCCGTGATAATCCGTGTACGCCTGGTACAATTCCATAAGCGTAAATTCTGGATTGTGGCGCGTATCCAGCCCCTCGTTGCGAAATACCCTGCCGATTTCGAATACGCGTTCCATCCCGCCTACGATCAGCCTTTTTAAATATAATTCAAGAGAGATACGAAGCTTCAAGTCTTCGTTTAACGCATTAAAGTGCGTTTCGAATGGCCTTGCCGCCGCGCCGCCCGCATTGGACACAAGCATCGGCGTTTCCACCTCGATAAAATCCTCCTTTTCCAAAAAACGCCGGATGCTGCTGATCACCTTAGAGCGCTTTATAAAAGCGTCCTTCACGTCCGCGTTCATGATCAAGTCCACGTATCTTTGCCGATACCGGATGTCTGTGTCCGTAAGGCCGTGATATTTTTCCGGCAGGATCTGCAAGCTTTTCGATAATAATGTAACTTCCTTTGCGTGAATTGATATTTCCCCGGTTTTTGTTTTAAACACAAAGCCCCGGATGCCTATGATATCGCCCACGTCATATTTCTTAAAATCCTTATAATTGTCCTCGCCAATGTCGTCCCGCGCCACGTATGCCTGGATATTTCCCTGCAAATCCTGGATATTGCAAAAGGACGCTTTTCCCATAACGCGTTTAAACATCATGCGCCCTGCAATCGACGCTTCCTGGTTTTCAAGCTGTTCGAAATTTTCTTTGATTTCTATGCTGTGGTGCGTTACATCGTATTTCGTGACCTGGAACGGGTCTTTTCCATTTTCCTGTAATTCCTTTAATTTTTCCCTGCGGACCTTTAATAATTGGTTCACGTCCTGTTGCTTATTCTGCTGCCCAGCCATTTCTTCCTCCTAATGCCATCTATACGTTTGACCTTTGAATTTCCAACACTTTATATCGCAGCATGCCTGACTGCGTCTCAACGTCCACAAAATCTCCGACCTTATGCCCGATCAAAGCGCGTCCGACCGGGGATTCATTTGAAATCTTTCCTTTTAAGCTGTTGGCTTCCGTGGAGCCTACAATCTTATATTCCAGTTCTTCATCAAATTCACAATCTAATATCTTCACAAGACAGCCGACGTTGATCTTATCCAGATCCACTTCTTCTTCTACGACAACCTCGGCGTTCTTTAAAATCTTTTCCAGTTCTTCAATACGGGCCTCAATATCACGCTGTTCATCTTTGGCTGCATCGTACTCGGCATTCTCGGATAAATCCCCCTGCTCCCTCGCCTCCTTGATTTTTTGCGCAATCTCCTTACGCTTTACGAGCTTTAGATCCTGTAATTCATTTTCCAGCTTCTGTAAACCCTCATAAGTTAAAATATTTTTCTTTTCCATTACACTTCAACCTTTCTTGAATAACTTAAAGATGACGCATCCATAACAGCTGCATCGTTTTTATCCCTGATCTTATTTCTAATCTTATTTCTGATCAGGACAACACTCCCTCAATAACCAATGTATTATAACCAACAGGCACCTTAATGTCAAGGTTTTCGCCAATTTCCCATGGCTTTTTGTAGATTGGAACGTAAATAACGCCAGGGCGCAGCATACTTTCTTTTGGCGCCTCCCCCTCCCGCTCAAAATCCAGGACGAAATTCCCCCGGACTCTCTCACATACAGACTTTGGGGCGTGCTGGACGATCAGCCCATTTTCCTCGTACATATCATACACAAAATCTTCATAAAAATCCGGCCTGTCCGTAACGAGCAAAAGATAATTCAACCCATTGGCAAGCTGAGACAGCGTATCCTGGATATCAAAATCATCTTTGACATCCTGTCCGGACTGCGCGTCTAAGATCACAAGCTCCAGTTTCTGAAACGTGACCTCCCGGTCCGCGATCACGCGCTCCACAACGCTCCGCATTTTGGAAATGCATGGATTATGATAGGTCAGCGGGGAAAATACGTCTGCCTTCCCGCCGCTTATCGGAACAAACGCATCCTTTTTGCTCTTCTTAAATTTTCGGACCCATTTTCTCCAATAATCTAAAACCCTCATAAAAATGCCGTCCTTTTTACTTTTCTCTTCCTTTCTTCAATATATGCAAACGCCCCCTTTTTTCATTCTTTTATTTATACTCACGATCACAAAAATCTGCCAATAACGCCGACTCACGAGCGTTGTTATCTTGAATCATATGCTAAATGCTAAACTTTATCGCTCGTGAGTATATTTAACCGCAGTTTTTTACAAATAGCTCCATCAATTCTTCCAGCTTTGCATAATCCTCTACCTCATTTAAGCTGCGCCGCAGCTTCGCGGCGTTTTTAAACCCGGCTGTATACCATGCCGCATGCTTTCGCATCTCACGGATTCCGGTATACGCGCCCTTATATTCCAGCATCATCTTCGCATGGAGCAATACCATATCCGCCGCCTGCCTTGCGCTTGGCGCCTTTGGCTGCTCTCCGGTTTCCAGGCATTGAATGATCTGCGAAAAGATCCACGGGTTTCCCTGCGCTCCCCGGGCGATCATAAATCCATCGCATCCGGTCTGTTTTTCCATGCTAAGCACATCCTTCGCACAGCGAATGTCGCCGTTTCCGATCACCGGAATAGACACCGCTTCTTTTACCTTACGAATAATGTCCCAATCCGCCTTACCGGAATAATACTGTTCCCTTGTCCTGCCATGCACGGCTATGGCAAGCGCGCCGCACTCCTGCGCGATATGAGCCATCTCCACGGCGTTTACATGAGCGTCGTCAAAGCCTTTTCGGATTTTAACCGTCACAGGCTTTTGGATCGCCGAAGAGACTTTTTCGATAATCTGGCCGGCCAATACCGGATTTTTCATCAGGGCGGAGCCTTCTCCATTTGACACGACCTTTGGCACAGGGCAGCCCATATTGATATCTAAAATTTCAAATGGAAGCTCCTCGATTTTTTTCGCCACCTCCGCCATGATCTCCGGGTCAGAGCCAAATAGCTGCAAGGACGCTGGATGCTCCCGCTCGTCTGTTTGAAGCAAAGCCGCCGTATTTTTATTTTTGTAATAAAGCCCTTTCGCGCTGACCATTTCCATACAGACTAGCCCCACGCCCTGCTTCGCGCAAAGCACGCGAAATGGCAGGTCTGTCACACCTGCCATCGGCCCAAGTATCAGACGGTTTTTTAACGTCACCGTTCCAATTTTTAACTGATCCATTCTTTTTTACCTTAATGAAATGCCTTTTTATTGCTTTTGTTTTTCATAAATCAGGCGCATACCCTGTAGCGTAAGATTCGGGTCGTACACATCGATGCTGTCTGTTTCGGAAGCGATCAGCTTCCCCAGCCCCCCGGTCGCCACCACTTTTATATTATCATAGGAAGCTTCTTTTTTCATATGCTCAACGATATACTCTGTCTGCCCGATCTGACCGAACACAAGGCCCGCCTGCATACTGCTGATCGTCTCCTGCGCAAGGATCGATTTTGGCTTTACGATCTCTATTTCCGGAAGCTTCGCCGCATCCTTCCACAGCGCCTGCGCCGAAGTGCGGATGCCTGGCGCGGTAACCCCCGCCACAAACGCGCCGTCCGCATCCACCAGATCATACGTTGTAGCCGTCCCATAATCTAAGACAAGCACAGGCCCTCCATAAAGCCCATATGCGCCAACCGCGTCCACGATCCGGTCCGCGCCGACTGACCGCGGGTCTTCCGTCGCGATCCGAATGCCTGTCTTAACGCCCGGCGCGACAATTAACGGAGTCACCTTGATGTATTTTATGATCGCGCTGGTCAAAGAATGCATGACATTTGGAACCACCGACGATATGACGACCGCCTGGATATCCGAAACCGCAACCTGGTTTAGCCGCAGCAAATCCGTCACAATGATCCCATACTCGTCGGAAGTCCTTGGGATCTTTGTCGTGATGCGAAAGGTGATTTCCAGTTTTTCGCCGCAAAATACGCCCAATGTAATATTTGTGTTTCCAACATCCATCACTAACAGCATTTTTATTCCTCCATTAAATCTTCGCCCAGGAAAAAAACTTTAAAATACATTTCCAAAGCTTTTAATAAATCCTGCTTTTCCTGCCTTGCCTGCTTGATCTTTAAGACGCTGCCGATCTCGTCAAACGCGAAATCGCCTTCTTCGTAATCCGTGCGGAAATTCAGATTCCCTTCTTCATCAAATACAAGCTGCAAGGTTCCCCCCACATCCGCTGTGTACAGGACGCACATAATTTTTAGCTCGTCCTTGACCTGCTGCGGAAGGCCCATAAAATCTTCATTCAAATAATATTTTTGTGTATATGCGCTTGCCCCGCACAATACGACTTCCTGCTGATACATGACTTTTCCCTTTAATGCTCCTAACGTCCAAACGCAACTATGTTACACATACCCATACAGCCCACGCACCGACACTTCTCCCGAAGACACCAGCCGCCTGGACTCCCAGGTGTCTACCAAAAGCTCTCCTCTGGCTGTAATGCCGCGCGCCTTTCCCTCAAATGGCTCTTTCGGGTCAAGCACGCGCACGGACTGGTTTAAATTTACCAAATACGAATTATACTCTTTGACAAACGCCGCCAGATCCTCTGTTTGCAGAAATACTTCATAATAGTCTTCGAAAAATTCACAGATACGCTCAATCAATGCAGAACGGTTGATCTTTTTCCCATATTCGCTGTCTAAAGAAGTCGCCATATCCTGAAATTCTTCTGGAAACTCATTTACGTGCACATTGATGCCTATCCCGATTACAATATGGTTGACATAATCGCTTTGCGCGCTCATTTCCGTTAATATGCCGCATACTTTCTTCCGATTTATCACTACATCATTTGGCCATTTGATGCCAGCCCTTAAACCTGTTTCCGCTTCTATGCCTTTTACCACAGCCATCGCAGCCACGATAGTCAGCATCGAAGCGTTGTTCGGGATGATGTCCGGCCTTAGCAAAAACGTCATCGCTATCGCAAGTCCGGCAGGCGTTTCCCACTTCCTGCCCCGGCGCCCGCGTCCGCTCATCTGCTTATCTGTGACCACTAGCGTCCCATGGGGAACGCCTTCCTCCGCCAGCTGCATCGCTTTTGTATTTGTGGAAACCATAACCGGTTCATAGATAATCTTATTTCCAAGCCACTTTGTTTTCCGAATACTTCTTAATTCATTTTCACTCAAGATATCTGGCGTGGATACAATACGGTAACCACGGTTTTGGACTGCTTCAATTTCATAACCAGATAGTTTCAGCTGATTAATCGCTTTCCATATTGCTGTACGGGAAACGCCAAATTTTTCGCATAGATCCTGCCCTGATACATATCCGTCAGTTTCTCTGAGCGCTGCTAATATTTCCACTTTCATAACAGCCTACCCTCTTTCATAGCATTATGCCGCAATGACTGCTTCGCGGCATCTTTTCTGACAGTTCCTTAAATCCTGTTTACTCCCCATAGCGTTTTTGCACTAGTGCGTGTTTGAAAAATGCTTTCTGACAGATGCATTCCACATTTTGTGGGAGATTTGTGCCAAATGAAGGGCGCATAGTGGGCTATGCAACCTGAATTTGGCGCAGATATCACGCAAAATGGGGGATGCAGGTGGCGGGAATGATTTTTCAAACACGCACTAGCGCGGCATCGTCGCATAAATTACCGCTTTGATGCTGTGCATACGGTTTTCCGCTTCGTCAAATACGACCGAACGGCTTCCCTCAAATACCTCGTTCGTAACCTCCATCTCCGATAAGCCAAACTTCTCATGCACCTCCTGCCCGATTGTAGTGTTCAGATCATGGAAAGACGGCAGACAGTGCATAAATATCGCGCTTTCCTTTGCCATGGACATCACATTGGCATTGACTTGGTACGGCTTTAAATCCGAAATCCGTTCTGCCCATACTTCCGCAGGCTCTCCCATGGAAACCCATACGTCCGTATAGATCACGTCCGCATCCGTGCAGGCTTCTTTTACATCCTCCGTAAAGGAAACGCTTCCGCCTGTCTGCGCCGCTGTCTCTTTACAATAGGAAACTAATTTTTCATCCGGGAAATATTTTTTATTTGTGCAGGCTGTAAAATGCATCCCCAGCTTTGCGCATGCGACCATAAGCGAATTTCCCATATTATAACGCGCGTCTCCCATATAAACGAGCTTCACGTCCTCTAACTTTCCAAGCTTTTCCTGGATCGTAAGCATATCCGCGATCATCTGCGTTGGATGGAACTCGTTCGTCAGCCCATTCCATACCGGCACGTTTGCGTATTTCGCAAGCTCTTCTACAATTTCCTGCCCATATCCCCGGTATTCAATTCCGTCGTACATCCGCCCAAGCACCCTTGCCGTATCAGCAATGCTTTCCTTTTTCCCAATCTGAGAACCGGACGGGTCGAGGTAAGTTACCTGCATCCCAAGGTCATACGCCGCCACTTCGAAAGAACACCGCGTCCTCGTGCTTGTTTTTTCAAAAATCAAAGCGATATTTTTTCCAGTGAGCGCACGATGGTCGATCCCCTTTTTTTTCTTATCCTTTAATTCCGCCGAAAGTTGGATCAGGTACTTAATCTCCTCCGGGGTAAAGTCCATTAATTTTAAAAAATTTCTTCCTTGTAAATTCATATCTGTCAGCCTTTCTTCCTTATATAAGTTGTATGAAAATCGATGCCTTTTTTTCTGCTATTTTCCGCTTTCTGTTCCAACCTCCACAAGGGATTTTGCCAAGCCAGCGATCCCCTGTATCTCGGATGGGATGATGATCTTTGTCGCTTTCCCATCCGCGGCTTTTGTAAACGCCTCTAAGCTTTTTAACTGCAAAACCGCCGCATCCGGTGAAGCTTCTTTTAAGAAACGCAAGCCGTCCGCGTTCGCCTGCTGGATTTTTAAAATCGCCTCCGCTTTTCCTTCGGCCTCACGGATCGTCGCCTCTTTTAACGCTTCCGCCCTTAGGATCGCCGCCTGTTTTTCCGCTTCCGCATCCAAAATGACAGATTCTTTTTTCCCTTCCGCCACAAGGATAGTCGATTTTTTCTCACCCTCCGCCTTGAGTATCGCTTCACGCCTTTCACGCTCTGCCTTCATCTGTTTTTCCATCGCGTCTTGGATTGCTTGTGGCGGAATAATATTCTTTAACTCGACACGGTTGACTTTGATCCCCCATGGGTCGGTTGCCACATCAAGAGAAGCCCTCATTTTTGTATTGATCGTTTCCCTGGATGTCAGAGTTTCATCCAGCTCTAAATCACCAATGATATTTCGAAGTGTGGTAGCTGTCAGATTTTCAATTGCCATAATCGGATTTTCAACGCCGTAAGCAAACAGCTTCGGGTCGGTGATCTGAAAATACACAACGGTGTCAATCTGCATTGTGACATTATCCTTTGTGATCACAGGCTGCGGCGGAAAATCCACGACCTGCTCTTTCAACAACACTTTTTTCGCCACCCGGTCGATAAACGGCGCCTTAAAATGAATCCCTACGCCCCAGGTCGCCAGATACCCTCCAAGCCTTTCCACCACAACCGCCTGCGCCTGCGGCACGATCTTAATGCAAGACACTACGATCACAAGCGCCAGCGCCACGATTATCGGAATGATAAATATTTCCATTTGTATGCTCCTTCCTGATTAAAATATAAAATTGTATAGACTGTTAGGCTTATTCTACTATAAAACTGGCTTTTTTACAACCATGAACTACGCAACATCTAAAAAACAGCGGACGGTTCCATGCTGGAACTGATCCGCTGTTTTTCTTTTTAGTCCAATATAAGATTTTTTAATAGAACACATGATTTCCGATCACAAGCCCCGCATCCCCATTCACACGATGGAAAAACTTCGCTCCGCCTGTATTATCTGATCCTGCAAGAGCCGCCTGCGCCGCTGATGTGCAATTGGCATAATTTCCATTTGCAAGCGCTCTGGACAGCGCGCCATTTGCCACTGGTGAAAACTGACCGCTCTGGTATACAACGCCAGAAATCGTATTCGGGAAAGAGCCGCTCTTTAACCGGTTCATTACAACCGCGCCAACCGCTACCTGCCCCGCATAGCTCTCGCCGCCTGCCTCGCAGAAAATGATCGCGGAAAGAAGCGTAAGGTCGTTGGAAGACACCTGCGCGGATGCAGTGGAAGCGGTCGATGCGCTGGCGCTTGATACGTTACTGGAAACCGTCTGCTGCGCCGCTTCTTCGGCTTTTTTCTGCGCCGCGATCTGCGCCTGCTCTTCCTCGATTGTGATCGCTTTCCCCGTGCCAAGCGCTACGTCTACATAATCCGAAGATACATAGCCTTTTGTATCATCCACGGTAACCGCAACCCAGCCGTCTTTTTCCTTTTTGTCTTTATTTACAACCAGCTTATCGCCTTCCTCCGCAGCGCGTAAAACGATCGCTTCGTCATGCGCTTTCTGGCGAATGCGCAGCCCGTCGGTCTTTACAGTCGCATACGTATGGCAGATTTTTTTTGCCAGCTTATACGCTTCCTCGCCATAAACACAATAACTGTTTTTGACATAACCTACGACGTCGCCGGATTTAATTTTCGTCCACTTTTTGCCTTTTTTCAGCACTGTGGCAGTATCCCCTTTGCGAAGCTTGCCAAGCACCTGTGAATCTATATCATCAGACTTACGGATATTTAAAGACTTATCCACGTCTGCCATTAATTTATTTTCCCATTTATCTTTTGAAGATGATTTATCATCCTTATCGTTTTCTTTTTTTGTATTTTCTTTTTTCGTATTCTTTTTGCTGTCTGCTTTTTTCGTATCGGATGCTTTCGCGCTTACTGTTTTTTTCTCATTCGGATTGTTAGAGTCTTTTTCTTTTGAGCCGCTGTCTAAGCTCTTTGTAGTTTTTTCTGATTTATTTGCTTTTACAGAAGCATCCGTGGCTTTGCTTTCCAAAGCCTTTTCTGAAGTCGTTTTATCTTTATCTGGAGCTGTTTTATTTGATTCCGATTTATCTGATTTCTTTTTATCAGATTTTTTTTCTGTAGCTTTGTTTTCCGATTTTTTTTCTGTCGTCTTTTTATCGGTTTTCTTTTCTGATGCTTTGTTGCTTGCAGTTTTCTTCGCTGACTGCTTTTTCGTTTTACCTTCTTTTGAATCCGCGTGCTCAATGACCGCCGGTTTTTCATTAAAAGGCTTTCCAATGACTGCTGTTGACATTACCGGGCTGGCATCGTTTATTTCCAGACTCATAGCCTGTGAAAAAATCTGGCTCATATATCCATCTGACATAGCTGATGTGCCAGCAGTTGCGTTTTGTGTGATCTGTACTGTTTCTTCGGTCTTTGTTATCGTCTGTTGGGGCAACGCTGTTAGTACAAGCGCCCCTGTCATAGTAGCAACAGCAATGCCCTGTACCAATCTCTTGTTTCCTCTCATAATAGCAAACCTCCGTTTTGTTTATGAATAAAACTTAATTCTTCTTTACGTTTATCATAACGTTTTTGTGTCATTTTATTCGCTTTTGTTAATTTTGTTACAACTTTGTTACGAGTGCATTCTAACACTATGTTTTGGATTTGTCAAATTTTTTTTGAAAAAAATTTTCGACTTCTTTTTCAACTGCTTATTTTTCCATATAAAAATTGGGATTTTCTATATAAATATAACTTTTTAGATGTGATTTTCAAGATATTTTTTTGTAAAGGATTGTCAAAATTTTGAAACAAATTGGATTTTATTGTACAAACAGAACAAATATTTGCCTGCATCAAAAAAGAAAACAGAGATCCTTTCGAATCCCTGTTTTCCAAATTTGGTATAAAATTATAATCTACTTGATTTAATCCCTTCGATTTATAATCTCTTCAATAACGCCTCTTTCTGCTCTTCATACCCCGGCTTGCCAAGAAGCGCGAACATATTCTTCTTGTAGCTTTCCACGCCAGGCTGGTTAAATGGGTTCACGCCTGACAGATAGCCGGAAATGCCGCATGCAAATTCAAAGAAGTAGAATAACTGTCCCAAAGAAAGCTCGTCCTGCTGTGGGATTTTTATCATCAAGTTTGGAACATTGCCATCCGTATGCGCCAAAATCGTCCCGTTCATCGCATTCTTATTTACAAAATCCATATCCTTGCCGGCAAGGTAATTCAATCCATCTAGATCAGCCGCATCCTCTTTGATCTCTACACGGCACCGTGGCGTTTCAACATTCAGCACGGTTTCAAACATGATCCTGGAACCGTCCTGGATAAACTGCCCCATGGAATGCAGATCTGTCGTAAGGTCAACCGATGCCGGGAAAATGCCCTTTTGGTCTTTTCCTTCCGACTCTCCATACAGCTGCTTCCACCATTCAGAAACATAGTGGAGGCTTGGCTCATAATTTGCCAAAACTTCAACCGCTTTTCCTTTTCTGTGCAAAATATTGCGGATCGCCGCATACTGCATCGCTGCGTTTTCTTCAAACTTGCCCTCTAACGCTAACTTTCTTCCTTCTGCCGCGCCTTCCATTAATTTTCCAATATCAGCCCCGCTTGCGGCAATCGGAAGTAAGCCAACCGCCGTCAATACAGAAAAACGCCCGCCTACGTCGTCTGGAACCACAAATGTTTCGTATCCTTCCTCGTTTGAAAGCTTCTTTAAAGCCCCCTTCGCCTTATCCGTAGTCGCATAAATCCGCTTAGCGGCTTCTTCCTTTCCATATTTTTCCTCCAGCATGGACTTGAAAATACGGAACGCGATCGCAGGCTCTGTCGTAGTGCCGGATTTTGAAATGACATTTACGGAAAAATCCCTGTCTCCGATCACATCTACAAGCCCTTGCAGGTAAGCTCCGCTGATGCTGTTTCCCACATAATAAATCTCCGGAGCCCCCCGCATCTCTTTTGAAATATTATTATAAAAACCATGCCTTAAAAACTCAATCGCCGCGCGTGCGCCAAGGTAAGAGCCGCCAATGCCAATCACTACAAGCACGTCCGAATCTGCCTTGATCTTTTCCGCAGCTTTCTGGATCCTTGCAAATTCATCCTTATCGTAATCCACTGGCAGGTCGATCCAGCCTAAGAAATCATTTCCTGCCCCTGATTTCGATACCAGCAATTCTTTTGCGTCATTTACCAGCTTTTGCATATACCCAACTTCTTCGTCACTGATAAACCCAGCCGCCTTGGAATAATCAAATGTAATCTTGCTCATGTTCCCTCTCTCCTTATCTTTTTTAAATTACCTTTATTCTAGCAAACTGGAGCCTGATCCGCAACTGTTTTAATCAAAAATTTCCTGAAGGACAGTGTCAAGCAGCTCCCCATCCCTCTGCAATTTTTTATGCGCAAGGGAGACGCGCATATTTTCCTCCTGGCGGCTTTTTAATATTTTAGAAGCGTCCACCTGCACGACGGTCTGCTCCTCCTTTTGCCCATCCCTTTTTTCCAAAGCCTCCCTCGTATCCTGGAGCAGATTCTCCTGCGCAGGCGGATCTTCCTGCCCTTCTTCCTCATAAAACACCGTGTCTAAATACTTTTGCAGGCATCGTCCGGCATAGTTTATTTTTTTATGGATTCGCCGTACCTGCCCAATATGTACCAGTTCTAAAAATACCGCAAGCAAAAGCAGCGATGCCATTATCAGTTGTAAATGCGGCGTGATAAACGCCAAGACCTGCTCAAACATATCCCAACTTCCTTTCCGCTTGAAATCGAACAGGGTATTCCCCCGCCCGCCGAACAATCTGGCATTTATCATAACAGACAAGCCCCGCATATACTGTCGAAGTCTGTAAAGTATATCACGAAGAAAACATCCTGCGCCGTAAAATCCGCAATTTTAAAACCCATTCCGCTTTATAAGCTTATATTTTTTTCCGACAAAAACCCATTAAAACAGCATCCATATTCCTCTGTCAGCCCCACGATGCGATGACGCGCATTGTGGAATTTAATCTCGCGCATCGCCCGGTCTGATGTCTGAGGCTGGATCGGGCAAAGCCAAAACAGCACGTTCTTTTTGGTATTTAAGTTCAAAATATCGTGATTCCAGTTTTGCATATGTCCGCAGCTTGGAAGTGTAATGGCGCGTATCTGGCTTTCAATGCCCTGGTATCTGTGCTTTAGCTTCTGATAATGCACATTCATCCTGATATTCCCTAAAAATAACGCCCCGGCGCGAAGCTTCGCCTCCTGCTTTCTATGGCAGCGGCAGACATCCGAATCATTGCAAAGCATACATTTTACCGTACACCTGCCCTCATCCTCTTCAATATCGGCATGGCAGATGTCCTCGTCATCGATCACGATCAGGTTCAGCACGCAGTCTGTCCTTGCTACGGACACCTCCAGCGGACAGCAAAATAACGTTAAAGTGTCCATTTCCGACTCGCTAAATTCTTTCCGGTAAAAAAGCAGCATCTTTTGAAGCCTCCTTTCCCCCGAGTCATTGGAATCCGTAAGCTTTTCTTTCTGGAAATAACGGCTGACAAAACGATATACCATACGCAGATCCACGCCAAAATGCCCAAAGTAAAATAGCATCCGGTTATCCACAATATAGCCCGCCTTTTTCACCGGAATAAAATAACCCTCCATCTCTTCAATGATATCCAATATTTCTTTGTCCTGGTCCTCCAGGTAGCAGCCTGGATAAACCTCCTGCCCTGTTTTTTCAAACGCTTTCCCATTTCCGTAAATAAAGTAAAACCTCCGTACGGGGACTTTTTGCATATACAGATACGGATTTTTAATAAACCGCACAACCTCTTTGTCGTGCATCCCCCGCGCGACCATCGTCTGGATCAGCAAAAACCTCTGGAGGGGCGCTACGTATGGGATGATCACCGTATCCAGGTTCCCATGATGGATTGCATATATCAGCCTTTCACAATCCTCAATGGAAAATGCGCCCATGACAAACAAATTCACCGGGCTGCTCCCGCAAATTACATGCTTTATCCCATTCCTTTTGTTCACACGCCAGTTATTATGGCTCATTTCGCAAGAGTATGCGTAACGGCTTTGCTCCTGCGCGCCCTTATCCCAAGTGCATCCCGTCATGACGATCGCGTTCGATGTGTTTTGGAATAAATAACGAAACAGTCTTGTATCCATATGAAACCCCTCATTTATAAAACGAATGCCAAAAAGTAACTACAATATCTGTTTTCATTTTATTCGTTTTCAATTGATTTACAAGTCTTTTTCTAATTAATTTTGCATAAATTTTATAAATACTTACAAGTATACGTATTTTTCAAATAATTTGCTTCTTCTTTCGAAATGTCGATACTCTGCTGGCAGATCATTTTGCTCACGGGTATAATTCAAAAAAACATTGACTTTTCTTATATTTGGATTAATACTATAAGAAATATAAGTTGAGGAAGGATTTCGAATGAAAAAAATTTTATTAACCGGCGGCGGCACAGCCGGACATGTCACTCCAAATATTGCGCTGATGGCGCGCCTGCGTGACGCAGAATACGATATTTCTTATGTAGGCACTTATAATGGGATTGAAAAGCAACTCATAAATGAACAGGACATTCCTTATTATGGGATTTCCTCTGGCAAGCTGCGCCGTTATTTTGATTTAAAAAATTTATCCGACCCTTTCAAAGTGATAAAAGGGCTTGGGCAGTCCATCCGCCTTATGCGAAAATTAAAACCGGACATTGTATTCTCCAAAGGCGGTTTTGTATCTGTCCCGGTCATTCTTGCCGCAAAATTTTGCCATGTTCCATCTATCATACACGAATCTGACCTGACCCCGGGCCTTGCAAATAAAATCGCCATCCCATACGCCCAAAAAGTGTGCTGCAATTTTCCAGAAACCTTAAAATATCTTCCGGAAGGAAAGGCTGTGCTTACCGGCTCTCCGATACGTAAGGAGCTGTTGTCTGGAAATAAGGAAAATGCAAGGAAACTGTGCGGTTTCCATAATGACAAACCAATCTTATTTATCATCGGCGGAAGCAGCGGCTCCAAATTTATCAATGACACGATCCGCGGACTGCTGCCGGAATTGCTGAAAACATATCAGATCGTCCACATGTGTGGAAAAGGGAACATAGAAGAAGCTTTAAAAAATACAGCCGGCTATAAGCAGTTCGAATATATCGGAGCGGAATTAAATGATATCTTTGCGCTTTCAGACCTCGTCATTTCCCGCGCCGGGGCAAATTCCATTTGTGAACTGCTGGCGCTAAAAAAGCCAAATATCTTAATCCCATTATCCGCCAACGCCAGCCGCGGAGACCAGATACTAAACGCACAGTCCTTTGAAAAGCAAGGATACAGCGTCGTTATCGAAGAAGAGGTCATTACGCCGGAAAAATTTCTGAACCTGATACACGAAACATATAAAAACCGGGACAGGTACATCAACGCGATGAACAAAAGCAGCATGATAGACTCGGTCGAAAAGATCTTCTGCCTGATAGAAGAAATATCTGGAAGTTCCAGTAAAGAAAACAGTTAAAGATTTTTATAAAAGCTGCCATGAAAAATGTTAATAAAGCCTCATGGCAGCATATCTAAATCTCATTTAGTCAAAATCTTATTTTATCAAAACTCACATTTTAATTTCTCACAAATCTCATCCTGCTGTGAATCCGTAAGCTCTAAATGCGTCCAATTTAACAAGTCATTATTTTTCATCGACTTGTAGCGCGGAATTAAATGCATGTGGAAATGGAATACCGTCTGCCCGGCAACCTCCCCGTTATTTTGCAGCAGGTTAAATCCATCGCAGCCCAATTTCTTTGTCATATGGGCGGTTAATTTTTTCGCAAGCTTTGCCGCTTTTGCAAATATTTCCTCGTCAATCTCGTATACGTTTGCATAATGATTTTTTGGCAGGATCAACGCATGCCCTTTTGAAGCCGGATTCGCGTCCAGGATCACTTTAAAATCCTCATCCTCATAAATCGTCCTGGATGGGATCTTTCCTTCAATAATTTTACAAAAAATACAGTTTTCGTCTCTCATTTTTATACTCCTTTTGGATAATTGTTTATTATTTCATGAAATGCTACAATTTACTCATATCATACAATCGCAAGGAGATGTATATTTATGAATACTTTGGATTACCAGCACATTTTTCATGAAATCAAAAATACGGTAACGCTGATCAACAGCTCCATACAGCTCATGGATAAAAAATGCCCCACCCTGCAAACCGAGCCGTATTGGGAAAATATCAAAAGTGAAACCGCGTATCTAAAAAAGATGGTGCTTGAAATATCCACAGCCGGCAATACCGACCAGCTCCAAATCGAACCCGTAGACATAAACGCCATTATAAACAAGCTCTGCCAGTGCATGAAAGATACTTTTCCAAAGCTGCAATGGGATTTGCGGCTATGCGGACAAAATCCGATCGTAAATGCCGACAGCACCAAGCTTCGTCAGGCAATTTTAAACCTGATGAAAAATTCGGCGGAAGCGCAAAACGGCTTTGGCACAGTCACTATCCACACCCGCACGGAAGATTCCAGGGTCTTGATCTCCATTACTGACCGCGGCGGCGGTATTCCTGAAAAGCTAAAGGATACCGTTTTTGATCTGTTTACAACTTCCAAACAGCATGGCACTGGTTTAGGGCTTGCGATCACAAAGCATATCGTAGAATGCCATCATGGATTTCTTGAGCTTGTAAACCATCCAGCTTCCGGCTGCACATTTACCATCTGTCTGCCAATGCCTTAACCGCGAAAGCACAGCCCATCCACGCACATATGCATCTTGCGAAACTGACTTTTTATGTGTGTGGAAAGACGGGGTGGGCAGCAGGCTCTCCGCTTCCTTTTTCCTTAATGAAGCTAATCAAACGCAAATATGTCATCCAGCATACGCAGCGTTTTAAAATTTCCCTTCGCGGTAAGCTCCCCTGTCATAAACGCCCTTTGGAATGTCATTTTCCCTGCTATAATTCGCTCTAAAACATCCGTGGACATTTTCGCGTAAACGTCAACGTCATTTTTCTTTTCATAACTGCACATAAGCTCACTCTGGTTTACGTCTATCGTCAGCGGTTTTTTCATTCCTTCAATAATGAACAGATATCTGGCTTTAAAATCTGTCTGAGGCTTAAAATGGCTTTCAAAATCCGCAATGAAAGAAGTGTCATCCACCACCTCCTCAGTTTTATCCAACAGCCCTTTAAACTTATTCGCCAGTTCTTCAATATCTTCTTTTTGCTTCTTTACGTACGTATCATCGGAAACATATTTGGACAGCTGCTCGCTTTCCTGCGGCGTAAGACCCAGATCCTGGGTGCGCAGCACCGTTTTTGTAACCGCCTGGTTACTTGTAGGAAGCGTTTTCATTTTTTGCGTAATGGTACGGTATAAATTTTCCGCTTTTTTTTCGATAATCACGGAATAATCCTCGTTCATCTCGAAGGACAGAAGATCCGCCACATATCCGCACAGCCCAGGGCAAGGCAGCCCACCTAATATTTCCCAGGCATTTGCCAATGTAATCTCCCCTTCACGCTCTCCATAGGTTGTAGACATCACGACTGGCTGCATATAAGTCTGGCTAATTTTTTCTTTATCCCCATATAACCAGCACGCATCTAAGAACTGCTGCATAAACCCGCCGATCCCAAGCCACTCCACAGTCGTCGCCAAAATAATCCCTTCCGCGTCCTTGATCGTCTGTGGCAGAGTCGCAATGCTGTTTTTTTGCTCAAAAATATTATATCGCTCCACATTAACCCGCAGCTCTTCGAGCACTTCCTGCATTTTATTTATGACATATAAAGTAGGATCGTCCAAAACGCCCCTTCCGCCATAATAAATATTTACTCTCATAATTTACCTTTCATTTGTTTATACTGCCTTCTTTCCTTAGTATATAAACTTTTCCCAATTATTTCAAGCTTGTTTTGTAAAACCGCCGCCTTTTCGTCCTATAAAAAAGCATACACAGGAAAAATCCGCCAATCGCCCCTCCAAGGTGCGCCCAGTTGTCTATTCCTTCTGCCGTAACGCCATTATAAAAGCTTAACGCCAGCATGAAAAGCAGCCCTTTTACAGTAAGCTCCTCCAGCCTGCCGCGGTTTTTAATCACAGTCCAAAGCAGCGCGCCTATAATGCCAAAGACAGCTCCGGAAGCGCCTGCGCAGACCGCGTAATCTTTTGTATACAGCATAATAAAAAGTGACAACAAATTTCCGGCTAAACCCGCCCCAATATAAATAAGCAGATATTTCAAAGAACCTGCGACCTGCTCCAGCTTGCTTCCCGCCGCCCCAAGCAAAATCATATTATTTGCCAGATGCTCTGCGCCAAAATGCAAAAACGCCGCTGTAAAAAGCCTGTACCATTCCCCTTCCAGTACAAGCGTCGGATATAAGCCGCCGTAAGAGGCAATATAAACCGCACTCTGCGTATCTCCAAAAAAATCCAGCGCCGCCCATATGCATACGTTTAAAACAATAAGCAAGATCGTAACAACCGGCGTTTTTTTCCTATTATCCTGATTTTTTTTATCCTGATTCTCTTTATCCTGATTTTTAATATCATCCATGTGATTTATCATACCATACGGATAGCTGGATTGCAATCCGTTAAGCGTCGTCAACAATAATGATAGTTTTCACCAGCAAGGCTGATCATATCTCCCTTTTTTAAAATGCGTTTTTCTCTGTATTTTAATGTTTCCCCATTTACCTGCGTTCCATTAGCCGTATTCATATCTTCCAGAAATGTACCTTTTTCATTGACTTCGATTCTCGCATGCACCTTGCTTATCATCGGCAGCGGAATGCAAATATCCGCATATTCCTTACTGCTGCCTAAAACCTTTTTCCCGCTTAAGCATGAAAAATCCCTGTTTCGATCTAAGCCCTGATAAATAAACTTATTTTGTAATACATCTGTTTCCTGCGCTTTTAACGCATCCATCCCATATTCTGCCGATTCCTGCGTACGCGCCCCGAAAAACGCCTCATCTTCCATTTTCTGATAGCTGTCGGTATATATTTTTTTACGGAAAAAATTTATAAGCTTCGTTTTTGTTGTTTTTCCGTCCATATTCTTTTTTTCTGTCGCATTTTTCCTTATCTTACCTTTTTTTATCTCCCCTTTCTTTATCTCCCCTTTTTCAATTCTCTTTCCTTCTGCGCCCGCTTTTTTCACAGCGTCCTTTTCCATCCAATTTTCTTTCCAAACACCGTCCTCTTTCTTTTTTATTAACCTCTTTTTCTCTATACCTTTCTTTTGCAGCGCTCTTCTATCTTTTTTATATACTTCGCCGTTTTGTTCCTTCCAAAATCCTTCCTCTTCGAATTCGCCATTCTCGTTATCATTATTTCTCGATCTTTCATTTTTTAATATCTCATTTTTTATTGTTTCATTTTTTGATATCCTATTTTTTAATATCTCATTTTTTATTGTTTCATTTTCTGATCCCCGATCGTCTAACACTCTATTTTTTATCCGGCAATCTCCCCTGACCCCATATCCATTTTGCACATTCAGTCCAGATTTTTGTCCTTCTTTTTCCCTCTCATTCCCATTTATCAATTTCTCCCATTCACTTTCCGCATTCTGCAATACAAAATGCAGTGCGCTTTTTTCTTCTGAAACCTGTTGGTATACGCCATAAACAAGCTGTACGGCCTGCTTGTCTTTATGGTCTAAATGGCGCATTAAGTATTCCATAAATTTTTTAAACTGGACGCAGATATGGATCTGGTTGCCCGGCAGGTAGCAAAAAAGCGCCTCATTTGAATCCATATTCAAATAAAGTAATTCTGGAAGCAGCGCGATATCATTTTCTGTCAGCATATATTGAGCCGCCTGAATGCAGGCCTGGTCAAAGCAATTTAAGATCATCTTTAAAAGCTTGTAATTTAACGATTGAGAATCTAAAGCTTGTTTTAAAGACTGCATTCCTGTTATATCATAAGAAAACTGTATGGCATTGTCCTTTTTTTGCATATGAAAATTTAAAAAGCATGGAATCTTTTGATACCGAAACATTTCGATACTGTCGTTTTCAATCTCGCTGTTTTCTTCTGCTGTAATGATCAAGCTGCACTGGTTCATACTGCGGCTGAACTCTACTTTTTTTACCATTTTTCCCCTCTTTTCCTGGATTTAAACTCTTTACAAGCGCCCATAGGACTTCAAGACTCTACGAAGCCTGCCCTTTTACAAACGTTAAATTCCGCACAACCGATACCGGGTCAAATTCTTTGATATCTTTATGTATTTCGCAAGCAGACCTTGCCTCCTGAAAAAGCCGGTATCCCAGGTTTATTCCGCCTAACGTCATAAGCAAAAAAACAGGGACAACAAAAGCCGCTTCCACTGTAAAGGCTCCTTTCACAGCTTTCCTTTCGGATCGCTTTTGCCTGCATTTTTTTAATTTCCTCTTTTTATAGCCAAATCTATTTTTCATACACTCACCACTCCCTTAATAATATATCTGCCAGAAACGCCACCAATAAAAACGGCACAAATGGCATTTCATATTCCTTTCGTTTCTTTTTTCCAAAATACAAATAAATGGCATAAAACGCAGAAATAAATACCGCGTACAAAAAAATCCGCACAGCCGCCGCAGCCCCTAAATAAATCCCCAGCGCCATCAAAAGGATTCCATCCCCCTGCCCGATGCTCCCACGGGACAGACCGGAATACAAAAATACCGCCACCCCCGGAGCTATCCCAAATAAAAGCATGATCAAAGGCTGTTTTGTAAAAGCCAGAAAGCATAAAATCCCGGCTATCGTAAAATACATCAGCCATCGAAGATAAATCCTGCGATGCAAAATGTCCTCTCTACTGCAAGCCGCAAGCATAATTAATACAATTGTCTGTTGTAACATATCCGTTTTCCACTTTCTTTTCCAAAATTAAAATGTTTTTCCACATTTTTTTCTTATATAGTTTCCATTTAAATCAATTCCCACACTTTTTACACATACGCTTATCCGTAGCCTTTGACCTTCGAATCATGTAGATTTTTCGTTTCAGCCCGCTGCATGACAGCCCGGTATGGTACCTATTCCCATAATTTGTAATATATACCATCCCTCCTGCATCCGCGCCGCCGCACTTTTCGCATGGATAATATTTGCCGCCACTATGATTACGCTTTTGAGCCGCCTGCTCATAAGGAATGCCCTGGATGGATAAATCTAAATGGCTGCATGTCCTGCTCGCGTGGTACACGGTCCCGTGCTCTGTGTAGTACAACCATTGCTCATCTGCGTTTTCGTTTTCCCCTGGCTGATACCCTGTCCACTTCCTGCATTTTACTCCCTGCGCGATCCGATACTGGAACTTCCCAAGCAGGCCAACCGGAAGCTTCATTTTATATACGGCTTTTAACTCCACGTAATTTCCAGACAGATCTGATTTTGACAAAAGTATCCCGGATAGTCCAAAACTTACATACTGCGTGGGACAGCTTTGCTTTTTTAATTGCTTTTGGAAATAAAGCTGCGCTTTTAGCAATCCTCCAACCGCATTGAAATCCGTATTCTCCCCCTCTTCATCAGTTTCCTGAATACAATATTCTGCCGCCATTCGCCTGCCTGTATACTGTAAAGATTGTGCAACTGCTGTCTGCACTTGAAGTATCCTGAAAAGATATAAAATAAAAACAAGAAAACAGGCAAAAAAAGGAATGATAAACGCAGCTTCTACCGTCAGCGACCCTTTCCGGCAGGCGTATTGGGATGTCTCCCTGGACATCGATGTACCATTTGATCGGGTGATTTTTATTTTTTTGACAGAGAGAAATCTTATGCTGCTTTTGTAGACATTAAGCATTTTTATATCCTTTTTATAACTATCCAAGAGAGACATCCCAATACACCTGCCTTTTTACTTGTAGTCTCTTCCCTTATTTTAAATAAGAAAACTCATTTTTTGTAAGCTCTATTCTTATTTTAAATAAGAAAACTCATATTTTTTTTGGTACTTGTATCCGGCCTTCGGCAATCTGGATACAGAAACAAAACTTAAAAAAGCCTGTTTCGCATGATAGCGATGCTCTGTCTCCATTGCAGTCGACATACAGTCTAATTGCACTGTTTCATATCCAGAATAAAGCCGGATGTTTTTTTCTAATAAATCTGCAAACCGCATTCCAATTGTCTTTTTATTTTCCAGAATAAAAAACGCCTGCAAATAATCCTCATAGCCCAATCCAGACTGAACCTGCTTTGCCTTTATGGATGTTTGAAATGGCACAGCCGCCGCCTGTGGAAGACTAACTGTCCAGCTTTCCGCTGTTTTAAATGCCGCTATTTTTTCGCCGGAAAATAAAGAACGAAGCTCCGCAATGCTTTCCGCATAAGCCCAGGAAGCTAAAATTCCCATTTCAATCGCGTGCGCGGCAAATGGAATGCCAGTGGCTGCCGCAATTACAGTCGCCATAGCAAATGCTTCCTCACGCTTTACAGTATCGCTCAATAAATAAGCAAAATTGATTCCTTCACGGATAAGCAGCATCTTTCCAGCCATCTTTTTTAAATTTTCCTCATCGGAGGATTTTCCGAATAAAATATATTCCTGCTCATACTCCAGCGCATGAGGAAGCTCGATCTTCTTTAAAAAGTTTGCCGCATACTTTTTCAGATATTGGATCGCCATTGCCTTTTTTGCCGCTCCAATGGAATGCTCTTTCTCATAATTCCCGGAATTTAACGTTCTTTCCGAAACAGAATCCGCCAGGTTTATTTCCTTAGACGAAATCTTTTGCCCTTCCGAAAATATCTGGGAAAGCAGCGGAGAGCTTTTTGCGCTTTTAATGTCATCCATCGGATTATTTTCATTCCCCGTCAAGCTCATCATTTCCACTGAACCCGCATTTCTTTTCGCTTTCAACGATTTTTCTGCATGCGCATCTACCTGCTGCTCCTCCTGTGCCTGCTCGATCGTTTCCAGAGCGCCGTCCAGATAATCATCGGCCTCCTTCCCCTTATTTACAGAATCCGCGATATCTGAAATCTTCCCCGCCGCATCCTCCAGTATCCCAAGCCCGGCATCGCTTTTGATGACTTCGGACATCTGTTGCAGTAAAATAGAAGCGTCCTGGTCTGTAACCAGCTCATATCGCAAAACGGCGCTGTCTGTAACATCCATTTGCAAAAAATTACTATATTTGCCAAACCCAGATACGGTTGGATTCAGATTTTCCTGGCCCAGCTGCTGCATCCTGGCATTTACCGTTGAAATCTGCAATTGCCCGGAACCGTAGCCGCAGTCCATCAAAAGCAAATGGTAATTTTGATATGCGGGCACATTGTATTCCGCAAACACAGATTCTGTCACACTCTGGCTGTTTAAGACAGACATCATCCCCAACATCAGGTAACGGGAGCATTCCAGCAGCGTAAAAAGAAGTGACGCAATGATCATAAGCATCAGGCTTGCAAATACCGTAATACTCCCCTGCCTGCTATTCCGTCGCTGATACATCGGACGCACCGCTTGTAATCGTCTCAAAGATGTCATTAACCAGGGTACGTATATTGTCTTTAAAAATAAGAACTAACCCGATTAGCACAACCAAAATTAAAATAACCTCCACTACGCCTATCGCGTCATCTTCTTTTAAAAAACATTTAATATTTTTTGTCATATATTTCTCCTTTTTAATCATAAATTTTCTCTAATTAAGCTTTTCACTTATCTTTCTTTCCTTACATCTGAAACGTCAAAAACGCAGGCACGAGGATAATTACCATTACTACGCAAAGCATCAAAAGCATTGGCAGCAAGATCTTTGTTCCCGCTTCCTCGCCTGCTTTTTTCGCGCTGTTTTTTCGGATCGCGAAGGCTTCCGCGACTTCCTTTTCCAACGCCTGGGTAAGCCCGGACGAGCCTTTTCTTAAGTTTTGTATGATCAGCATCGTAAGCTTTCGGTATTGGGGCATGCCAAGGCGTTCTCCAAACCTTTCGTAGACTTGTATCTCTCCGATCCCATCCTGCATTTCACGATAGGATATTAACATCTGCTCATAGACTTCTATTGGAGCGATGTGATTTTTACTCAGCCTGTGCTGGTAATTGAGCACAATCCTTTCCCACGCCGATGAAAACGTCATGCCAGCCCCAAGCAGTAAGGAAAGCTTGCTTACCATGTCCGGGTACTGCCTAAGAAGGCTTTCTTTGCGCTTTTGCTCGTTTTTCTGGTCGCGTACTGCCTGCTGCGCGTATACAAACGCTGCCGCAATGATCCCAAGCATCAGGATGATCCTGTATAAATTCTCCCTTTTTTGCGACCAGCGCAGTATTTTTCCATCTATCTGGCCAGGCATACGGATATACGGTTGGTTTTTGCCTTCCTCCAGTTCATACTGGAAATAATCGGATAGATCCGTTAATAATTTCTCCTTATTCGAGATTCTTTTTGGATACACATGACACCCAAAAGAGCGGGTCTGCGCGTCGTCATAATACTTAAGCTTTAAAGAAACCATGACGATCGAACCTGATTTTTCCAGCTTCTTTGTCTGTAGCTTTCCCTCTTCGTCGATCAATCCTTTTGGCTCAAACTTCCATGTCGCTTTTACCTGCCCCTGCTGTAAGCTTTTTTCTAAGACGACATCCTGGTCTATCTGGTTAAGGGAAGTGTTTTTTCCTAAAAATTTTTGCTCCGCTTCTTTTGCGGCGGAAGCGTACAGACGCTCCAGCTCCTTTCCATGCAGTTGTTGCTCCGGCACTTCTATCTGGTATCCATAATCTTTTAAAATCCCCTGCGCATCCAATTGCAGCTCTAAGGTGTCATCCCCTTCTCCGGCTTTGTTTCGCAACAATTTCCCATCGGAAGTAAGCCTTGATCGCGCATCTTCGGAAAGGCAGATCACAAATCCCAAAACGCCGGATAATATCAACACCTTTACCGCATCCTTTTTGTTTTTCTGCTGTCCTTTTTGCTTATCCTTTGCATACAGTAAAAGCAAAACAAGGATTCCTGCCACAATCACAAAAATGCAAATAATCTTTCCAGTCATATATAATCTCCACCTATACCTGTATCGCGACGATTTTTTCCGACAAAAAATATGCAAACAGATAAACCGCCAGGCATAACGTCATAACGACAACTCCAAATGCGTTGTGATACATGCCGTCTAAATAACCTCCAAACGAAACATCGACATACAGTAAAATAAACAACGGCATCAGGTTCATGATCTTTTGCTCCATCCGTTTGCCGGATATTTCTGTCTGGATCGCTTCCAAAAGCTCATTTTTCTCTGAAATCCGAAGCGCGGTCAGATGAATGATCTGGATAAAATCCCCGCCGCTTCGTTTTGCAAATACAAACACCTCGCAAAAACTTCGCACATCCTCAAGGCCGCTCCGGTTTGCAAAATCATGTAAAAGCTGCTCCAATGGAATATTTAACGATAAACAGCTGTTCATATAGCAAAGCTCTCGAACCATCAGCGCATTTTCGCCGTATTGCATCTTCATTTCCTTGTATGCCTCCCGAAAGGAATTTTCTATCGAATACCCGGCCGCTAAAGACGATGCCGCATAGGTAATGCTGTCCTTAAATTCCCGACACAGCGTATCCTGCCTTTCTTTTATCTTCTTTTCCTTCTTCTTTTTGTAAAAAAATGGATAAAAGACCCAAAACGCCGCCATTACGATAAACGATCGGTAAAATAAATAAGCAAAACCGCCGCTGATCAGCAAATACCTCGCCAATATCCCTGCCATCTCTTTCATGCTGAATCGATAGCCGCGGTAATCCATCACAGACAAATCCCCGCCTGCTCCAGCTTGCCCGTATGCTCCAGCCTTCCTGTCTGTTTCCATATACCCGTTACCCTCTCCTTACTGTTTTTTCCCATGCCTATTGCCTCCCGCTCCCGAAACTCGTATATCGAATGCAGCTGTATCTCCCCATCCTGGATGCCGTCTATTTCATCCACTTGTAAAAGCTTCCTGGAGCAATCCCTCATCCTTCCCAAGTGGATCAGGATATCGATTCCGGACGCGATCTGACCGCGGATGGCGGACACTGGCAGGTCCATTCCCATTAAGACCATCGTTTCGAGTCTGCGCAGCATGTCCTTGCTGGAATTGGCATGTCCGGTGGAAAGCGACCCGTCATGGCCCGTATTCATGGCTTGCAGCATATCCAAAGCCTCTGGTCCCCTGCATTCTCCGACGATGATCCGATCCGGCCTCATACGCAAAGACGCGCGGATCAGGTCGCGGATGGATATTTCCTTTACCCCTTCTAACTGCGCGCTCCTTGTTTCCAGTCGAATCAAATTTAAAACAGACTTTATCTGCAACTCGGCGGAATCTTCAATCGTGATCAGCCGCTCCCCCGCCGGGATAAATTCAGACAGCGCGTTTAAGAATGTCGTCTTTCCTGCCCCTGTCCCTCCGGATACAAAAATATTGTAGCCCGCGATGACCAGTTTTTTTAAAAACTGCACAAGCTGATCCGATAAAGCTCCAAGCTGCACAAGCTGGTTCATCGTGATTGGATGCTCCGGGAATTTTCGTATCGTGATTGCAGAGCCGTCCACCGAAATCGGAGAAAGCACAATGTTTACACGGGAGCCGTCCATCAGCCTTGTGTCTACAATCGGATTGGCTTCATTTACAATTTTATTTCCAGCCGCCACGATCTGCTGTATCACATCCTCTAGTTTTTCCCTGGAATAAAACTGTCTGTCCCATTGCTCCACATGCCCATTTTTTTCGTAAAAAATATGCTCCGCGCCGTTTACCATAATTTCAGTGACCGACGTATCGTCAATTAATTCCTGCAAAACATCCAGTTTACGCAGGGAATGATAAATCTCTTTTTGAAACTGCTCTCTTTGGCGCAGCGTCATCCCTTGTTTTCTGCTGTAATCGCCAACTTCGCGATAGATAAGCTCCGCTAACTCTCCGTCGCTGATCTCCCTGGTCATGTCTAACTGCGTTAAGATATACTGCCGCAGCTGTTCCATATTCTTTGTCATAGCCCCTCCCGAAACGCCAGCCTTTTGACCTGGTTTACAAACTCACCCTCTTGCAGCTGCTTAAATATGCCCTCTCCCTGGGCAAACATCCCGGCCCCTGCCTGTGGGTTTACATAATGGAGCTTATTTTTCAGATGGGCATTCGCTTCCTTATTTAAAAACGACTCCAGCTCCTTTTTTTGGTATGTGCCAAAAGAGCTTTCCTTCACAACGCAAAACACCTTGCCGCACTGCATCCATATTTCCTCCGCAAGCTGATTAAAGGAGCCTAAATTCCAGACGACCGCGTCATAATCTGTCTCGCTTTTTAAAAGCTCTAAAAGGCATGCCAGATCTTTTTCGGTAAATGCGTATAAATCCTGCGGGTTATTTGGCGCCAGAATATAATCATACCGCGTTGTATGGCGCAAAACGCTTTCTAAGTAAAATAAAAATTTATCCTTGCTTTGGCGGATGCCGTAAATCAAATCCCCAAGGCTTTCCCCTTCTTCCTGCCTGGTAAGCGGCAGCATCCCGGAAAATTCAGACAGATTTAAATACAGCGTTTTTTTGCTTTCCCCGCATACAGACGCATAACTTAACGAAAAAGCAAGCTGTAGCTCATGCCCGCCAGGCGCGTAAACCGCCGCCATCTCAAAATCTTCGGACTGGCTGTATACATCCAGCTTTTTTTGCGTCCTTTGCCCATAGCTCAAAAATACCTGCCTAAGGATCGAAGCCCCGTCTTGGTAGCGGAAAATCGTCTGGATTTCTTTTTCTGGCGAATTTTTCGTATCGGAAATCAGGATCGGCAATATATGATCTTCCTCTCCTGAAAGCCCCTCCGCCAGCTTTTTGCTTTCACAAAGCAGGATGTCCGGCTTTTGCATTTCTAAAAATGGCGCAAGCTCCGCCTGTTTTACGCATTCCAAGACTTCCAGATATTCTGGCCCGTTATTTTGCATATATTCCGCCAGCCTGCCCATATAAGGCGTAATGCCAGAAACCGCCAGCTTTAACCTTTTCAACCATGCACCTCCTGATAAAAATATTGCCGCAGAGTTTCGTTTTTCTATTATTTTTTTATGAGAAAAAACAGATACCCTGCAAATACTGCCGCTGAAAATGGAATCACATTTTGTTTCCCATCTGATCGATGATCATATTTTGGAATAGATTTTGTAACAAGAGCTGTTTGGACATAGCTTTTCGCATACCTTAGACGTGCAGACAGATTACGATTTCGGATCAGCACAAGCATGGAATACGCCGCGCCTGCCAAAAAAGAATAGAAAATAACTTCTGCGAACCCTTTCAAACCTATAAAACTGCTAATTACGGAAAACAATTTAATGTCGCCTGCGCCAAGCGCACGCATTAGAAATAGTAGATAAAATACGAGAATCGGAATCAAGATCCGAATGAAAAAATAAATAGCACCCATCCAGCCATACTGCGCGATCAGAAAAACAAAGCCCAACGCAATGCCAAAACAGACTAAAAAATTGCTGACCCGCTTTGTGCGTATGTCCATCCACGCCGCGGCTGTTAAAATAACAAACAGACAAATCTTTCTTATACTTCCTATGCTTCCTATATTTTCTATGATAATGTTTCCTATCCTTCCAATGAAACCACCCCTTTCATTTACTATGTAAGTTGGATTATACGAGGTTTTTTATCATTTGTCCACCCCTTTTCCACTATTTTTTTAATTTTGTGAAATCCTCACAATAAACGGTAAAACAAAATGCCGTAGATCAGCGCAAACCCGCCGCTTCCAAGGCTTGTGACTGTCAAAATATTTAGAGGGTTTAGCCCCGCCGCGACCGGAATCCCTTTTTGCTGCAAAAAATCGTTTAAAAGGATGATCGCAACGCATCCTACGATCATACGCACGATCATATTTAATAATATCGACGCTTTGCGCTTTAACACTCCGATCATCAGCACAAGCGCGCATATGCCTACCATGATCAGAAAAACCTTTGTTTCATCCATCGACGCTTCCTTTCCGCATTCTTTTTTCTATACTGTATGTCTTATTTTTCAAAAATATTCGTAAAAATATATTTATTTTCCATGTCCAATTTTTCTCATGCTTATTTATGAATATTTTTCCAAAGCACGGACTATACTTTAATTAGGACAAATAGTGAAACGAAAGTTACAGTGAAGCCGAAGGCTGAATTGTAATAAGCGAAAGGGAGGGAGTCTTTTGATCAAAATATTTAAACAGGAAGAGCAAAAGGATGAAAACTACAGACGGCTTTTGGACAATCTGGAGGAAACGAAACATAGCCTGGACCTTGCGTACCAAAATTTTGAAAACGCAACCGACCCGGAATTGATCGACAGCTACATCTATGAATTAAACGCGATACAAATGCGCTATCGTTTTTTACTTAGTCGCGTAAAATCCTATGAAACCTTTTATAATAAATTAACCTGACAGTACGGCTTACGTCGTACTATCAGGCTGTTTTCCCCCTGTCTGTTATGCAAAAAAACCTCTCGATGAATCCATGCCGCAATTCTCGTTGACATCATGCCTGCCGTAAGTGTACCCTGCGTATACCTGCTCGGCATTTTGCATCAAAGGCGCGGAATGATCCTGCTTTGCCGCTTCCCGAAACGCGTCGTACATGGTTTCCAACATCAGCCTGCTTTCTGACAGCTCCTTTAGGGAATTGCGCATTAACACCTTCGCAAGCTGCCTGCGATGAAAATCATACAGCGCATACAGCTGCGCGGACAGCTCATATTTAAAATCCAGCGTATTTTGAAAGCTTTTTAAAACCGCGTCCGCATTGCGAACGGCCTGCTTTAACGCCTGCTTGTCATTTCCAAACGAGGACTCTATATCGTCAAAATATACAAACAGCATTTCAAATTTTAGGATCAAAAGCCCGCTGCGGTTCGCCTGCGTGACCCGCCTTGTAAATTCCTGCATCTGCTCTTTCGTCATACGCGCCGCCTTCTTAAGCCTGGAGCAGGGACAATACCTGCTGCGGCAGGTCATTTGCCTGTGACAATACGGAGATCGAAGCCTGCGTAAGCACGCTCGCATTCGTATAAGTCGTCATTTCCTGCGCCATATCCACATCCGCAAGCCTTGAGATCGCGGTCGTCATATCCTCAGACGTAGCGTCCAGGCTGTTTTTTGCAAAATCCAGACTGTTTTCATATGCGCCCATTTTCGAACGCGCTTCGGAAACCATGCCGATCGCAACGTCCATCTGCGTAATGCCGCGCGCCGCCCCGTTTGTCTTTACGACATTTAAATCGTCAATGTGCATACTTTCCGTATCCAGCTTTGGCACTCTGACGGCTAATTCCTGCCCCTCGTTTCCGCCAATCTGTAACTGCAACGTGCCAATGTCTGTAGTTTCCACCATAATCTCCTGCGTAATATCCTCTTCTTCATCCGCAGCGATATCCCCGCGCACGTCAAAGCTCATTTCAAACCCGCTTTTATCTGTGATCGTAACCCGGTTGCCTGTGCCTTTTACGATCGCCTGGCCGGTAAACTGCTCCTCATTTACCGGACTTTCCGTATCTTCCTCTTCTTCGGCCTGTTCAAGCGCAGGTATGGAAGCCTTAACGTCTTTTCCTTCTTCTAATATTTCAAAGCCGTCCAACCCAAGCATCTGGCTCAATTTCTCATTGTCGCAGCTGATTTCGATCTTTCCCTCTGAACCGTATCTTTCCGCCACAAATATGATCTGGTTCGCATCGGAATATATCTCTGGCGATGGATTATAGCCCTGGGAGTCCAGATTATTCTCCGTCAGCTCCGGCTCCTCGCCATCCCATGCCAGCGTGTTTACGTTTCCTATCTCCGCCGCGCGGCAAAGCTCCGCAAAAGCCTGCTCTGGAGTCATTCCTTCTTTAATATCCGCGATCGCTCCGTTGATCGTAATCCTCCCTGCAAATTCCTTTGTGATCGTTTCTGAAAATCCGCCGCCAATTGTCGCTACGGTATGGGTCGGCGCGGTTTCGATCACGACGCTGTATTTTCCTGACTGCACGCTGTCTGATATCTGCACATTGGAAATCTGCTCAAACATGCTGCTTTCCATTACGATATCCTCGTCATCTTCATCTACTGTCTTTGTCGTTACATAGCTTCGACGGTCAAGAGAGCCGTCCAAAAGCGTCTTTCCATTAAATTCCGTGTCTGTGGAAATCCGGTTCACTTCCTTTTTTAAAGCGTCAATTTCCTGCTGGATCGCGTCCTTATCCGTCTCCGTGTTCGTATCGCTTGCCGCCTGCACGCACAATTCCCGCATACGCTGCAATACGCTGGTCATCTCCCCCATTGCGCCGTCAATCGTCTCGACCATGCTCGTGCCGTCCGTCGTATTTGCGGAAGCCCGGTTCAACGCATTGATCTGCGCCTGCATCTGGTAAGAAATGGCGACTCCCGATGGATTGTCCTTCGCGCTGTTGAATTTATACCCAGAGGACAGCTTCTTTACAGATTCTGATAAATTGTATTCATTTCTAAGTAGCTGGTCATTTACGATAACCGCGGATATGTTCTGATTAATTTTCACTATGCGTACCTCCCGCTATTTATTAGATTTATTTTATCTTAAATTTCTTTTATCTTAAATCATTTCTTTTATCTTAAATCTCTTCCATATTAAATTTATCTATCATCTTTAACGCCCTGATAAACCCTTCCGCCATTCCATACAGCGTCTTTGTCTGCACCTCGCGCTGCGCCTCGTTCTTAGGCTCTTTGCTCTTGCCGCTGTTTGCGGAAAAATCATTGATGTCAAGCCCCGCGCTTGTCAGGAAATGAATGGACGGCTCCGGCATATCGTCGATTTGCAGTTCTTTTATAAAAGAATCACTTTTAAATTGCAGCAATTCCGTTGTCCTTTGGGAATCCGCCACAACGTAGCCGCTGATCCCGTTTTCCTTTGCCCGAAGCTCCGCCGCTATTTTGCCAAGACTGTCGGTCTGTAAAGTAATGTTCACAAGCCCCTTTTCTTTTTCGCCGCGCACGACCTTAAGGGTCACGTTCGTAACCTCCCCGTCGATAACGACCGGCATGGAAAAGCACTCAGACTTTGCCATTTTCGCATTGACCGACATCTGCGCGTTCATAAGCTTCAGGCTTCGGATATCTAAATAAGTAACGTCGTTTTCCAAAATCATCGTGCTCGTGCATTTTTCCGCGCATTCCGCAAGCTCTTCCATCGCTTTTGCAAGCTCTTTTGGCTTTTTGATATCCTCGCTGAATCGAGCGAGCAATTCCTGCCTTACCGCGTCAAAATCGACCTCCACGTCTCCATCGCCGTTTTCCGAGAAAAATTCATCCGGTGAGCCAGTCTTTGCGTTTTTCTTTGGCTGCAATTGGAAAAACCTGCGATACGCGTCGTTTCTGTCCATCAGCTGACGTTCCAGCGCCATTGCGTTTAATACGGTGTTTGGAATATCGTACCGCTCCATTGTTTCGTAAACCTCTTTGGAATAGTGCGCGCATTCCTCCAGGTCATTTAACTTCTGCCGACTATATTCTTCCTGCATCCGTTCGGTTTTTTGCTCCTTAGGCAGTTCTTCCTCCGCCTTTGTAAGCTGCTGCAAAAACTGCTCCGGGCTTAGATCCTGCCAGTCCTCGTTTTGCATAACTGCCTGTAACCGCCCGGGGTTAAGCGCATCGAACGCCTGCTTCATGCATCCGCTCTGGTAGCCGTTTTCAATCTGGCTGATAATGGAATCCTTATACCCGCCGCTTTTTAACTCGCCAAATTCATCGTCTATGGACGCGTCCACCCGCCCATGGCGCATACTGCGCACCTCGGTCAAAAGGTTTCGCATCGTAAGTTCCGTCCCATGCTGCGCCAGCGCGCCGACTGCCGCGCCATCTGTATCCACCACCTGATTTATGAGCCGGTAAATCCCGATATAAGCGTCCCGCTCCTTTTGGCTGATGCTTTGGTTTCTTTCCAACTGATATAAGTATTCGCTGTATTTTTCGATCGGCGCGTCCGTTAATTCTGACTGTATCTGCCGCGCCTGCCTGTTTAGCTGCGCGATGTCCATATCTAAAGGGTTTATCCCTCTGCCGATAAACTCCCGCACCACCCCGGGAGTCATATTTTGAAACGCCATCTGCACCTGCTGGTCCAGAGCTTTCATTCGCGTGATGTTTTCCGGCGTGATCTCCATCCGGTTATACGCCAGGATACGCGCCGCGCGTTCATTTTCAGGAGTCGCCTGCCTGCCAATGGACTCTAATATTTCATCGATATTGCGAAACGCCTTTTGAATCGAATCCCCAAGGTCTTTCCTTACCTCGGTCTGCATTGTTTCGTAACGCTCGTTCGCCTGCTGGAAGCTTTGCTGCATCTGGCTTCCTTCCTGATGCAGCTGGGAAATCGTGCGCACTTCCATATTCTTTGCGCCAATCGCATAGGCAGGCATCCCTTTTAATTCTTCGATTTTTCCGGTCGCCTGGGAAAAGAGATCGATTTCCGCCTGGGTCGCTTCATATCCTCCCTGGGTCAAAAGGCAGCGGTAATACCCTTTTTCAATGCCCTTTAACTGCTCGATCAGCTTTTCCATAGGGACGATGTCGATTTTAATCCCATTTTTCAGCATTTCAAACGCCGCCTGCGTCGTCATCGTAATCCTGGCTTCTTCCAGCTGCTTTCGCGCTGTAATAAACGCGACCTGCCTTCGCATAGCTTTCGCGTCGCCGCCCCATTCGCCATCCGAAAACGAAAGGTTGTCTCCCGCCGTATTCGTCGCTTCCTGCGCGGTTACGGTTTCTGCCGTATTCGCAACTCCCTGTGCAATCACGGCATCCCCCGCGGTTGCAACGCCCTGCGCTGTTACGGCTTCTCCCGCGGTTGCAACGCCTTGCGCGGTTACGGTTTCTGCCGTATTCGCGTCGCCCTGTGCAATCACGGCATCCCCCGCGTTTGCGACACCCTGCGCTGTCACGATTTCTCCTGTATTTGCAACGCCCTGCGTGGTCACAGCTTCTCCCACATTCATGGCAATCGCATCCGAAGCAAGCTTTCTAGCTTCTTCAACCTCCTGCTCGCTTGCGGCGCCCATTTGTATCGTATGATGGGCATGGAGCAGATTTTCTAATGTGACAGGCTCATCTTTATTGATCACAAAAGCCAGATCCTCGTCCGTCACCTTATGCAGCAGATCGTCAACCGTCTGCGCCGCCTGCTGTTTCCAAAAGCAGCCGTCTAATAGCGGCGTATCCAAAGGCCGCCTGCCCTCCGCCATACCGAAAAGCAGCTTTTCGATGCAGTCCTCTTTTTCAGCTGGCAGCTCCAATTCCTTTAACTGCTGATAAGCGTTCAGGTTCTCCGGCGTTAAGGCAATCCGGTTTTGCATCAGCCACTTACTGTCCTCCATTGCAGCTTTCGTATCCCGCCTGCCGGATTGAATGATAATATGGGAAATCTGCTCTTCCATATTCGAAAAATCCGCTTCCGAAAAGCCCGCGCTTAAATCCGCGCTTTGGTAAACCGCGCTGCCTGCGCTGTACTGCGCCTGGTACAGATTTGCGATCGTAGGCTCTAACGAATGCTCCAGCATATATCTTACCGCGCCATCCTCCATCGGACGCAGCTGCCCCGCCTGCCAGAACGCTTCTTTCAATTCTCTTATATTATCCGCTGTCAACGGCATATCCGAAAGCCGCTCGATTTTTCCGGCCAGCTGCTGCGCCTGCGCCGCGCCGCCTGCGATCTCCTCAAGCTGCTTTACGCTTAAGCTGTCTCCAAAACCGCTAATGTCCACTCCGGCTTTTGCAAGCTGCATCTTTATCTTATCCACAACCGTGACGATCGTCTGCACATCCGTGTTATCCAAAGAGAACCCTTCCTCTTCCACCTGTCTGCAATCGGTCGCGGTTGTCGCATCAGAGGCGACTACCATTTTCTTTTTCATTTGCGCGGCATCCATATTTCCCGCTTGTTCCATGACATCTTCGATCGTGCCGCCGTCTTTTTCTTCTTCCGGCTTTTTATATATAGAAAAATTATCGGTCGTATTTTCGCTTTTCGACCATTTTTCTGTCGCTTGAGTCTTTTCTATTTTCTCCCGCGCCCCTGTCGACACGCAAGCCTGCTTTAAGCCGTCACCACTTTTTTGCCCTTCCAAAAGGTCTGCCCTGTCTAAATGCACCTGCATCCCGCCATCCGCCTTTCTTATCCGCCAACTCTTTATTGTTTGACTAACTTTCGACCAACTATCCGCTTTTTTCGCGCCGTTGGCTTCCCTATGCATGATATAAAATATTTATCGGCAATTACGGCTAAAAACTTAAGAACCGCGCGGCCCGTAGCTGTGTCAGCGGCAAACTTCCATATGCGGGCCTGCGCATAACAAAAAATCAGGCTGGAAACCATATCCAGTTCCCAGCCTGTAATCTAAGCCACTATTTAAAATGGATAATTAAACTCAAAAATCCCAACTCCATACGGCGGCAATGGATACGCGAATGAATATTCTCTGTTGTCGCATTCCGCTTTAATAGCCTTGTATTTGGTCGGCTTCTTTGCGCCTGAGCCGCCAAAACGCGCTTCATCGCTGTTTAAGATCAGCTTATACGTCCCCTTCGCAGGCACGCCTACGCGGTAATCCTCCCGTTCCATCGGCGTAAAGTTGCAGACAAAAAGCAGGTTGCGCTTGCCGTTTTTGCTCTTGCGCACAAAGCTGAAAATGCTGCGGTCGCCGTCATTTGCGTTGATCCACTCAAACCCTTCCCAGGAATGGTCTAATTCATACATTGCCGGATAGCTGTGGTAAATCTTTAAAAGCTCCTTAAAATAATCGTGAAGCTGCCTGTGGTTATCCTCCGCCAACAGGAACCAATCCAGCTCGCGCTCCTCGCTCCATTCCCGAAGCTGCCCGAAATCCTGGCCCATAAACAACAGCTTTTTCCCCGGATGGCCCATATAGAAAGAATAGCCTACCATTAAGTTGCGGAATTTGTCAATTCCAAGCCCCGGCATTTTATTTAACATCGAGCATTTCAAGTGGACAACCTCATCATGTGAAAGCACGAGGATATATTTTTCCGCTTCGTTATAGCTCATTGCAAATGTCATCTTGTTATGGCAGCCTTTACGGAATAACGGGTCCAGTTTCATATAATCCAAGAAATCATGCATCCAGCCCATGTTCCATTTAAAGCTGAAATTCAGCCCGTCGTCCTCTACCTTGCTCGTTACCTTCGGCCATGCCGTAGATTCCTCGGCGATCATGATCGCGCCGTGGTTTCTGCCTGTGACTACCGTATTGATATGTTTAAAGAACTCGATCGCCTCTAAATTCTCATTTCCGCCGTACTTATTCGGAACCCACTGTCCGTCCTGTTTTCCATAATCCAGATACAGCATGGAAGCGACCGCGTCCACACGCAGGCCGTCTACATGGAAATGCTCTACCCAAAACAGCGCGCTGCCGATCAAGAAGTTTTTCACTTCGGATTTTCCATAGTTAAAGATCTTCGTGCCCCAATCCGGGTGCTCTCCCATTCTTGGGTCCGGATATTCGTAAAGCGGGCATCCGTCAAAATCAGCCAGCCCGCAGGCGTCCTTTGGAAAATGCGCCGGAACCCAGTCTAAGATCACGCCGATCTTATTCCGGTGCAGGTAATTTACCAGGTAAGCGAAATCCTCCGGCGTGCCATACCTGGAAGTCGGCGCGTAATAGCCTGTCACCTGATAGCCCCAGGAGCCGTCAAACGGGTATTCCAAAATCCCCATTAACTCTACATGGGTATAGCCCATTTCTTTTACATACTTGGTCAATGACTTGGCAAGCTCCCGGTATGTATAAAAACCTTCGTCTTCCCTTCCCGGATGGCGCATCCATGAGCCTGGATGCACCTCGTAGATCACCATTGGCTTTTCATACGGATCTGTCTGCTTCCTTGCTTCTATCCATGAGCTGTCTGTCCATTTTAAATTCGTAATGTCCGTTACGATCGACGCGTTGTTTGGCCGAAGCTCCGCGTAATTTGCAAACGGGTCTGACTTGTACAAATATTCCCCTTCTTCTGTTTCGATCAAAAATTTATACATATCCCCTAATTTCACGCCAGGGATAAACAGCTCATAAATGCCCATCTCTTCTGGCTCCAAGCGTTTCATTTCATGGCTGTCCTCATCCCAGTCATTAAAAGAGCCGATAACCCAGATACGCTCCGCATGCGGCGCCCATACGTCGAACACAACGCCTTCTTTCCCGCCTTCCGTCACAAGATGCGCACCCATTTTCTTATAAATGTCATAATGTGTGCTCTGTCCAAACAGATACATGTCCAAATCCGTAATATTTTTCATAAAACCCTCCTACTGCTTAATCATTTTCCTATATTGCTCCATGCGCCCACGGCAAACGCGGCGGACGCAAAACCCTGCCTGCCACTAGCTTTCCATAAAATCCTTCTCATGCAGCACAACATACCTGTCATCATTATACCTTGTTGCCGTCAATATTCCAAACATTTTTTTCAAGGTCACTTTTTCTGCATTTGAGATCGCTTCGTCTATAATTTCCATCACTTCATCTAAAGAGGTAAAATGATCTAACCTTTGTATATTGCTAATGCGCTTATACAGCGCAAGATTTCCCATCTCATCAATATCATAATTCAGCTCATTTGCGTAAGAGCGTCCAAACGCCGCATAATCGTCAATCGTAAACTGCGGGATGGAAACCTTTTCCGTAAACTTCATTGCAAAAGAGCTGTCCCTGTCCAGAGCTTTGACTATGTTTTCTTTCGTATCTTCCAGCACATACAGCGTTCCCGTGCGGTCCATATCCATGCATCTTGCCATCGTCACCGCGGTTTCCCTCGTAATCCTGCCTGCCGATTCGATGATCAGACAGCCCCCGCTGACTTTTTGCACCAGGGCGGCAACGTCTTTTTGATTTAACGTATTCGCATGGATCTTTCCAATCTTTTTATTTGGCCTGTCCAATTCGCTTTGCAGTATTTGCAGTATCTTTTTTACCAGCTCCGTCTTGCCGCATCTACTGACTCCTTCGACAATAATATTTCCAGACAGCGAATTTTTATCCATCTGCAAATGCGCCGATACATTCTTCAACACCTGGAAGATCTGGGACTCCATGCCGTTTACAGAAATATACCAGGAGAAAAACTGCTTTTGCTCCTCGCTCATCTGCTGCGCGGCTTCTTCATACGTTACAGGCTGATGTTCCATCTCCGCCGCTTCATAGGATACAGGCGCATTTGGCATAGGCGGCTTTTCCGAAAATCCCGCCTCCTTTGCGGCGGCCTGCAAATCCTCTTCTGAAATTTCCTCTTCCTGAGTTTCCTCGGCCAATCTTTCCTGCTCTAATTCTAACTGTTCTTTTAACAGCCTTTCCTGCTCTAACTCTAATTGTTCTTTTAATAGCCTTTCCTGCTCTAATCGTTCCAGCTGTTCTTCCAGCAGCCTGTTTTCTCCCAGCTTTTGCTCTTCGCTTTCTTCCAAAAGCGTTTCGCCGTCCCGGTTTTCTTCCAAAAGCCCTTCGCTGTCTAAGCGTTCTTCCAAAAGCCCTTCGCTCTGCCGGCTTTCCTGCTTCGAGCGCTCCCTGTCCAGGCGTTCTCTTTTTAGACGCTCTTTCAACCGTCTTTCTTCTAATAAACGTTCCCTTTCCAGCCGTTCTGCCTCAAGGCGCTCCCTTTCCAGCCGTTCATACTCGATTTTTTCCTGCTCGATTCTCTGCTGCTCTAGTTTTTCCTGCTCCAGCTTTTCTCGTTCGAATCTCTGTTGCTCGTACCTTTCCTGCTCTAATCTTTCCTGTTCAAATCTTGCTTGCTCTAGTCTTTCCTGCTCTAACCTATCCTGTTCAAATCTTGCTTGTTCCAGGCGTTGTTGTTCTGTTTCCTGCAAAGCCGCATCCTGGGGATTTCTAGTCTGGGAAAGCCTTGGAAGCTCCCTTGTTGGGTCCATGACCCTGTGTTCCCTTTGCTGGGCCGGCTCTTCCTCTTTGGCTCCGCCTGCTTCCTGTATGCCTTCCTCCGCAAGCAGGGTGTCGATCTGTTTTTGCAAAAGCTCATTTATGCCGGCTACGATCTGCCCCGCTTTATCTATATCATGCTCTACGGAATCCGGCTGCCTGCTGTTTAATACGTCGGTTCCCTGCAAATATTCCTGCTCCAACAGCTCTTTTGGCGTTACGCCCGCTGTAAGCTTTGGCACAATGTGAAGCAGCCTGTCCATCAAAGCGCTGGCTTCGCCAAGCGCCTTTTCCTTTTCCGACTCCAATTTCCGGTCGTCCGCTTCCTGTAAAGCGCTCTTAGCCGCCTGCTTTGTCTTTTCCCATTCGGCAAGGACTTCTTCGATCGTCATCGTAGACATTGGCTTTTCCGGCTCTGGCGCGCCCGCATCAGCCTCCGGTTCTACAAAATGTCCTCTTTTCGGCTCATGTAGCATCATGTTCAGCCGCTTGTCAAGCTGCCTGTCGATCTCGTCGTCCACCGACTCTGTAGCCTGCCTTTGCTCGTTCCCTCCCTGCGTTGGCATAGAAAGGTATGGAATATCTTCTACAAGTTTTTTAATATTATCCATAGCGTCGGATACCGTTTCCTTCTTCTTAGCATTAATGATCTGCTGCATACCCTTCGCGATCTCATTTTGCAGGTTTGCGGTATTAAACCTGCCAGGATTTGTGACTACCGACGGGATCTGCACAGTCTCATTAATAATCTCCCCAGATTCCAGAAAATCATCCGGCTTTACTTCAATTACGCCAGCGCGCCGCTGTCGGAACATCCGGTATTTTTCCTCTTGCATTTTCGTCAACGGCTGATAGTGCATCTTAAGCTCCAGCGCTTTTTCCACATAAGCGCCGTCTCCAAACCATAAGATCAATTCGTCGCAAGCCTCGACGCATTTATCCGGCTGCCTGTTACGATGATATAAATAAGCCAACTCATACGCCCATTCCTCTGAATACTCCTGCTCCTTTAGCTCCTCTAAGATTTTAATCTGGTTTTCATAAGGAAGCCCCTGCGCTGCCGTCATTTTATATTTTAAGACATATTTCAGATTGTCATGCGGCGCAATATCAACAAATTCATCATAATATTCCTTCGCTTCATGAAAATTCTTCGTCTTGATCGCGATTTCCGCCAGGCGGTAAATGATATTTCTCCCAATCGGGGATTTATCATACGCTAAAAGCAAAATCTCCTTGCTTTCCTCATAGCGTTCCACCTGTTCGAAAATCTCACCAGCCAGCACAAGCGCATTCAGATTGCGTATTTTACGCCAGTTAATCGTCTCAGCAATTTCCGCTGCTGCTTTATAATTACGCGCACTGACCAGCGCCTTCATCTCGTCAACTTTCAGTTTAAACTCGTATTTATCCACAGCCGCCACCATCTATCTATAATACATTGCATTAAAACCCAATGATAGTTTACCATAGGAAACCGCCAATGTCAAAAAAAATGGAAAAACATGTCATGTTGGCCAAACTGCGTGTCATTCTTCATCCGGCTTTTTCCTGCGCACCGCGGCTGCATGATCGTCCGCATAATACTCATACCAAAGCTCGCCGCTATATGGGTCGGCGCCTGTGGCTTTAATATAAACGTCTGTTTCTAATGGCATGGACTTCTTCCGAAGCAAAAAATCCACGGCTTTTTGCACAATATAGTAAATAACCGCAAACACCGGGCATCCAAGCAGCATCCCCATCACGCCAAACAGTCCGCTGCCGACCAAGATCGCAAACATCACCCAAAAAGACGATAAGCCGGTGGAATCCCCAAGGATCTTTGGCCCGATGATATTTCCATCCACCTGCTGCAAAATGACGACAAAAATCACAAAATACATCGCATACAGCGGATCGGAAAGAAAGATCAAAAACGCGCAGGGGATCGCGCCGATAAACGGCCCGAAAAACGGGATGATGTTCGTAACCCCGACAATCACGCTGACAAGCAGCGTATACGGCATTTTTATGATCGAAAGCCCTATATAGCAGATAATGCCAATGATCAGAGAATCCACCATTTTCCCTTTGATAAATCCGCCTAAAATCTCATTCGTCGTATGGAAGATCTGTATCACCTGGTTTGCCGCCCGGGATGGAAGGGCGGAAAAAATAATCTTTTTCGACTGTCCGCCAAACCGCTCCTTTTCACACATCACATAAATAGAAACGATAAGCCCTATGACAATGTTTTTCACCACGTTTAAAATATTGATGACCCCGCTTGTGATCGACGCCGCATAATCCTTCGCCTGCGGCAGGATCGAATTTTTCAGCCAGTCCTCCAGCCAGTCGACGATCGACGTTAAATAGGTTTCTATAAACGCTGTAAATTCGCTGTTTCCAAACCGCCATTCGCTCATATGCGCGATAAAAGCGTTCACTTGCGCCGGCAAAGTGTCAACCAAATTAGAAATATTGATGACTACCTGCGGGATCACCATAGACAAAAGCGCGGCGATCACCAAAATAAAGATCAAAACGGCGAAAATGCTTGAAAGCGTCCGCGCCAGTTTTTTGTATTTCGGATTTTCCGCTTTTTTCTTCATCAGCTTTAAAAGCCCACGCTCGATCCGGGACATGACCGGATTCATCAGATACCCGATCGCAAGGCCGTATAAAATTGGCTGCGCGATATTGGCAAAGCCGCTGACCGCCCCTTTTATCTGATCAAATCGGAACACAAGGAACACGACAAAAAGGCAGCAGCAAAATACAATAAAAAATACCAGCCCCATAGCCAGGTACGGCCGGACATTCCAGTCCGATCTCGAACTGGAACGCCTGTCTTTTCCGGCATTTTGGATTTTCTCTGTTTTTTTCATGTTACATCTCTTTTCTTTTTGGCCGCTTTATTCCGATTTCCGATTAAAATTGATCAGACAGCCCTTTAAGATAATCTCCCTCTCATCATCCGTCAGATCTCCTAAGGACAGCTGGAACTCCTTTAAACCGCCGTCCTTTGCCACAAAAGCCGCGATCGTGTCCTGTTTTTCCAAAACCGCCTTTCGGATGCCCGGTAAAAACAGATAATCCCCGTTTTGGAACGGCAGCGTTCCCTCTTTTATGATAAACGGCAACATTCCCCAGTTGATCAGGTTCGAGCGGTAGCGCTTTGTCGCGTATTCATTCGCGATATTCGCCCATCCGCCAAGCACCTTCTGGCAGGAAGCGGCCTGCTCTCTCGCGGAGCCATCCCCCGGCTTGACCGCGAATATCGTGCTCCCGATCCCGGTGTTTTTCTCATTCGCCTCCGGGAATTTGGTCAATACCGCATCCACCGCGTCTTTCAATTCTGGAAGCGCTTCATAAGGCTGTCCGCCTTCCTCCCTTGCTTTTTCCGCTTTTTGCACTTCCTTAGCCCGTCCTACATATGCCGGGTCTTTTCTGGAAAGCGTAAATTCCGCCAGTCCCAGTGGATTGGAACGATAAGAAGACGTTTCGCCGGAAGGGATCAGCTCATCCGTCGTAGTCACCGGGTCGTGTATCTCTGAAACTACCTTTAATAGCAAGTTGTCCGTCAACGCGCACATTTTCGGCCAGTCCTTGATATTTGGCCCCATTTTAACTTCTACGGAAGAGTCCGCGACTCCGTGGCTGTCAAACACGCGGTTTTCATATATCGTCTTATCAAAGAAATACTTCGGTTTTGTAAATACAGCGTCCACATCCGCCGCGGAAGTTAACCTGCCCTTATTCGCGGCGGTCGCGGCGATGGAACGCGCGTCCATCAGCGCGACAGACGCGATCTGCCCGTTCTGCACCTTGGAGCCTTCCCTGTTTGGGAAATTGCGCGTGGAATGGCGGATGGAAAAGCCATTGTTCGCAGGCGTGTCCCCGGCTCCAAAGCAAGGCCCGCAAAACGCCGTCTTTAACACCGCGCCGCAGCCCATGAGCTTTGCAGCCGCGCCATTGCGTACCAGCTCCATATAAACCGGCATACTCGCCGGATAGACGCTAAGGGTAAATTCATCTGATCCAATGCTCTTTCCGTCTAAAATATCCGCCGCATCGCAAATATTTTCAAATCCGCCGCCAGCGCAGCCGGCAATAATGCCCTGGTCTACATAAAATCCGCCGTCCCGGACTTTTTCCTTTAGATTTAAGTTAACCGCGCCATTAAAGCTGACCTGCGCTTTTTTCTCGCAGTCGTCTAAAATATCTAATAAGTTTGCGTTCAATTCGTCGATCGTTACCGCATTGCTTGGATGGAACGGCATCGCGATCATCGGTTTTACCTCGCTTAAATCCAGCTCGATCATGCCGTCATAATAAGCCGCCTCTCCCGGATTTAATTCCTCATAATCCCCATCCCTGCCGTGAATTTCATAAAATTCCTTTACCTTGTCGTCTGTTTTCCATACCGAGGATAAGCAGGTCGTCTCTGTCGTCATAACATCAATTCCAATACGGTAATCCACGCTTAAATTCGAAACGCCAGGCCCTACAAACTCCATGACCTTATTTTTCACATAGCCGTTTGCAAACACTTCCTTGATCAACGCGATCGCCACGTCCTGCGGCCCTACGCCCTTTGCCGGAGCTCCCGTTAAATAAACGCCCACCACGCCAGGCATATGGATGTCATAGGTCTGACCAAGCAGCTGCTTTACAAGTTCCGGCCCGCCTTCTCCCATCGCCATCGTGCCCAGCGCGCCGTAACGGGTATGGGAATCAGATCCTAAGATCATTTTCCCGCCTGCCGCAAGCATTTCTCTTGCATACTGGTGAATAACCGCCTGATGAGGCGGCACATAAATCCCGCCATAGCGCTTCGCGCAGGATAAGCCAAACATATGGTCGTCCTCATTGATCGTGCCTCCGACTGCGCATAAGCTGTTATGGCAGTTTGTCAACACATATGGGATTGGAAATTTATCCAGCCCGGACGCGCGGGCGGTCTGGATAATGCCGACAAACGTAATGTCATGCGAAGTGAGCTTATCAAATTTAATTTGCAGTTCATCCATATTGCCAGACGTATTATGGGATTTTAAAATGCGGTAAGCGATGGTCTGCTCCTTTGCCTGTTCTTTTGTAATCTCCCTGCCAATCTTATTTTTCACCGCGGCAGCCGCATCCCCGGCATCCTCCAAAAGCAATGAGCCGTTTAACAAATATACGCCGTTTTGATATAATTTCATGTTTTACCTCCTGAATGTCAAATTACCGATTTTTCTTCTTTCCCATCAATTTATCAAAAAAAGAAAGCTCTTCTTCCTTTTTTCCCTTTTCTTGTATTTCTTCTTCCATAGAAAGATCCTCATCCAGACCTAAATCCTCTATCTGGATCTTTTGAGGCATTTCAAAAACCAAAGGCTCCTGCGCCGCCATATCATAATCGTCACTACCACTGCTTTGCAAAGTCGCATATTCCTGGCTGATATATCCCTGCCCGCTTTGACCCGCTAAGCCCTGCGCCGGATATGCCTGGCTCGATGCTGCCTGGGCTGCACCCGCCCGCTTTCTTTCCTCTATTTTGCCGTCAGTGTTTATATCTATATTGTTATTTATATTTATATTTTTATCTGTATTGTAGTCAATAGTTTCGTTTAAATGTCCAGCATTATTGTGATTTAAATTTCCCGCACTATTTTGATTTAAATTTCCTACACTATTTTGATTTAAATTCCCTGCAACATTTTGATCTAAACTCTCAGCATTATTTTGGTTTAAATTTCCTGCAACGTTTTTATCTAAATGTTCAGCGCTATTTTTATTTAAATATTCTGTATTATTTTTACTTAAATGTTCAGCATCATTTTTGTCTAAGCGCCCATCAATATTTTTGACTAGATATTCAGCATCATTTTTCGCTTCATTATTTCTAACTAAATATTCATCTCTATTTTTATCTATAGTGCCATCTATAGTTTTATCTACATTTCCACCTATAGTTCTATTTGCATTTCTATCTATAGGTGTATCTACATTTCCACTTATATTTCTATCTACGTTTCGATCTATATTTTTATCTTTATTTCTACCTATGCTTTTATTTATATTCTCTTTATCTATTTTATTATCTGCTTCTTTTTCTGGTTTCCTGTCCACCTTTCGATAGGAGGATTCAATAACCCCTTCGTCGAGCAATGGATCGATTTCTTCCTCTTTCTCCGGTTCTTTGTCGATATAATCATCCAACGGGATGCCCGCTTTTTTAAAGTATTCCTCATTGATCTTGATCTCGGGCTTAATTGACGGGGTTTTTTCCGAAGCATGGACGATCCTCCTGCCCATTTTCTCTGCTTCCTCACGCTCAATCTCCCGGTTTCGCTCTTCAATCAGGCTCATATACTTTTCCGTATCTGACAACAGCTGTAGCTGGCTCTTTAGCTCCAGTTCATTTTCCCGGATCGTCTCCTGCTGCTGCTTCATGCTATCGCCAAACTCGCGGTACAGATGGCTGATCGTCATGTTCGCTTCATCCACGACCCGGTTGAGCCTGCCAAGCGCCTCTTGCGTATACATGACAGAAGCCGCGTAAATATCCTCCGCCTGACGGCTTGCGTCCCAGATGATCCGATCCCCTTCTTTTTTGTGTTCACGCAAAGCCCTGTCCCTGCTCTGCTGGGTCATCTCATATTCATCCATGATCTCATAAATACAGGCGTTGAGCCGGTCGATCAAATCAAACATCGCATTCTTGCTGACGATGATCCGGTCTGTGTCGCATACTTCGCTTTTTGAGATCATGATATGGAAATCCCTTAATACGTTTTCAAGCCTATCCTGTGAACTCATCCATTCCCTCTTTTCCCTAATCCAACTTTATTCAATATACCGTATCAGCTCACGGTCAGTCTCCACAAGTCCAAGAAAAATCGGCTCCTCGCCTGCTTCCTCCAAAATTTCAGCCGCCCGGTCAGCGTTATTTTCCGACACAATCAAAAGCATCCCAATGCCCATGTTAAACGTTGTGCGCATCTGCTCCATGCTAAAATTCCCATCCTGGCGCAGCATGGCGTATAAGGGCGGCACCGTGTCCATCCTTTGTTTCACCACCGCGCCATACGTCTCATGCAAAAGCTGGCGCAGCGCACGGTCTAACCCACCGTGCGCCACCTGTATACAGGACTTTATCTCAATCCCGGCCCCAGACAGCTTTTGAATGCATCCCTGGTACAGCTTCGTCGGACGCAAAAGCGCCTGTCCAAGCGTCATCCCCAACGACTCATAATAAACGTCCATCGCAGCTTTCGATAAAAAAAGCTGTTTTTTCGCCGACGTATAACCATGATTGTGCAGCCCGCCCGAAGAAAGCCCAATGATCACATCCCCATCCGTTAACCGTGCAGTCCCTATTTTTTTCTTGCGATCTAAAATCCCGACCGCAAAGCCCACTAAACCATAATCGTCATAAGCATACTTGTCCGAAAGCTCCATCAGGTCATTTCCCGCAAACGTAATGCCCGCTTCCTTACAGCCCTTTTCCATACTGTCTTCTAAAGTCTGTAGTTTTTCCGCCGTCGGCTTGACGCAGGAAGTGTTTGCATAAAAAAACAAAGACTTTGCGCCAAGCGCCGCCAGATCGTTCACACACGCAGCCACCAGGTCATGCCCGATCCTGCCTGTCTGCTCCATTTCCACCGCAAGAGAAAGCTTGCCGCTGATCCCATTTGACCTTGACACAAGCGCGGGCTGGCTCATCGTCCGAAACTGCTCCAGCAATACTTCATTTTGCAGCTTTTTAAATCCAAATTTTTCTCTCAAACCATACCTCTATTTTAATTGTTCCAGTAATCGTTTATCTGAATGTCGCTCTCATCCGCTTATATTACATTCCTCTTTTTCAATCTGATAAAAGCAGCCCATTATATCTCAATCAACTCATACTGGTCCGTGCCAAGCCCGATCTTTTTTGCGTGCTCAATGCACGATTTCCATTCCGTGTCCGGATGCGTCACATAAAAATGGTCATGCCCCTCTTCTTCCTGATGGGACACGCCTTCCTTTATGTGATCGCTAAGCACGCTCCCTTCGATGACCGGCATACGGTTCACCGCGTCCGCGCACGCCACATCCAGCGCAACCGGGTCGAAGGACGCAAACATCCCTACATCCGGCACGATCGGAATGTCATTCTCCGCATGGCAGTCGCAATTTGGAGAAACATCGCAGATCAAAGAAATATGGAAATTCGGCCTGCCCTGGCACACCGCAAGGCTGTACTCCGCCATCTTTCGATTCAGCCGCTCCACAGACGCGGCGTTCTGGGCAGTGATAGCATCCTTTGGGCAGACTGCCAGGCATCTGCCGCAGCCAACGCACTTATCCTGGTCAATGCGCGCCTTTTTATTTTCAATGACCGGCGCCCCATGCGCGCAAATGCGCTCACAACACCCACACCCAATACAGGCGTCCACATCCGAAACGCAAGGCTTGCCATCATTGTGCATTTCCATTTTTCCAGCCCTGGAACCGCTGCCCATCCCAAGATTTTTAAGCGCGCCGCCAAATCCTGCCATCTCATGCCCCTTAAAATGCGTCAAAGAGATCATAATGTCCGCATCCATGATCGCGGAGCCAATCTTTGCTTCCTTTACATATTCCCCATTGATCGGCACAAGCGTCTCGTCCGTTCCCTTAAGCCCATCCCCAATCAGCACATGGCAGCCTGTGGCATAAGGCGTAAATCCGTTCATATATGCGGTATCAATATGGTCAAGCGCATTTTTCCTGCTCCCGACATATAACGTATTGCAATCCGTCAAAAACGGCTTCCCTCCGCATTCCTTCACCAGGTCAGCCACTACTTTCGCATAGTTTGGCCTTAAAAACGCCAGATTTCCATATTCGCCAAAATGGATCTTGATCGCCGCATATTTGTTTTCAAAATCAATATTCTTTATCCCCGCCTGGATCATCAGCCTGCGAAGCTTCTGAAGCAGATTTTCGTTTAAGCTTGTCTTAAATGATGTAAAATAAACTTTCGATTTTTCCATAATTATTCTCCCTCTTTCAAAATACAAAGTCCTAGGCTGAACTATAATCTTATAGCAACCTATTGTAACACATTTTCCCGCCGCCGTCTATGCGTAATAGGAAAATGAAATGCAAAATAGTTACAGTTCAGCCCACGCCATTCAAAAAGTCGCTCTTACGCGCTTTCCGCAGATTCGCTGCAATAAGCAAACGCGTTCAAAAAATCACTTGCCCGAATATAAATAATATGCTATGATAAAAGAAATTTTCAAATGTAGTTTTCATTCTGTCGATTTTTCATATTTAATGTAATATTCTATGGCGGACTCTGCCATATTCGCTTTTAGACCATGGGATGATTTTATGAAATAAGGTTGTATTTTGCTGTAATCTTATAAAAGGCTTTTATAAATCATTCAAGACTTTTTAGGCAGTTAATCTTGATTTCTTTTTAAAAGTAACAATTCAGCCCGCGCCATTCGCAAAGGCGCCTGCGGCGCTTTCCCGCTGCTAACGCAGCTAACTTTGCTCATAATCGGGCGCTCCGCTCATAGACTGTAAGACGCGCTCATTCATGTAAGCATGATTCGCCCATCTTACAGTCGATGGCTGAACTGTTACTTTTAAAAATTATTTATCTGGTACATATAGTGACAATCCGATACGTTTGTGTTACACTCTAATTATACAATTGACTGACAATATGAAATGGCTTACATTCTATGCAAATGCGTACAGAAAAAAGCCTACAGGCAAAAAAGATACAGGCAGTAAAATACAACTCCTTAACAACCAACAAGGAGGATAACATATGACAAATGACAAAATCGCTTATCAAAACAAAGACATCGTCAGCAAAACGCTTGCGGAAAACTTAAAAGGCAAGGCCTTTCGCGCTTACGGCCTTAACTTACCGCAGGTAAAACAGGTAATGCCAACAAACCTGCCAACTGTAAAGGCAAACGAGCTTCGAATCGACAACCTGTTTGAGCTTGAGGACAATACGGTGGCGATCGTGGATTATGAAAGCGCTTATCGAAATACGGACAAAATAAAGTACCTAAATTATTTAACCGGCATTGCAAACCGATATCTCAGGGACAAGATTCCCTGCCCTATGCTGCGGATGATCGTAATCTATACTGGCGATATCCGCAGAAGGCAGGTTTCCACAGAATACAATGTTGGAGCAGTTAAAATCCGCATTGAGCCGGCTTTCCTTTCCGAGCTGGATCCGGATGATATTTTTAAGACGATTGCATATAAGATCAAAAATGGCGAATGTCTTTCGG
>CANDMI010000018.1 GCA_947385775.1 uncultured Eubacterium sp. | reverse complement strand
GTCCGTCCGGTATCGATAACTTATAAACAGAATGCTTAGGGCTTCTTACATCCCGCAGCCGGAACATCCGGACAGGCCCCTGGCTTGCTTCCAGCGTCCGGGTAACGCAAACCTTCAAATTATCCCAAAGACTCAACTGCTGGATAACGCTCTATTATTTATCTTTATATGGTAAATCCCTACCCCATGAAAAGTAACCGTGAAAATTTTGCCAAAATGAATCCGGCGTTTTGCCCCTTGCAAAATGCGCGCGATTGGTTTATACTGATAAAAGAAGCAGAGTGACGACGTAAGCCGCGCGAAGGGGTGCACCACCTTGGGTGTATTTCTTTGTGTGGCTTTTTCTACGGCGGAAAGGAGGGGCTTGTATGGTACAGGTGAATGGAAAGCAGGAAGCGGTGGCGGGAATGCGGTTAATCGATTATTTGGAAAAAAATGACTACACGCCGGCTGGCATTGCGATAGAATGCAACGAAGAGATACTGCCAAAAAGCGAGTATGATGCGTATGTCTTGCAGGATGGAGATGTAGTGGAGATCGTTAGCTTTGTGGGCGGCGGTTGAAAGACGAGGCGCGTTTTTAGTTTTATGATAAGATAGCAAACAGAATAGAAAGCAGGAAAGGCAAAACATTATGGAACAATTAAATCGTAATGAAATAAATAAAGACACATTTTTATTAGGGGGAAAGGAATTTTCTTCCAGGTTTATCCTTGGCTCTGGAAAATATTCCATGGAGCTGATACGGGCGGCGGTGGAAAACGCGGGCGCCCAGATCATTACTTTAGCCGTGCGGCGCACGAATACGAAAAAAAATGAAAACATACTGGATTATATTCCAAAAAACGTAACGCTGCTTCCAAACACCTCTGGAGCCAGGGATGCGAAAGAGGCTGTGCGCATTGCGCGTATGTCCAGGGAGTTAGGATGCGGGGATTTTGTGAAAATCGAGATCATGAAAGACAGTAAATACTTATTGCCGGACAATTATGAGACGATCAAGGCGACGGAACAGCTTGCTAAGGAAGGTTTTGTCGTGCTTGCGTATATGTATCCGGACCTTTACGTGGCAAGGGATCTGGTAAATGCCGGGGCGGCCGCGGTAATGCCGCTTGCCGCGCCGATCGGTTCGAATAAAGGGCTTGCGACGAAGGAATTTATTCAGATTTTGATTCAGGAGATCGATGCGCCGATCATTGTGGACGCGGGGATCGGAAAGCCGTCCCAGGCTTGTGAAGCGATGGAAATGGGGGCGGCGGCGATTATGGCAAATACCGCGATCGCGACAGCCGGAGATATCCCGGCAATGGCGGGGGCGTTTAAAAATGCGATCGAAGCGGGCAGGGCGGCTTATCTGGCAGGCCTTGGACGGGTGCTTGAGCGGGGAGCCGCCGCGTCAGACCCTCTGACGGGCTTTTTGCATGATTAATATAGAAAAACAGAGCAGAAAATAAAAATTATATATAAAAATAATTATATGAAAATAAATGTTAAACTTAATCGCAATGGTCAGACACACATATGAAAGAAGGATTATATAATGGACAGGAATAATTTTTTTGTCGATTCCGATAAATTGACCGGGGAAGCCTTAGAGCGCAAGCACCGCATTGAAAATGACCCTTCCGCCCGCACAAACCATATGGAATATTTAGAAGGAATGGAGCGGATTTCTTCTGACGTAATGGAAAAGGTGTTGGCGCAGAGAAACTCGTATGATCCGAAAAGCTATACGGATCTGGATGTAAAGCGCGCGTTGACGCAGGAAAACTGCGGCATAGAGGAATTTAAGGCGCTGCTGTCTCCTGCCGCGCTGCCTTATTTAGAAGAAATGGCGCAAAGGGCGAAATATGAGACGAGCAGGCATTTTGGGAACACCGTTTATCTGTTTACGCCGCTTTATATTGCAAATTACTGTGAAAATTACTGCATTTACTGCGGTTTTAACTGCTACAACGACATTGCTCGAAAAAAACTTACAATGGAAGAGATCGAGCGTGAGATGAAGGTCATCGCGGATTCTGGCATGGAGGAGATCTTGCTGCTTACGGGGGAAAGCCATAAAATGAGCGATGTGGCTTATATCGGGGAGGCGTGTAAGCTTGCGGCGAAGTATTTTCGCAATGTGGGCTTGGAGATTTATCCGGTAAACAGTGAGGATTACCGTTATCTGCATGAATGCGGGGCGGATTATGTGACCGTATTCCAGGAAACCTATGATTCGGATAAATATGAGACGCTGCATTTGATGGGGCATAAGAGAGTGTTTCCCTATCGTTTCGAAGCGCAGGAGCGCGCGATTTTGGGCGGCATGAGGGGCGTTGCATTTTCCGCTCTGCTTGGGCTTGCGGATTTTCGAAAGGACGCGCTTGCTTCCGCGCTGCATGTGTATTATTTGCAGAGGAAATACCCTTATGTGGAATATTCCCTGTCCTGCCCAAGGCTTCGCCCGATCGTAAACAATGACAGGATCAATCCAATGGATGTGCATGAAAGGCAGCTGTGCCAGGTATTGTGCGCATATCGGATTTTTTTGCCGTATGTCGGGATTACGGTGTCATCCAGAGAGCAGGAGCATTTTCGCGACGGCATCGTAAAGATTGCGGCGACAAAAATTTCCGCCGGGGTTTCTACAGGAATCGGCGACCATGAGAGCAAATACCATGGGACGAAAAAAGAAAGCGCGGGGGACGAGCAGTTTGAGATTTCCGACGGTCGAAGCTTTGATGAAATGTATGGCGCGATGGCAAAAGAAGGGCTGCAACCGGTGCTAAATGATTATATTTATGTTTAATATGATATTTGGATATGTATAATATAAGTTAAATTTAATTTAAATACAGATAAAAGAAATCTTTTGAAAATAGAGATTATCTTAATAAAAGGAAAGAAATATAAGAGGAAAACTTATGAACATACGCTGTATCACTAATAGGAGCTTAGCGGCGCAGGATTATGATATCCAGATAGAACAAATCGCCCGCGCAAAGCCAGAAGCTTTGATCCTGCGGGAAAAGGATATGGAGGAGGAGGCATATGAAAGGCTGGCAAAAAAGGTGATGGACATCTGCGCGCGCTACGAAGTAACCTGTATCCTCCACAATTTTGTAAACGTAGCGCTGCGGCTTGATGCGGGAAAGATCCACCTGCCGCTTAATAAGCTGTTGGAGCTGCCTAGGAAGGATGCGGCGCGGTTTTCGGTGATCGGCGCGTCGGTGCACTCTGTTGAGGAAGCGTTGCAGGCAAGGGAGGCTGGCGCGACTTATCTTACGGCAAGCCATATTTTTGCCACAGACTGCAAAAAAGGGCTTGCGCCCAGAGGGCTTTCTTTTTTAAGGGAGACGGTGCGGGCCGTGGATATCCCGGTTTACGCGCTTGGAGGGATCTGCGCGGATAACGCGCCAGCCTGCATTAAGGCCGGCGCGGCGGGGGTATGCGTAATGTCGGAGTGCATGACGCATAGGGATGTCAAGCGCGTGATCGAAAAATATGATTATTGAAAAAACGCCTGCATTTCGTTGGCATTTTGCATGTGGAAACGAAACGTGGGCGTTTTTTGTTTTTATTTTTTCCGGGCTAATATAAAAGCCCGTGGATCAGCTCAAGCAGCATGGAGTTGGACACGGGCTTTGGCAGATAGTCGTTTGCGTCTAGCTCTTTTACAAGCTCGTGCCCGTGAAATCCTTTGTCTATTACGAAAAGCGCCGGTATCTGGTGGATTTTGCGGATGTTTAGGATCGTGTCGCAGTCTTCGGATTTTGCCGCGCTTTCGTCTATGATCAGGATATCGATGTTTTTTTCGCTAAGTATTTGAAGCGCCTCTTTGCCGGAGGCGGCGTCTGAGACCTCGTATAAAGGCTCGTCGGTAAACGCGGACGCTAACGCTTTGCGGCTTTTTTCGTTTTGATCGATGACCAGGACGTGTTTTGTCTCGTCGTCCGTCTGCTTTAAGTCATAGTTCGTATCCTGGTCGATGATTTCTAACATAATGTCAGCGATAGCTGGGTCGAACTGGCTTGCGCGGCCTTTGGCGATCTGGCTTCTTACAACCTCCTGCGGGAGGGCCTGTCGGTAGCTGCGGTTGCTTGCCATCGCGTCGTAAGAATCGGCGACGGCGATGATCCTTGCGTATTCCGGGATTTCCTCTCCTTTGATCCCGGAAGGGTAGCCCCGCCCGTCGTAGCGCTCATGGTGCCATTTTGCGCACAGCGCAGGCGTGGGGTCTTCGGATATGTCCTTTAAAATGTTATATCCGGCTACAGTATGTAATTTAATACAGTCGTATTCTTCATCGGTCAGCGCGCCGGGCTTATTGATGATCTCATCTGGAATCCTTATTTTCCCAATGTCATGCAAAAGCGCGGCTTTGTAGATGTCGTTTTGCTCATTCTTACTTTTGCCAAGCCGTTTGGCGATCTGGCTGCTGTAATACGCCACCCTTAGGGAATGCCCCTGGGTGTATTTGTCCTTTGCGTCAATGGCCCTTGCCAGCGCGCGGAAGGAAGCGTCTGTGACATCCTCGATCTTTTTTGCGCTTTCTTCCACCATTTTCATATATTTATGCGTCCGCTTGTAGGACATGACGCTAAAAAGAGCGATCAAAAGGTAAATGCTTACGCTTGCTAGGATGCTGTTAAACGTGAGCCTTACGGTGTCCTCGTAAAGCAGCGCGTTGTCTATCACGACCGCGCCGTACCAGTTGTCTAACAGGTTATCGGCAAATACGGTGCAGTTTACGCCGTTTCGTTTAAATTCAAAGCTTTCGATGCCTTTGATCTCAAAAATCCGGTCCAATAAGCCGCTCATTTCCGCATTGTCTTGAAAATCGGAGCCTTTTAAATCAGGGTTTGAATGCGCGATGATCAGGCGGTTTTTATCGCAGATAAAGCCGTAGCCTTTGCCGTGCAGCGTGATCATTTTCGCGATCTTTTGTAGTTTGTCCATCATGATGTCGATGGAGATGACGCTTTGCTTGTCAAAGAGCATGACGCTGATGGATACCATGACCTTTCTTGTCTTTGCGTCAAGGTAAGGGTTTACGATCACGGGAGTCCCGTTGGCGGCGATAGCGGCTGTGTACCAGACGCGCTCCTTTGGGTTATAGGAAGCCTCGGGAACCCAGTCCGTGCCGTCTAAATATTCTCCATTGATAAACCCGTATACCCCGGTGAAATTTTCATCGATGTATTCGGCGTAATAGCGCGTCTGGTTTTTTAAGTATTCTAAAATTTTTTGATTGCCGTCCTTTTGCTTTAGCATAAGCTCGATGTTTATGGCGGCGCTGCGCACGCTGTCTAAGGCTCCTGTCATATAAGCGCTGACCTGCTCGCGCTCTTGTATCATTAAGCTTTGCCCAAGAGAGACGGCGTCCGCCCTGGATTTTTTGCTGAAGGTAGAGATGGTAAATACGGACAGGGCGGTCAATGCGACAAAAACAACGGCAAGCGTAATGATCAATTGGTTTCTTTCGACATTTTTTTTCATTTTCCTCTGCTCTCCTAATGGGCCATGCGGCATGAGATTTCCAGATTTTATTTTAGGGCATTTTTCGGATAAAAGCAAGCGCCAGGTTGCGGTTTGGCGTTGTCTTTGGATGAAAAATTTAGCGTCCACGTCTTGACTTTTTATAAATTTCTATTTATTATAAAAAAATATTGAATGCAAAGGCATAGAATGCAATGAAAAAGCGATAATGGCGCTGGATGAATACTATTATAATAAGGATGAAAGGACCGGACAGATGAGCAAGGAATTGGAAAAAACCTATAACCCGGCAAAGCTTGAGGACCGTCTTTACCGTAAATGGGAAAAAAACGGCTATTTCCATGCGAAAGTGGATAAAAGCAAAAAGCCTTTTACGATCGTAATGCCGCCTCCAAATGTGACTGGAAAGCTTCATATGGGGCATGCGCTGGACAATACGATGCAGGATATTTTGATCCGTTATAAAAAAATGCAGGGCTATAACGCGCTTTGGCAGCCAGGCACGGACCACGCCGCGATCTCTACGGAGGTTAAGGTGACGGAGGCGTTAAAAGAGCAGGGCATTGATAAAAAAGAGCTTGGCAGGGAAGGGTTTTTAAAAAAAGCCTGGGAATGGAAGGAAGAATACAGCGGGCGCATCAACGAGCAGTTAAAAAAGATCGGCTCCGCCGCGGACTGGCAAAGGGAGCGCTTTACGATGGACGAGGGCTGTTCGCAGGCAGTAGAGGAAGTGTTTGTCCGGCTTTATGAAAAAGGCTATATTTATAAAGGAAACCGGATCATAAACTGGTGCCCGGTCTGCAAGACCTCGATTTCCGACGCTGAGGTTTTGCACATAGATCAAAAAGGGCATTTTTGGCATATCAATTACCCGGTGGCGGGAGAAGCTGGGAAGTTTGTGGAGATCGCCACTACGCGCCCGGAGACGATGTTTGGGGATACGGCGGTCGCGGTAAACCCGGCGGATGAAAGGTATCAGGATTTAATCGGGAAAAAGCTGATCCTTCCGATCGTGAATAAGGAAATCCCGGTCGTTGCGGACGAATATGTGGATATGGAATTTGGGACCGGCTGCGTTAAGATCACCCCGGCTCACGACCCGAATGACTTTGAGGTTGGCAGGCGCCATAACCTGGAATTAGTCAATGTCATGAATGACGACGCCACGATGAATGAAAACGCCGGAAAGTATGCGGGCATGGACCGGTATGAATGCCGAAAGGCGCTTGTAGAGGAGTTAAAAGAGCTGGGGCTTTTGGTCGCGGTGAAAGAGCACGAGCATGCGGTCGGCTCCCATGACCGCTGCAATACGACGGTTGAGCCAATGGCAAAGATGCAGTGGTTTGTATCGATGGCGGAAATGGCAAAGCCGGCGCTAGAAGCTGTGAAAAACGGGGACCTTCGGTTTGTGCCGGAGCGTTTTTCAAAAGTGTATACCCACTGGCTGGAGGAAATCCGTGATTGGTGCATATCCAGGCAGCTTTGGTGGGGGCATCGGATTCCGGCCTATTATTGTAAAAAGTGCGGCAGGATGGTTGTCGCAAGATCAAAGGACGCGCCGAACGTCTGCCCGGATTGTGGAAGTGGGGACATGGAGCAGGATCCGGATACGTTAGACACCTGGTTTTCTTCCGCGCTGTGGCCGTTTTCCACGCTTGGATGGCCAAATAAAACGGAAGAGTTGGATTATTTTTACCCGACGGACGTGCTTGTGACCGGGTATGACATCATTTTCTTTTGGGTGATCCGCATGGTGTTTTCCGGCTATGAGCAGACCGGAAAGTCGCCGTTTCATACGGTGTTGATCCATGGGCTGGTGCGTGATTCGTTGGGCCGAAAGATGAGCAAGTCGTTAGGAAACGGCATTGACCCGTTAGAGGTGATCGAAAAATACGGAGCGGACGCGCTTCGCCTGACGCTGATCACTGGAAACGCGCCTGGAAATGACATGCGATTTTACTGGGAAAGGGTCGAAGCGTCCAGGAATTTCGCAAACAAGGTATGGAACGCCTCCCGGTTTATTTTGATGAATTTAGATGGCAGGCAGGTAAATAAGCCGGATATGTCTACGCTTGAACCGGCGGATAAATGGATCATTTCCAGATTAAACGCGTTAGTTAAGGAAATGACTGAAAATATGGATAAATTTGAGCTTGGCATCGCGGTGCAAAAGGTGTATGATTTTATCTGGGATGAATTTTGCGACTGGTATATCGAGATCGCAAAGCAGCGCACCTACGCTTATGAACGTGAGACAGAGTCTGCAAACGCGGCTTTATATACGCTTCGGTATGTGCTGACCCAGGCGTTAAAGCTTTTGCATCCTTTTATGCCGTTTGTCACAGAGGAGATTTTTTGCACGCTGCATCCGGACAGGGAATCGATCATGCTGGAGCAATGGCCAAAATACGAAAAGGAAAACTGTTTTGAAAAAGAAGAGGCGATGCTTTCGCATGTAAAAGACCTTGTGCGCGCGGTGCGAAATATCCGTAAAGAGATGGATGTGCCAAACAGCAAAAAATCCAGGCTTTATATTGTGGCAAAGGAAGCGGGCGTAAGGGAGATGTTTGAGGCTACAAAGCCTGCATACGCGGGGCTTGCCTTTACGACAGAGATTTTGGTGAAAGAGGAGGAAAGCTCTATTCCAAAGGAGTCTGCGTCGGCGGTTATCCCGGACGCTACGGTATATCTGCCGTTGGATGAACTAATCGATAAGGAAAAGGAACGCGCCCGCTTGCTTAAGGATAAAGAAAGGCTGGAAAAGGAGCTTGCGCGCTCTCATGGGATGCTGAAAAACGAGCGGTTTTTAAGCAAAGCGCCTAAGGAGAAGATCGAAGAGGAGAAAAGAAAGCTTGCCGGGTATGAAGAAATGATGGCGCAGGTGACGCAAAGGCTAAGCCAGATGCAGTAAAAAAGCCGGCGATTGAAAGGATTTGGACAGCTGCAGGGGGAATTAGGAAAAAAATCCGCCTCAAATTCGTAATATTTGTTGAAGTTTGTCTCAATAAATGCTAGAATTAAAGTAAAATATACTTTGTATGTTTATGGAATATAATGGGAAAGGTGGTAAAGTTATGCAGACACTACAGCTTGATAAAAGAGCAGTAATGATAAGCCAGGATTTCATGACTGCATATCTGTGTTTACCAAAGCCTTTGGATGGCCTGAAATATACTCTGGAGGATGTCCAGGCAGTATTAGAGGATTGTGGGGTAAAAAGAGGCATTGACCAGGAAATGATCAAAAAAATGGTGCAGGGCGGGATTTATGAACGCTCGGTGGCCATTGCGACTGGTGAGGAGCCAAAAAATGGTACAGATGGGTATTATGAATATAAGTTCCAGCGCCACTTAGACGGAAAGCCAAAAATTAATGAAGATGGAAGCGTCAGTTATGCCATCCAGTTGTTTGAGATGGTCAATGAAGGCCAGGTAATCGCAGTTTATCATCCGGCAGTTCCGGGCGTAGACGGATATTCCGTAAAGGATGTGCCGATACGCGCAAAGCTTGCCAGGGAGCAGCCGCCGCTTCGCGGGAGAGGGTTTGCAGTACAGGAGGATGGCGTTACTTATGTGGCGAACATTACCGGCAAGATTGACGTTATTAACGACAAGATCAACATATTGCCGGTCTATGAGGTGTCTGGCGACGTAGACGTAAATACAGGCGATATTGATTTCCGTGGAGACGTGATCATCCATGGGAGCGTGGATGATGTTACCGTGCGCGCCACAGGCACCGTTACGGTGGATGGCGTTGTTCAGGGCGGCAGCATATATTCGAATAAGGAGATCGTGCTGGCGGGCGGAGTGCTTGGCAATGGAAAAAGCGTTATTGACGCCAAAAGCAATATTTCGGCAAAGTTTTTTGAATTTGCAAATGTAAGGTGTAAAGGCAACCTTACGGCGGACATCTTTTTGAACAGCGACGTTTACTGCGAGGGCAAGGCGTTTGTCATGAGCAAGAAAGGTTGCATCGTAGGCGGAAACGTCCACGCGGTCGGAGGCATCGAAGCCAACTGCATCGGGAATAACGCTGAGATCCGCACTCATGTACTGGTAGGAAATACGGGCGAGGTCCGTATGAAGATGGAAGAGCTTCGCAACAGCATCAATGCGGCGCTTGCGAATATTGAAAAAGCAGAGTCTATTTTAAGCAAGTTTGATGAATTTGAGCAAAAGACAGGGCAGTCGTGCAAGGATGACCCAAGGCGCGTGCAGCTTGTGCGCATTCGGGTGCGCGACAAGGCGCGTAAGGCAGCGGACGAGGAACAGCTGCGGAAATTGGAAGTGATGGTGGAAAGCGCAAGAGGCGCGAACATTAAAGTGCGCAGAAGGGTGTATCCGGGCGTGCGCATATCCATAGACAGCTGTGACGCTTCCTGCAAGGATACTTTTGAGGATATTATTTTTGTAAAGCAGAAAGGGAAGGTAATCATGCGCAGGCTGTCAGACTGGGGAGACGATTCGAACTATTAAATTGCGTTTTTACAGATGACGATAAGAGAATCGGCATTTGCTGGTATTGGCTAAGGCGGTACCCGCAATGTCTGATTCTTTTTTGTGTCAGGGCGGCGGCAAAAAAGGGGGTTTTACGGGAGATTTGTCCAAAAGGGAGCCGATGTGTAAAAAAAGTTAGAAAAAACAAGACAAGCGTTTCTTTACAAAGCGCGAATATATGCTATAATGAAGGCGGTTTCCAATAAATGGCGGCGTGATTTTCGGATTCAATGCAAGATGACAGGGAGGGATTACATATGATAGATTTTGATGAGGAATTAAAAAAATTCCAGCCAAGCCTGGAGGTGGAGGAAGCGGAAGAGGCGATTTACAGCCAGGATTTGACCGATATGACGGATATCTTACAGGAGATGATTAAAGAAGCAAGGCGCAGCCGTTGATTTTGCTTCGAAATGATTTAGAAAGGGGCAGATATGCAGTGTTTTAAATGTGGAGCGCAGCTTGGTGTAGAAGATACCTGTCCAAGGTGCGGGGCAAATGTAAGGATGTATAAAAAACTCATTGCCATTTCCAATTATTTTTACAATATAGGGCTGGAGCGGGCACAAGTCAGAAATTTGTCCGGCGCCACCGATGCGTTAAAGCTCAGCTTGCAGTATTACAAGGCGAATACGAATGCAAGGAATCTTTTGGGGTTGATCTACTATGAAATGGGGGAGACGGTCAGCGCGTTAAGTGAATGGGTGATCAGCAAAAGCTGCCAGGACAAGGACAACATCGCGGACGGTTACCTGGCGGATGTGCAAAACAACCTTTCCGTATTGAATACCGTAAACCAGACGATAAAAAAATATAACCAGGCGTTGGCGTATTGCCAGCAGGACAGCGCGGATTTAGCGATCATCCAGTTAAAAAAGATCATATCCACGAATCCAAAGCTGGTAAAGGCGCATCAGCTGCTGGCGCTTTTGTATATCCAGGGTCAGAAGTACGAATTGGCGGCGAAATCGCTGCGCGCCGCCGCGCGCATAGACCATAACAATACGATCACGATGCGCTATTTGGCGGAAATAGAGGAACGCACGGGCAGGGCGGAGCCAAAGGAAAAAAAGAGGAGGAAGAAGGAAAGCAAGGTCGAATATTCCTATGGGAATGATAAGATCATCCAGCCTGCGAATCTAAGGGACAATTCCGGCTGGATGATGATCTTAAATATTTTAGTCGGGCTTGTGATTGGCGTGACGGCGACCTATTTTCTGATCGTTCCGAATATCCGCCAAAGCCTGCAAAAAAACGCGGTGGCCCTGCTGACGGAAAAAAATGACGCCCTTACTTCCAAAAACAATGAGATACAGTCGTTGCAGAGCAGGCTAGAAGCGTCGCAAAAGGAAGTGGAGAAGGCAAAGACCGACAGCACGGCGTCGAAAACCCAGGCGGATACTTATGACAAGCTGCTGTCCGCTTACCAGCTTTTTCATGAGAGCAAGTTTGATGAAGCCGAGGGAGCGCTTGCGGGGATCGACGAGGCAAAGCTGGACGCGTCTGCAAAGCAGGTGTATGATTCGATCACCTCGTCCATTAACGATGAGTATTTAAAGACTACATATGAGGAAGGGCACAGCCAGTACATGGGGCAGCATTACGCTCAGGCGGCGGAGTTACTGCAAAAGGTTGTGGACATTGACGACGCTTACCACGAAGGCGAAGCGATCTATTATCTGGCGCAGGCTTACCGGATTTTGCAGGAGTATGAAAAGGCGCTGCCGCTTTATGAAAAGGTGATCGAGGAATACCCGACCTCTTATCTGGCGCAGAACGCGAAGGTGAACATGGCGAAAATGCCGTCCCAGGGAGATACGGCTGCGCCGCAGCAGTAATTTTATATTGGATCACAAAAGACGTTGACAATAGGAGGATCGGCGTCTTTTTTTATGCGCAGACCCGCATATGGAATTTTTGAAAAAAGGAGGAAAGACGTTATGGAATGTCATTATGAATTGCAGGAAGGATGCCTTACGATATGGATGCCAAAGGAGCTTGACCACCACAGCGCGGAGCAGCTGCGCAAGGAGGCGGACCTTTTGATCGATTCTTACCGGGTGCGCAGCTTGGTGTTTGATTTTGCGAGGACTGAATTTATGGATAGCTCCGGCATCGGCGTGTTGATCGGGCGCTGCCGGAATATGAATTACTGCGGCGGGCGCGTGATGGCGCGGCATATGAATGAACGGGTGCAAAAAATTTTCCGCATATCCGGGCTGCACCAGCTGATTGAAACGAAGGAGGATGGGATAAATGCTGAAAGGGTTATGGAAATGGGGGGACAGAAAAAATGGGCGAACGAAATGAAATGAGCATCCGGTTTGATTCCTATTCCGCGAACGAAGGGTTTGCAAGGGTGGCGGTGGCAGCGTTTTTGGCGGACTTAGACCCTACGCTGGACGAGCTTTCGGATGTGAAAACGGCGGTGTCGGAAGCGGTGACGAACTCGATTATACATGGCTATGATAACCGGATCGGGAAGATTTATCTAACCTGCGCAAAGCAGGAGCAGCAAATCCAGATCGAGATTGTGGATTATGGAAAAGGGATTGAGGATGTGGCAAAAGCAAAGGAGCCGTTTTATACCACCAGGCCGGAACTGGAGCGCTCCGGCATGGGCTTTGCCTTTATGGAGGCTTTTATGGACGATGTAGAGGTGGACTCTTCCCCTGGGCAGGGGACGACTGTGCGCATGGTAAAGCAGCTTGGGGCGGGAGAATAATATATATGGAAGAGACAATGGCCTTGCTCGCGCAGGCGCAGGGCGGAAACCAACAGGCAAAAGAGAAGCTGGTGGAGCAGAACCTGGGATTGGTGGGAAGCATTGTCAAAAGGTTTGAGCGCCGGGGGCATGATAAGGAGGAATTATTTCAGATCGGAAGCATCGGCCTGATCAAGGCGATCGAAAAATTTGACCTTACATACCAGACCGCATTTTCCACTTACGCCGTCCCTTTGATCAGCGGAGAGATCAAACGTTTTTTAAGAGACGACGGGCTTGTGCGGGTCAGCAGGAGCCTTAAGGAAAACGGCTGGAAGATAAAAAAGGCTGCGGAAAAGATCAGCCAGGAAAAGGGCAGGGAAGCCACCATGCTAGAGATCTCGAAGGCTACGGGGCTTTCCAGGGAGGACGTGATCTTAGCGCTGGACGCAAACCGCGAGGTGGAGTCTATTTACAACTGCGTCTATCAGTCGGACGGCAGCGAGCTGTATCTGGCTGACCAGGTGGTGGCGGGAGTAGGTATTGGCAGGAGCGCGTTTGATTTAAATAAGGAAGGGGAAGCGGGAGCCTATTATGGCGGAAGCGTTGACCCGGAAAAGGAGCGGATTTTAGACGGCATGCTCATAAGGCAGCTTTTAGAAGGGCTAAGCGAACGGGAGAGGCGGCTTATAGAGCTAAGGTATTTTAACGACCAGACGCAGGTGCAGACCGCAAAAGAGCTTGGCATGAGCCAGGTGCAGGTGAGCAGGCTGGAAAAAAAGATATTGCTTAAGATGCGAAAGGAGGTTATGACGTAGAAAAAAGAGAAAGAGCCAGATGATCCAGCGGATTGGCCGATTTATGATATTACAATTAAAGACAAACGACACTTGAAAATATATATAAATATTCCACAAAATAATGAAAAATCGAAAAATTTTAATATGCAAAATGATGAATAAAGAAGAATTTTCAATGGACACAAATTGTAAAAATTGCTACAATTGCATATAATGATAGTGACCGAGAGAATTGGATCGCTACCGGCGGCATATATGGATGCAGTTTTTGGACTCAGCTTTTCCGTGTAGGAAGTCCGCAAAACAGTTACGGTTTTGTAAGATGAATGCAAAACAGAATGGAGGAAACGGTATGGGATTTTTTGACTTCAGGAAGGGAAAAAAGGGAGCGTCCCTTGGCTCACCGGTCAAAGGCGAATGCGTTCCGATCCAGGAGGTTGCGGACCCGACTTTTGCGGATGAGGTTTTAGGAAAGGGGGCGGCGTTAAAGCCTGCGGATGGCAGGGTATATGCGCCTGTGGACGGCAAGATCAGCACGTTGTTTCCTACTGGACACGCGGTAGGAATAGTGTCATCAGACGGGGCGGAGATCCTGATCCATGTAGGGCTGGATACGGTTCAGCTAAAAGGGCGGCATTTTAAGGTGGCGGTGCAGGCAGACCAACAGGTCAAAAAGGGGGATCTGTTGTTGGAGGCTGATCTGGAAGAGATCCGCGCGGCTGGCTATGATACAGTGATCCCGGTCATTTTATGTAACAGCGATGAGTTTTCGGATATCAAATGTAAAACGGAAGGGAGCGTGGAAGTGGGGGAAGAAGTTATCAGCTATAGAAAATGATGATTGAAAATGATGATTGAGAATGATGATTGAAAAGGATGTTTTATAGACATAAAATATCCAAAGAAGGGGGACATTCATATGATGAAATATTTTCAGCGGTTAGGTAAATCTTTGATGCTGCCAGTGGCATGTTTACCGGTGTGCGGCATTTTGATGGGGATCGGCTATATTTTGGCTCCCGCAGCGATGGCGGGCGAGGTTGCCGGATTCACAGCCGGCGGCCCGATGTATACGATCGGGCTTTTCCTGATCAAGGCCGGCGGCGCTTTGATTGACAATATGGCGTGGCTGTTTGCAATTGGAGTTGCGGTCGGGATGTCGGATGATGCGGACGGCACGGCAGGGCTTGCGGGCCTGGTATCTTTTTTGATGATCACGACGCTGCTAAGCAGCGCAACAGTGGGGGGGTTAACAGGGAAAGAAGCTGACCCGGCTTTTTCTAAGATCCAGAATCAGTTTATCGGCATTATTGCCGGTTTGATCGGCTCTACCTGTTACAACAAGTTTAAAAATACGAAGCTTCCGGATGCGTTGTCCTTTTTTAGCGGCAAACGCGCAGTTGCGATCGTAACGGCGGCGGTGTCCATCGTGGCTTCCGCGATCTTGTTTATTTTATGGCCAATGGTATATGGCGTATTGGTTGCGATCGGCAAGACGTTCTTAGGATGGGGGCCGATCGGGGCAGGCGTATATACGTTCTTTAACAGGCTGCTCATTCCATTTGGCCTGCACCATGCGCTCAATTCGGTATTCTGGTTTGACGTCGCAGGGATCAACGACCTTGGAAACTTCTGGGGAAATACGGGCGTATTGGGCGAAACCGGCATGTACATGACAGGCTTCTTCCCGTTTATGATGTTCGGGCTTCCAGCGGCATGTCTTGCGATGTACCATACGGCAAAGAAGGGCAAAAAGAAGGAAGTGTACGGGCTGTTAGCGTCAGCAGCGTTTTGTTCTTTCTTTACAGGCGTGACAGAACCGATTGAATTTTCGTTTATGTTCTTAGCTCCTGGTTTATATGTGCTTCATGCGTTATTGGCAGGCGTTACTTCCGCGATTACGGTTGCGCTTCCAATCCGTGCCGGGTTCTCGTTTTCCGGCGGCGCGATCGACATGGCGCTTAGCTCCTTTACGCCGCTGGCGCAGAATCCGTGGTTTTTGATTCCGATCGGCATTGGCGTTGGCGTGCTTTACTACGTCGTATTCCGCTTTGCCATTACGAAATTTAAGTTAAAGACTCCAGGCAGGGAAGACGATGATATGGAAGCGGAAAAGAGAGTTGTGCTTTCCAATGACAATTTCACAGAAGTTGCAAGGATCGTTTTAGAAGGACTGGGCGGCAAGGCGAATGTGAAGTCTTTGGACAACTGTATTACAAGGCTTCGTCTTGAGATTAAGGACTATACGAAAGTGGATGAAAAGAAGATTAAATCAGCGGGAGTTGCGGGCATTATGCGTCCGAGCAAGACATCGGTGCAGGTCATTATTGGCACGAAGGTGCAGTTTGTGGCGGATGAAATGAAAAAGATGCTGTAGCGCAAAGCGATAGTTCTGTTTTATGAATAAAATCAGATTTAAAAATGCCGGGGGCTTTTTGGGGCCTCCGGTCATTTTTTATGCGCAGGCATGCTGCGTCAGCGGCAAACTTCCTCATGTGGGCCGCGCGGGTGTTTTTGAACGGTTTCTTACTTTGAAAGCTGGTTGATAAACGGATACGGAAAGCTGTATAATAAAGCTATGAACGGAAAGGATGAGGGCATATGGGATTTGCGGAATATGAAAGAAAAAAAGATGAAAAAATGGATGGCGTAATATACGAGATGTCGCCTGCCCCGGGATACTGGCATGGCTTGATCAACGGCAATATTTACGCATTGATCAAGCAGGGGTTAAAAGGCGGCGCATGCATCGTATCGATAGAGAATTTGGATTTTAAATATCATCCTAAGATCAATGACGATCATGTATGTCCGGACATTATGATCATCTGTGACAGGAGCCGTTTAAAAGGCGGGGCTTACAGCGGAGTCCCGAAATTTATCGTGGAGACGCTAAGCCCATCCCCCGCGTCCGGTTAGCGAAAATATAATATCTTAATCTAACGGTAGCAAGCGTTTCGATTTCATCGTCTGCATTTCTTGACAGCGCGCATGTTAAAATGATATAGTGTATCTGTCTTATTACAAAATAAAAATTTATGTGCAATAGATGCTTAGGGCCGCGCGGCTCCATTCGCTTTCGGGGATACATCCCAAAACATACAAGAATACATAAAGGAGAATACAGTCATGAAAAAACTACCGTTTGTAACAAACGAGCAATTGCAGGAAATCGTAAAGCAGTTTCCAACGCCGTTTTATTTATATGATGAAAAAGGAATCCGTGAGAATGCGAAGGCGGTAAAGGAAGCGTTTTCATGGAATAAGGGCTATAAAGAGTATTTCGCGGTGAAAGCGACCCCAAACCCGTTTTTGATCCAGATTTTGCATGAATATGGCTGCGGCTGTGACTGCTCGTCGATGACGGAGCTGATGCTTTCAGACGCGCTTTCGATCTGCGGGGAGGACATTATGTTTTCCTCGAATGATACGCCGCCGCAGGAGTTTGCGTTTGCGGATGAGATCGGCGCGATCATCAACCTGGATGATTTTACGCATATTGATTTTTTAGAAAAGACCATTGGAAAGATACCAAAGACGATTAGCTGCCGCTATAATCCTGGCGGGGTTTATGAGATCAGCAACGGCATAATGGATAATCCGGGAGAATCAAAATACGGCTTTACAAAAGAGCAGCTGTTTGAAGGGTATCAGATTTTAAAGGAAAAAGGCGTGGAGCGTTTTGGGCTGCATGCGTTCCTTGTAAGCAATACGGTGACAAACGACTACTATCCGGCGCTTGCAAAGACGTTGTTTGAGCTGGTGGTGGAAATTAAGGAAAAGCTTGGCATTTCCATGAGCTTTATTAATCTATCCGGCGGAGTCGGCATCCCTTACAGGCCAGAGGAAACGCCAAATGACATTCAAAAGATCGGGGAGGGCGTGCGTCAGGTTTACGAGGAAGTTTTAGTCCCGGCGGGGCTTGGCGACGTGGCGATCTATACGGAAATGGGCCGTTTTATGACAGGGCCGTATGGATGCCTTGTAACGAGGGCGATCCATGAAAAGCATACGTATAAGGAATACATCGGTGTAGACGCATGCGCGGCAAACCTGATGCGCCCTGCTATGTACAATGCTTACCATCATATTACGGTCATGGGCAAGGAGGATGCGCCTTGCGATCACATGTATGACGTTACGGGATCGTTATGCGAAAACAACGATAAATTTGCGATCAACCGCATGCTGCCAAAAATCGACAAAGGGGATTTGTTAGTCATTCATGACACCGGGGCGCATGGGTTTGCTATGGGATATAATTATAATGGAAGGCTTTGGTCGTCTGAGGTGTTGTTAAAAGAGGATGGCAGCGCGCAGCTGATCCGCCGTGCGCAAACGCCAAAGGACTATTTCGCGACGTTTGACTGTTTTGATATATTAAAAGATATGAAGTATCCGGAATAAAGAGGGTGGGATCTGTTTTTTCAAATGGGCGCGGCTGGAGCTTGTTTGCGCACACAGAAAGCGTAAAATTTTGGAGGAAAAGGATGATCAGGCTAGTCAAAGGAGATATTACAAAAATCACGGATGTGGAAGCGATTGTCAATGCCGCGAACCGCTCGCTGCTTGGCGGTGGAGGGGTGGATGGGGCGATCCACCGGGCGGCTGGAAGGCAGCTTTTAGAGGAATGCCGTGCGCTTCATGGATGCCGGACAGGAGAGGCAAAGATTACAAAAGCCTATAACCTTCCATGTAAATATGTGATCCATACGGTAGGGCCTGTATGGAAGGGCGGAAGTAACAAAGAGGCGGAGCTGCTGGAATCCTGTTACTGCAATTCCTTAAAGCTTGCGGTTGAAAACGGCATCCGTTCCATTGCATTTCCATCTATATCCACAGGCGTGTACGGATATCCGGTTTTGGAAGCGGCAAAGGTGGCGGTAGGGGCGCTGCGGCGTTTTTTGGACGACAATCCAAAGGCGTTTGACCTGGTGGAATGGGCGCTATTTGACGATGGGACTTACAGGGCTTACGAGTCGGCGCTGGATATGGGCTGATGAAATGGCGCTGTCTGATTGTATCGTGAAGGATTTGGCGGCAGGCTTAAGAAAAATATTTGATGGAAATATATCGCAGATCATATTATTTGGCCCTTCCGCAAGAATGGATGACTTACCGGAAAGTGATATTGATATTGCGGTTATAATTAGGCAGGAAATTAGTTTTGATAAAAGACAAGAGTTTTTGGAAGGGTCTGCGAAATTCGATATGAAATATGAAAAGGTATTTTCTTTTGTAGATATTGAGGAAGAGAAAATGAAAAAGTGGGGGGGAGATTCTGCCATTTTATAAAAATATTCAAAAAGAGGGTATTTTATTATGGAAAGCGGCGTAGAGACATCTATATCATAGAGTAAAATAATGCCAAAAAGAGCATGGAAAATGATTTTATACCAAGGTTTGCGGTGACAAGGAAGTAATTTTAGATCAGGCGGTATGCCCCGATTGACAGGGGGGCTGTACCGTCTTTTTGAGTTCTTATGCGCCTTGTCGTTTCGGTTGCGCGTTTGCTTGCCAGCGAATTAAAATGCTCTACTCAGCCAGTGTTCCATGCTTTTCGCAATATGGAAGAACTAAAAAAAGAAGTTTACAAAAAAACGGAAAAACTATTTGAAGAAACCATGCTGCAACAGCCCTCTGATACAGAACCTCCCTATTTTTTAAGCATGGGACTAAAGTATGTGGAGCTGGCTCAAAATGAAAAAAAATCTGTTTCGTCTTTTATATATGTCAGATAGCGGGGCAAGACTTGAAAGCCTTTACGATCTGGCTAAGCGCGTTCCTATTCCGATGGAACCGGAAGTGTTTGTGAAAACATGGATATTTACACATGGTATCGCAACGATTGTTTCTACGAATGCAACGAACATTGCGCCCGAAGAAATAAGGCGGCTACTTACACAAGCATGTGCAAGTTTCAAGTTATATCACAACAAAAGTAATGGAGGTTCGATATGCTCGAACCGGGAATTAACATGATGAAAATCATTGGGGCATTATTTGTATCTGGTTTTGTATTTTGGGCGGCAAAATGGCGCTGGTTGTCTGTATCTTATTATTAGCAAGTATAAGTGGAACAACAATAGGTAAAGGGATTGCAATTATCAAGCAGGTACTGTAAGGACGAGATAAGGGTTTAATATGTTTGTCCTCAAAAACGGCGTTCCATTGCAAAACAATTTAAAAAGAGTTGTTAATTTTGTAAATCTTGCTATAATAAAGATAGGGTCACCCGATGTGAAAAATTGTAGGCAGAGAGGGAAAGTATGGCAATAGAAAATTTAATTGAAAATGTGGATAGGCAAATTATAAAAATTAGAACAAAAAGCTTAGATGTTTCATTCAATGAATTATACGATATGTATAAAAATAAGGAATTGACAATTTCACCAGATTATCAAAGACTCTTTAGATGGGAAGAAGAAAAACAATCACGTTTTGTAGAATCATTAATCTTAGAAATGCCTGTTCCACCGATCTTTGTTATAGAGACAGATGATGGAGTTTACGAGTTGATTGATGGATTGCAAAGAATATCTAGTTATTTGCATTTTAGGGGGGAACGGTTAGGTGAAACCGATGATGATTTTTTAGAATTGCAAGGATGCGATATAGTCAAGGATTTAAATGGACTAACATTTGATAATTTGCCAAAAGCTTTGCAGATAAAAATAAAAAGAAGTTTTGTTCGTATGGAAGTTATTAAGAAAGAGAGCGAGATTTCTCTAAAATACCATATGTTTAAACGATTGAATACAGGCGGCGAAATTTTATCTGCACAAGAAATACGGAATTGTACAATTAGATTATTGGGCTCGAAGGGGATTGATTTCCTAGAAGAGTGTAGCAAGAATGAAGACTTTAAGTCTGTAATTAATAGGGTTGCATCAGATAAAAGAAAAACAAAATATGACCAAGAGCTTGTTTTAAGATTTTTTGCCATTAAAAATGATATAGAAAACTACAGATATCCTGTAACGGAATACTTAACAAGGTATTTAGAAAAAATCACAACGGAACAAATTCACTTTGAATACCAAAAAGAGAAAAATATTTTTGAACAAACCTTCAAGTTTATAAATGAAAATTGGGGTGAGGAGGTTTTTTCGGGAAGAACAGCTAATGGAACTATAAAAAATGAATTTGTGCTATATTATTTTGACGGAATTGCAATTTCGATTGCGTCTTTGATAGACCAAATATTGTCATATGATTGTGCTAATACGATTATTGAAGCGATTAATCAAATTAAATATGGAGCAGAACTTCAACCATATAAGACGGGAAGTGTCAATGGAGTAAAAACAAGAATAAAGCTGTTTACGGAAGGAGTGAGTAGGATTCTTGACGGCAGATGAATTTAGGGCGGCTCTTGAAGTAGAGTTAGCTTGGAGACAAGAGGAACTTGCCTTTTTCAAGAATCAATTAAGCGAGATTGCAGAAGAAAACAAAAATAAGTATAGAAAAAGTTTAGTATTAATACTGTATTCACATCTGGAAGGATATATTAAAATTTGTTTGCAGACGTATGTACAGTATATAAACTCACAAGGATTAACTCGCAAGGATGTAAATACGGGCTTGATGGTAGCAAGTATGCATAAAGAATTTATCGCTTATGAAAATTTGGATAGAAAATGCGAAATTTTTCGTAAGGAGTTGCCAGATGATGCCCGCTTACATCGTTTATATCGTCGCGTTGATTTTATGGAGAAGGTTGAGGATTTTAAAGAACAGGAATTAAATATTGATGATCAAATAATAGACACAGAATCTAATTTATGGTACATAGTGTTGCAGAAAAATTTGTATAAAGTAGGATTGCCCATAGATTTATTTGATGATTGTCAAAGTGATATTGATGCATTGGTAAATCGGAGAAACTCTATAGCCCATGGGAATTTTCGTTCAGGGGTGACAGCAGAGGAATTTTCTAATTGGGAAACTAAAGTTTCTAAGATTTTGTCAGCAGTAACAAGATTGCTTTATGACTATGCTAATAATGAGAAATACTTAGCTTAAGCAATGTTCTAAGGATGGGAGCGGATTCATGTTTTTTGCTTTTTTAGCAAAGGAAAACCATATAAAAAGGAGATGGTGCGCATCTGTCACCCTCTGTGAATATACATCCTTGACAGATCCGATTCTCCGTCTCCTTGCACCATACAGAAAAATTCCCATCCGTACCTTTCATAAAACGAGGTATGGTCTGTTACCAGATATAGGATACCGATGCCCTTTTCTTTCATATCTGCACACGCAAAACTAAGCAGGGCGCCGGCAATTCCATTGCCGCGTTTTTTCTTTTCCGTATAAACGGCACAGACATTGGGAGTCAGATCCCTTCTGTCATGGAAGTCGTTTTCAATTACGCCCAATCCGCCGATAATCTCACCGTTTTCAATCGCCACATACCATTGGGGAACCGGAGCTTGTTGCGTCAGGCAATCCTCCATGCTCTTTCGATACGCCGCCAGAGGAATGTTCCATTTTTCATGAAACCACCGGGCGGCCTGTTCTTTGATTTCCGGCTGGTCTGTCAGCCGTATGATGTTATAGTCCATTTATCGTATCTTCCGATTTTATTTTTTTCCATAAACGCTTTAAATCTCGCATGGCAAAGCGCAGCCAATTTCAAACTTTTTATCCATGCCGAATTTGCGAATAAGCGCCTGTCTGTATTATATTTCGTTTTCCCGAATGATGCAAGAATGTTTTGGCTTTCGTTTTCCTGAATGATGCAAGGTTCTGGCTATTGTAAAGAAGCCGCATATTGTATATAATGTTTTAGAAAAGCGTTTTTGTGACAAATACGGGAGCGCTTTTAAATAGGGAAGTCCTATTTTAAATCAGACAAAGGAGATAGAAGATGAAAGAAATCAGTAGGAAGAAGCGGTTTGTCGCTTTGTGGTTTGCGTTTTGCTTTTGTTTGTCGCTTTTTAGCCCGGCCGGGCTTGGGAAGGCGGTGGCGAAGGCGCAGCAGGAAAAAGCGGCGGGCATACAGGGTGTGGCCGACCTGCCGGGGAAAAATATCGGGGTGCAGATTGGCACTACCGGGGATACCTATGCATCGGATTATGAGGGAGACGACGCAGGCTCAAAGGTAACGAGGTTTAATAAGGGAGCCGACGCGGTGCAGGCGTTAAAGCAAAATAAGGTGGACTGCGTGATCATTGACGATCTGCCGGCGCAGGCGTTTGTGGAAAAAAATCCAGAGCTTAGCATCTTAGACGAAGAATTTGTCATCGAGGATTACGCGATCTGCATCTCGAAAAAGAATACGGATCTGCGGGATAAGATCAACGAGGCGCTGTCCACGCTGCAAAAGGACGGGACGTTAGCGGATATCATGGCAAATTATATCGGCGACGACACAAAAGGGACGCTGCCGTATAAAGAAAAAGAAGGGCTGACCAGGGAAAACGGCACGCTTACGATGGCGACCAACGTGGCGTTCCCGCCCTATGAATATTATGAAAACGGCGAAGCGGTAGGCATTGACATCGATGTGGCAAGGGCCATTGCGGATATTTTAAATATGGAGCTTGTCGTGTCGGATATGGAGTTTGACTCTATTATCGTAGCAGTCCAGTCCGGCAAGGCGGACGTGGGGATCGCCGGGATGACGGTGACGGAGGACAGGCTGAAAAATATTGATTTCACCGATTCCTATACGACCAGCAAGCAGGTCATTATGGTAAAAAGCGGCGAAAGCGTGTCGAATACGTCGTTTTCAGAAAAATTCAAGCAGGTGTTTTTAGAGGACGCTAGGTGGAAGTATATCCCAAAGGGGCTTTGGAACACGGTGATCATTACGCTGTGCGCGGGGCTGGTCGGCATTTTGATAGGATTCCTGTTTGCCATCGTGCGCGTGTATTATGAAAGAAACGAGGAAAGGCCGGGCTGGATACGGGTTTTAAATTCCCTGGTCAAGCTGTATTTAACCGTATTTCGCGGCACGCCAGTCATGGTGCAGCTTTTGATCGTGTATTATGTGATCTTTGCTTCGGTAAACGTAAATCCGATTCTGGCGGCGGTCATGGCGTTTGGGTTAAATTCCGCGGCTTATGTGGCGGAAGCGGTCAGGGCCGGGATCATGTCGATTGAAATTGGCCAGTTTGAGGCCGGAAGGAGCCTGGGGCTTACCTATGGGCAGACGATGACTTCGATTATATTGCCGCAGGCGGTGAAAAATTCACTTCCAACGATGCTCAATGAGTTTATCGCCCTGTTAAAGGAAAGCTCAATCGTTGGGTATATTGGCTTAATGGACCTTACAAAGGCGGGCGACATTATCCGCAGCAATACATATGAGGCGATGCTTCCACTTTGTACGGTGGCGCTCGTGTATCTTTTGATTGTAGTTATTTTGACCAGCTTTGTAAGCAAATTGGAGAGGAGTCTGAAAAAGGATGCAAGATAAGGAAGTTTTAATTGAAATCAAGGATCTGTGTAAATCTTACGGCGACCATCTGGTGCTAGACCATATCAGCACAACCATTTGCAAAGGCGAGGTCGTGGCGCTGATCGGGCCGTCTGGCTGTGGAAAGTCTACATTTCTTCGCTCCATGAACCTGTTGGAGCGGCCGGAGTCAGGGGAGATTATTTTTGAAGGCACGAATATTATGGATAAGCGCGTGAATATTAATAAGATCCGCCAGAAAATCGGCATGGTGTTCCAGCAGTTTAACTTGTTTCCAAATATGACAGTGAAGGAAAATATTATGATGGCGCCGTTAAAGCTCAAGCTGATGGAAAAAGAGGAAGTGGAGGAAAAGGCGAGACAGCTTTTAGAGCGCGTCGGGTTGGCGGATAAGGCGGACGCGTATCCGGGAAATCTCTCCGGCGGGCAAAAGCAGCGTATCGCGATCGCAAGGACGATGGCGATGAATCCGGATGTGATTTTATTTGACGAGCCAACCTCCGCGCTTGACCCGGAGATGGTCGGGGAAGTGTTAGAGATCATGAGAGAGCTTGCCAGGGAAGGCATGACCATGATCGTGGTGACTCATGAGATGAGCTTTGCAAGAAATGTGGCGACGAGGGTTATTTTTATCGATGAAAAAAATATCAGGGAGGATGAAGAGCCGGAGACTTTCTTTGAGCATCCAAAAAATGAGCGGTTAAAGGAATTTTTATCGAAAGTAAGATAGAATGAAAAGAATACGATACAATAAAATAGAATAAGACAGGAAAACCCGGCGGCGCGAGTTTAATCGTGCCGCTGGTCTTTATTTTCAAAGCATTCGCAAAAACGGGCGGAAAAAGAAGGCTGTTCGCCGGCGATGGTAAGATGGGAGACATCCCCAAAGCAGTTTATGCGAAACGAGGCGATTCCTTTCCTTCGTTCTTCGGTCGTAAGCGTCGTTACAGAAGATGGGGCGGCGCAAAAGCCATGCCACAGGGCCATTGGCGAAATGGAAAGCAGGTGGCTAAGCAGCACGCATTCCAGCCCAAAATGGCAGAAAAACGCGATCGTATCCGTATTGCTATGTATGACGCGGTAGAGCTTTCCATCCCGCACATAGCCATAGTTTTCTAAAAGTTCATCCAGCGATCGCGCGATCCAGTCGTATTCTTTTGCGACATCGCCCTCCATCATGTGTTTTTCGTTCATCCATGCGTCTTTGTCGTAAAATTCCGGGATTTTTGTCCAGTCCTGCGGCAGCCAGTCCCAGGCGACGGACGGGTTTTCTCGATCCGGGCGATGGATTTTTGGCGCAAATTCCCGAAGCCACGGGCATTCTGTCGCTTTTTGATTCATTTTTTCTAAAGTCGGTTTTGCCGTCGCTTTTGCCCTGCCAAGGGGCGATACATAAAAGGCGCGGATATCCATGCCGGAAAGTTTTTTGGAAAGCAGCTCGGCTTCTTTAAAGCCCTGTTCGGTTAAGGAATCCGCTTCGTAGTCCGGGTCTGCATGTCGGATAATGAGTAGCTTCATTGTGTTCTCCTTTTCCTTTTTTATTTAAATAAGCTTTATTGTATGTGAAATTTTTGGAAATGTCAATTGTGGAAATCTGGACTTTTCTGGCGCAGTCCATTATAATATAGAAGAAACTCGTCCAGTTTTTGCCAAAAACGGGTTTTTTGCAAATATAACAGGTAAAAGAAAAGGAAAAAGGAGTACGCCATGTGGATTGCGGATCGATGGAAGGATTATGAAGTGATAGATTGTTCCCAGGGAGAAAAGCTGGAACGCTGGGGCAGGTATATCCTGCTTCGGCCAGACCCGCAGGTGATCTGGAGCACGCAAAAAACGGATCGTCGCTGGAAGCGGCTGAATGCGCATTACCACAGGAGCGCCAAAGGCGGCGGGGAGTGGGAGTTTTTTGACCTACCAGAACAGTGGGAGGCGCATTACGGGCCGCTGACCTTTCATTTAAAGCCATTTCGCTTTAAGCATACCGGGCTGTTTCCAGAGCAGGCCGTAAACTGGGACTGGATCACGGATCAGCTTTTGCGTGTAAAGGGGCGGGCGCGGGTTTTAAACCTGTTTGCATATACCGGAGCGGCGACGCTTTCGGCGGCGAAGGCAGGCGCGGAGGTTACGCATGTGGACGCTTCCAAAGGGATGGTGGCATGGGCAAAGGAAAACGCGGTCGCGTCCGGTCTTGGGGACGCAAAGATACGATGGATTGTAGATGACTGCAAAAAGTTTGTAGAGCGGGAAATCCGGCGCGGCAGGACGTATGACGCGGTCATTATGGACCCGCCCTCGTATGGACGGGGGCCGAAGGGGGAAATCTGGAAGATCGAGGATGCGGTGTATCCGCTGATTTTGGAATGCACGAAGCTTTTGAGCCAAAAGCCGCTGTTTTTCCTGATCAATTCCTATACCACCGGCTTGCAGCCTGCGGTGCTTTCTTATATGCTTGGCGTGGCGATGAAAAAATTTAAAGGGACGGTGGAAGCGCAGGAGATCGGCGTTCCGGTTTCTTCAAACGGGCTTATTTTGCCATGCGGCGCGTCCGGGCGCTGGAGCGGCGTTTCATAGCCGTTTAAATCAAAATGAATCAAAAAGGAAAAGGGCGCGGCAAAAAACTTTTTTAGAAAGGGCAATGGCGCGCGGATTTGGAGAAGAGAGGTGCCGTTTCGTGGAAAGAAATCTTACGACGGGCAGCGTGTTTCAGAATTTATTGTATTTTTCGCTGCCCTATATGCTGTCCTTTTTTCTGCAAACGCTGTATGGAATGGCGGATCTATTTATCATAGGCCAGTTTCATGACACGGCCTGCATTACGGCGGTGTCCATTGGCTCGCAGACTATGCACATGCTGACCGTTATGATCGTGGGGCTTGCGATGGGGGCTACGGTTACGATCGGGCGCGCCGTAGGCGAGGGGAATGGGAAAAAGGCCGCAAATATCATTGGAAACGCTGCGACTGTGTTTTTGCTTGGCGCGTTAATACTTATGGCGGCGCTGCTTTTGTTCGTAGGGCCGATCGTGTCCGTAATGTCTACGCCGGACCAGGCGGTTTTGGGCACGCGGCGTTATCTGACGATCTGTTTTCTTGGAATCCCGTTTATTACGGCTTACAATGTGCTAAGCTCTGTTTTTCGGGGGCTTGGAGACAGCAAAAGCCCGATGTGCTTTATCGCGGTGGCGTGCGTAGTCAATATCGCGCTGGATTATCTTTTGATCGGGGGATTTGGCATGGGGCCAGAGGGGGCGGCGCTTGGCACGGTGTTGTCCCAGACCGTCAGCGTTATGGCTGCTTTTTTTGTGATGCGAAAAAAGAAAGCGGGCATTTTCATAAAAAAGTCGGATTTTAAGCTACAGCGTGCGGCGACGCTTCCGATTTTAAAGATCGGCGTTCCGGTGGCGTTGCAGGATGGGTTTATTCAGATCGCGTTTCTTGTAATCACGGTGATCGCAAACAGCCGGGGGCTGCATGACGCGGCGGCGGTAGGGATCGTGGAAAAGGTCATTGGCGTGATGTTTTTGATCCCGTCTTCGATGCTTTCTGCGGTTTCCGCGCTGGCGGCGCAAAACCTGGGAGCGAACGAGGCTTACAGGGCGAGGCTGACTTTGCGTTACGCGATATGGATTACGGTGGGTTTTGGCATTGTAATGAGCGTGCTGGCGCAGTTTAAAGCAGAGGCGGTCATAGGCATTTTTGAAAAGGACGCGCAGGTGATAAGGCTTGGGGGCCAGTATTTGAAAAGCTATGTGTGGGATTGCATTTTCGCGGGCGTGCATTTTTGCTACAGCGGCTATTTTTGCGCCTGCGGGCATTCCGGGATCTCGTTTTTCCACAACAGCGTTTCGATCATTTTTGTAAGGATTCCTGTGGCATACTGGGCTTCTAAGGCGTTTTCGGATACGTTGTTTCCAATGGGCGTAGCGGCGCCTGCCGGGTCTGCGTTATCCGTTTTGATCTGCGTGGCGGCGGATTTTATGCTTAGAGATTATAATTTCAAAAGAAAGGGTTCTTAAATGAAATGAACGGCGATACAAAATATGACATTCTAAAAAAATATTTCGGCTACGACAGCTTCCGGGATGGGCAGGAGGCTGTCATAGATACGATCCTATCAGGCAAAGACGCGCTTGCGGTAATGCCTACCGGCGCGGGAAAGTCTATCTGCTATCAGGTTCCGGCGCTGCTGATGCAGGGGATCACGCTTGTGATCTCTCCGCTGATCTCTTTGATGAAAGACCAGGTTGGGGCGTTGAACCAGGCGGGCGTGCATGCCGCCTATATCAACAGCTCCCTGTCGGAAAACCAGATCAAAAAGGCGCTGCGCCTTGCGGCGGATGGGCGCTACAAGATCATTTATGTCGCGCCAGAGCGGCTTGAGACATACAGTTTTTTGGAATTTGCAAAAAACGCCCGGATTTCCATGCTGACTGTGGATGAGGCGCACTGCATTTCCCAATGGGGGCAGGATTTTCGTCCAAGCTATTTAAAGATCGTGGAGTTTATCAGACGGCTGGATGCGCGCCCGATCATCAGCGCTTTTACAGCGACCGCGACCAAAGAGGTAAAAGAGGATATCGCCTGTGTGCTCGGCTTGCGCAATCCCGGCGTGTTTGTGACCGGGTTTGACCGTAAAAATCTGTATTTTGGCGTGGAAGCCGTCCGTAAAAAAGACGCTTACGTTTTGGATTATGTGAATGCGCATAAGGAAGTGAGCGGGATCATTTACTGCGCCACAAGAAAGGACGTAAACGCGCTGTATGAGCGTTTGTGCGCAAATGGGATTTCCGTGGCAAGATACCATGCGGGGCTGTCCAATGAGGAGCGAAGGCAAAGCCAGGAGGATTTTATTTATGACGTGCGTCCGGTGATGGTGGCGACCAATGCGTTTGGGATGGGGATTGACAAATCCAATGTCCGTTATGTGCTGCATTATAATATGCCCCAGAGCCTAGAAAATTATTACCAGGAGGCGGGGCGCGCCGGGCGGGACGGAGAGCCGTCGGAATGCATCCTTTTGTATTCCGCCAAGGATCTGATGATCTGCCGTTATCTGATGGAGCATAAAGAGGACAACCAGGAATTTGACGAGGGGCAAAAACGGGAGGCGCGGGAGCGCGACGAGCTTCGGCTACAGGCGATGGACCATTATTGCCAGACGACCGGGTGCCTGCGCCGCAGTATTCTTTCGTATTTTGGAGAAGCCCTGGCAGAGGACTGTGGGAATTGCTCAAGCTGTCAGCAGGAATTTGAGGAAGCGGATGTAACGCGGCAGGCGGTTTTGATCATAGAGTGCGTGAAACAGATGCGCCAGCGTTATGGCATAAACGTTGTGGCGGGCACGCTGGCAGGCTCGAACCGGGCGAAGCTTCAGGAGTATAAGGCTTCTTCTTATGAAGCCTATGGCAGTCTTTCTTCTTTGTCAGAGGCGAAGGTAAAGCAGCTTATCAATCTGCTTTTAGTGGAGGGGATCTTACGCGTCACGCCGGATAAGTACGCGCTGCTAAAGCTGACGGATCTGGCGAAGGAAACGCTTTGCGGTGAGCGTAAGGTGATCTTAAAACTGCCAAAGGCGGCCGCAAAAAATGAGGAGATAAATACAAATCCAAATGCAGGCGGAAAACGCTCTGACAGTAAGAAACGCAAGTCGGATATTTTAAATTCCCGCGGATTAGAGCTGTTTGACCAGCTGCGTGAGCTGCGCACCCAGATTGCCAAGGAAGAGGGCATGCCCCCTTATATTATCTTTTCGGATAAAACGTTAGTGGACATGTGCGTAAAGCTGCCGTTTCAGAAAGAAGGGATGCTGCTTGTCAATGGCGTAGGGGAGCATAAGTATCAAAAGTACGGAGCGCGTTTTTTGGAAAAAATACTGGCGTTTACAGATGGAAAGCCGGAAAAGCTGTATTTTGGATGATCTGTTTATGCGTAAGACGCACGAATAGGGAAGATGGCTCTTCCCTACTCGGTCTGCCTGTGAAAGTAGGCGATGCCGTCGTTTGGCTTGAAATAAGTTCGGATGTATCCATCCGTCGATACGATGACAAATTCATTCGTAGCTTCCCGATAATACACATCGTCCCCGTCTTCTTTTTCGATGTTATGTAGCGCGTCTTTCGATGCGATGACACGGTTTGCGCCGGAGAGATATTCTTCTTTGGTGCGGTAATCAAAGTCCTCTTTATGCTTTTCGAAATGCTGCTCCAGGTAGTCATCGTTTCGGAAAGTGTATTTTATGTCCGGCTCGTTGGCATGATCGCCGCCTGCGTTTTGCTGATTGCTTACGTTTGCATTTGGGGCGTTGTTGTTATTGTCTAAGTCCAGGAAGCGTCCGCCAAATAACCCGGCCAGCAAAATAAAGATCGCGGCGATCGCTGCGGATAACCGGGTTTTTATATTACGGCTGTTTTTTGAAGCGTCGTTTTTTGGAACATCGTATTTCGGATTGCCCGACATCTGCTTTGCCGGCTGCGCAGAATCTGTCGCCTTTGTGTTTTGATATGCGTTCACTCTCGCGCTTTGCGCTTTGCCGCTTTTTGCCTGGCTGTGGGGCGCGTGGTTTTTCTTATTTTTATCCCTGCATTCCTTGCAGCGCTTTGGAAGCTCTAAATTTTTGGATTTATAAAACTGGATCTCGCCGGAGGCGATTTCAAATTCTTTTCCGCAATTTTTACATATTTTTTTCATGTCAAAAATACCTTTCTGTGGATATCAAGCCTATGGATATTAAGCATGTGTTATTATCATACCACAGTTGCGCGGGCATTTCCATTATATTTTTTGTAACATGGGACGCATGGTTACAGTCAGCCCCGGACTTTGTATTTACTGCAAAGCCCGTATGAAAAAATGTGTGGGACGGCGGTTGTCAGGCTCGCTTTGCGGGGGTATAATAAATGTTGTCAAGGTTTCGAAAAGAGAGAGGAGTTGACCAGGCAAGCCTATGAAACGACGCAAAAAAATCTATCTTTATATAACCATGGCGTTGCTTGCGGTTTATATTGGACTGCTTACGGTTTTGTATTTGTCTGAATATGCTAAGGGCGGGGCGACGATACGCTCTTTTGGCGACGCGTTTTGGTATTCCCTGGTGACCATTACGACGGTAGGCTATGGGGATCTGATTCCGGTAACGCCTTTGGGACATGCGGTGGGAGCTGTTTTTTTGCTGTTGTCCGCGGGGATCACGATTACCTTGTTTGGCGCGGTCATATCCTTTGTGACCAGCGAAGGGCTTCCGCTTTTTTTGCTTGGCTTTAAACGAAAGAAAAACTGGTATTATTTTGCGGATTATGGGGCGGAGGCGCATATTCTTGCCGGAAATATTTATAAAGAAGACCCGGACACGGTCATTATTTTTGGAGAAAAAAAGGATGAACAGATGGAGTATCCCGACTTTCCCTGCCTGTTTATCAATGTTTCCCCCACAAGGATCGTAGCGCGTAAGAAAAACATCGGCGCAAGGTGCAAGATCTTTCTTATGAAAGAAAACGATATCGGCAAAAATATACGCGCGGTGGATTTACATAAGCTGCCGGTCGAGGTGTATGCAAGGACGACAAACGGGCAGGACCATTTATCTGGAAATGTCCGGTTTTTCCATAGCTACGACTGCTGCGCCAGGCAGTATTGGCGCACAAAGCCTTTATGCGGCAGGGAAAATACGATCGTGATCATTGGATTTGGGAATTATGGGCGCAGCATTTTAGAGCGCGCGATCTTGACCAATGTGATTTCTATAGGCCAGCATGTGGCGTATCATATTTTTGGAGACGGAAAAGAATTTCTTGCCATGCATCCATTTTTACATAAAACATTTTCGATGGGCCAGGAGTCGCGGGAGTCTGATTCTTTGATCTTTCATGATGGATTATGGGAGGAGCGCCATGGGCTGATGGAGCAGGCGGACCGCATTATCATCTGCACCGACGATGAACCGGAGGGCTGGAGCATTTTCTGGCGGCTGAACCGATATTACAGGCTGCATGGGAAGATCCATTTACACAGCAACCGAAAAGCGCCCGGCGTGGATTATTTTGGGACAAACGAAGAGATCTATACTCCAAGCCAGATCATGAGGACGGAACTAAACCAGGCGGCGATCTTGATCAATGAAATATTTTGCAAATCTGTGTCCTATCCGACCAAAAGCTGGGAGCAGTTAGACGATTTCCACCGGGAATCAAAGATATCCGCGGCAGACCATTTAATGATGAAGATACGGATCCTTTTAAAAGATGAAACGCTTACGGAATTTAAGCGGGAGCTTGCAAAAAAAGCTTACGAGGTATATTGTGAAACAAAAAGATCGGAACGCATGCTGGATATGTATCGAAGGATAGACCATATGCGCTGGCTAAGGTTTTATACGTTTTATAACTGGAGCTATGGGGCCATGCGGGACGACACGGCAAGGCGGCATCCAATGCTTTGCGCCTATCAGGAGCTGAACTGGGAGCAAAAAAGGGAACGCGACGCCGCGTGGGAATTGTTAGGGAGCATTTCACAATAAATTTCCGCAATAAATTTGCAAAAGTTTTTCTATACAACGTTCATAATTCGTGGTATACTTGTACATAGTATTAAAAACTATGTCAAGCAGGAGCAAGAAACCATGGAAAAACAAGGATATAAGATTATTTCAGACGGAGCGGCGGATTTAGAGATGGCTTATGCCAAAGAACATGATATTGACATCGTGCCGTTTTATGTATCGTTTGATGACAAAACCTATCAGAAAGAAATCGTCGAGATCGGAATCCGGGAATTCTATCAGAAAATGGTAGATGAGCCGAAAGTGTTCCCAAAATCCTCCATGCCGTCGGTGCAGGATTACATGGATGTATTTGAGCCATACGCAAAAGCCGGGATTTCGGTCATATGCATTTGCATCACGTCTAAATTTTCCGGCTCGTACAATTGCGCGAGGACAGCGGCGGGGCAGCTTTTGGAGACTTATCCGGATTCTAAGATCACGGCGATCGATTCCACGTTCGTAACGGTGGCGGAAGGGATGGCCGTAAAAGAAGCGGTGCGTATGCGGGATGACGGGGTTTCCTATGAAAAATGCGTGGATAATCTGATAAAAATGCGCGAAAGCGGGCGTATCCTGTTTACGATCGGCGGGATGTCCTACCTGGTGCATGGCGGCAGAGTCGGGAAATTAATGGGCGTTGCGGCGAATACGCTTAGCATCCGCCCGCTGATTACGATGAAGGACGGAGAGATCTTTCCTTCCGGGCTGGCGCGCAGCAGGAAAAAGTCAAAGGACAAGGTCATTGATATGATCATAGACTATTTCAAATCCTGCGGGGAAAGCCCGGACCATTACAGCATCCATGTCGGCTATGGGTACGATATAGAAGAGGGCGCGTCGTTCCAAGACGAGGTGAAAAATGCTTTAACGAAGCAGTTTCAGGCTAAAGAGGATGGGCAGGAGCATATTTACGATAACATAGAGGTATACCAGATCGGAGCCACGATCGCGGTCCATACCGGCCCATATCCGGTGGGCGTGGGCATATTTAAAAAATACGAATATGTATGATTATTGAAAAGTGCTTTTCTTTTTCAATATAAAAAAGGGCGTTATGCCGCGGGGGATAAAGGAGGGGATGCGTTGAACTATTCAAAGGACGTTAGCAGGCAGTATCATATCCAGCTTACAAAAGGGGAGGTCGGGCGGTATGTCATACTGCCTGGCGACCCGGGAAGATGTGAAAAAATCGCGCAGCATTTGGAAAATCCAAAATTTATCGCGCAAAACCGGGAATTTGTAACTTTTACCGGAACCCTGGAAGGGGAAAAGGTCAGCGTGACTTCCACCGGGATCGGAGGGCCGTCCGCGGCGATCGCAATGGAGGAGCTGTGTCGTTTGGGCGCGGATACGTTTTTACGCATTGGAACCTGCGGGGGTATGCAGGCGGACGTAAAAAGCGGCGATTTTGTCATCGCCACAGCCGCGATACGCATGGAGGGAACCAGCAGGGAATACGCGCCGATCGAGTTTCCGGCGGTAGCGGACCTTGCGGTCACGAATGCGTTGGCGGACGCCGCTAAAGCGTCGGGCAATCCGTTTCATACCGGGGTCGTGCAGAGCAAGGATTCATTCTATGGACAGCACGAGCCGGAAAAAAAGCCGGTTGGCTATGAGCTGACGCAAAAATGGGAAGCATGGCGGCGGCTTGGCTGTCTGGCATCTGAAATGGAAACGGCCGCGCTTTTTGTAACGGCAAGCAGCCTGCGCGTCCGGTGCGGCGCCTGCTTTCTTGTGCTTGCAAACCAGGAGCGGGAAAAGCTTGGCCTGGAAAACCCGGTCGTGCGCGATACGGACGGGATCATTCGTACCGTAACGCAGGCGGCAAGGCTTATGATCCAAAGGGATAGAAAAGGAAGCTTAGTTTAGGGGCTACAGGAAGAAGGGAGAAGCGATGGAGCAGGAGGGGCCGCTTGAGCCAGTTTTGATACAAAAATTAATAGAGGCCGCAACGGATCAGTTGCAGCGCGCTTACGCCCCGTATTCGCATTTTCAAGTGGGCGCGGCGCTGCTTGCCGAAAACGGGGAGATTTTTACGGGCTGCAACATTGAAAACGCCGCGTACACGCCGTCGAACTGCGCGGAACGGACGGCATTTTTTAAAGCGGTAAGCAACGGGCAGCGCTCCTTTCGGGCGATCTGCGTGGTTGGCGGGAAAAATGGCGTATTATCAGGGTTTACGCCGCCCTGCGGGGTGTGCCGTCAGGTGATGATGGAATTTTGCGACCCGCGGACTTTTCAGATCATTTTGGCGGCGGGAAAAAACAAAGAGCAATCTCGCGTGTTTCTTTTAAAGGAGCTTTTGCCTATGGGTTTTTCGCCGGAAAATTTAAAAGCGCACAGATCTTTTTTTGATTAAGAAAAATCGGATAGAAAGCATGTCGGCGAGATACGAGAATACAATAGATACGAAGAGAGTATTGTTAGGAGCTGGCAGGTGAAAAAAAACAGCAAGACGCATCACATATTGGCTGGGATTTTTTTGTTGACGATATTTCTAGGGATAGCGGGTGTAAGGGTTTTGGATACAGCCAGGCAGATGAAGCCCGCATCCAGCGCAGGTGTGGGAAGGACGCAGGCGGAAAAAAAGAAGATCGCGCTGACCTTTGACGACGGCCCGGATGAGGAATGCACGCCAATGCTGTTAGAGGGGCTTGCGAAGCGCGACGTAAAGGCGACGTTCTTTGTCATTGCAAAGCAGGCGGATGAAAGACCGGAGATTATGAAACGCATGGTTAAAGACGGCCATTTGATCGGAAACCATACCTACAGCCATGTGGACTTACGCCATATGACGGACAGCGCGGCGAAAAAAGAAATTGAAAAGGCAAATGAAGTGATTGAAAAATACACGGGTGAAAAACCGTGTTTTTTGCGTCCTCCGTTTGGCAACGGGCGCGGCAAGATCGAGCAGGAGCTTGAGATGATACAGGTCTTATGGACGATCGACACAATGGACTGGTCGTGCAAAGACGAGGGCCAGATTTGCAGCACGGTTTTAAAAAAAGTGGAGGAAAACAGCATTATTTTAATGCACGACGAATACCCAACCTCGGTGCGCGCGGCGCTTAGCCTTATCGACTGCTTAAAAAAGCAGGGGTATGAATTTGTTACGGTGGATGAGATACTTTGGGATTAGCGGGTTCGTCCCATTATTTTAGAAAGGAGTCGCGATGGAAGCATCCAGGATGCCGGTTGGCATAGAGTTTTTTGAAAGGCTGCGAAGGAGCGGCTGCTATTATGTGGATAAGTCAGAGATGATCATGCATGCGGCTGGAAACGGAAATATGGGCGTTACGCTGTTTACAAGGCCAAGGCGCTTTGGAAAAACGCTTACTATGAGCATGCTGCAAAGCTTTTTTGATATCACAAGGGACAGCCGAGATGTGTTTGAAGGGCTTGCCATCACGAAACATGAGGATTTTTGTAAAGAATGGATGAACCAATACCCTGTGCTTTTTCTTTCCCTTAAGGATGTGGAGGGATATGACTATAAAAAGGCATATGGCAGGCTCAAAGGCCGGATCGCCAACCTTTGCAAGGAGCATTCCTGCCTTTTGCAAAGCGAGAAGGTGGATGCGGATGACCGGATGGTTTTTCTAAAATTAAAGTCGGAAACGGCGGATGAATTGCAGGTGGAGGATTCGCTTTTGACGCTTACCCGGATGCTGTACGCCCATTACGGAAAACCGGCGGTGGTTTTGATAGACGAGTATGACGTTCCGCTGTCAAAGGCGTATGATGCAAACATGCAGCCGGATCATTATCTTAAGATGTTATCTACAATAAGAAGCTTTTTAGGCGGCGCGCTGAAGACAAATCCGTATCTGCAATTTGCGGTTTTGACCGGATGCATGCGCATATCCAAAGAAAGCATTTTTACAGGGGTCAATAATTTTAAGTCTTATAGCATCCTCGACAGTAAATTTAGCGACGCTTTTGGATTTACGCAAGAAGAGGTGTCAAGGCTGCTTTGCGCCGTAGGGTTATCAAAAAAGCTTACGCTTGTAAAGTCCTGGTATGACGGCTATATTTTTGGGGACTCTGAGATTTTTTGCCCCTGGGATGTATTGAATTATGTGAATGACTATGTAAGCCTTGCAGAGGAGGGCTGTGAAAGGGAGCCTGGAAATTACTGGAAAAATTCAAGCGGAAACAGCATTGTGGATGAGTTTGTAAAAGATGAACGGTTTGACGTATCCGAAAAATTTGAAACATTAATGAATGGCGGGTGCATTGAACAGGCGATCACGGACCAGCTTACGTATGAAGAATTAAAAGAGGAAGAGGACAATTTTTGGAGCGTGCTTTTTATGACGGGCTATCTTACGAAAGCGGATAAAAACGAACGAGGCGGCGTGATCCATTTAAAAATCCCGAATGCGGAGATTTCCAGTATTTTTGAGGATTCCATTGTAAGGCGCTTTAAAAAATCAATTGACAGGGACGTTCAAAGGGAAGTGATGCAGGCGCTATGGGAAAAGGATGAGCGGAAGGCATCGAGGCTGTTGTCGGAGCTGCTTTGGAATACGATCAGCTATCATGATTACCATGAAAATTATTACCATGCGTTCGTTACAGGACTTGTGGCCGGATGCGGCTATGAGGTGGATTCCAACCAGGAAAACGGCCTTGGCAGGACGGACATTTTAATCCGCGACCGGAAAAACAGGCGGGCGGTTATCATTGAAGCGAAAAAAGCCGCCAAAGAGGGAGATCTGGAAAAAATGTGCCTGGAAGGGAAGCGGCAGATCATAGAGCGAAAATATATAAAAGGACTGAAAGGATACACCCAGGTTATTTGCTATGGCATGTCTTTTTTTGAAAAAACCGCAATGGCAAGGCTCTTGGATATGGAGGAAGCAGAAACGAAAGAAGGAAGCAAACGAGCATAAAGCTTACGAAACAAGTGGAGGGAGAAATGGCGAAAATATTGTATTTGGACTGTGGGATGGGCGCTGCCGGCGATATGCTGGCGGCGGCGTTATATGAGCTGTTGGAGGAAAATGAAAAGACCGCGTTTTTAGAGCAGATGAATGAGGCCGGGTTGCCTGGCGTTTCGTTGTCTGCGGAAAAAGCGGCAAAATGCGGGATTGTCGGCACGCATATGAAAGTGACGGTAAACGGGATGGAAGAAGGTGAGGAAGCCCACGCGCAGGAAACCGGACATACGCACAGCCATCATCATAGCGGGATGAGGGACATTGTTCACATCATTGAGTCCTTGTCCATTTCAGAGCAGGTGAAGGAACATGCGATTGCGATTTATGGACTGATCGCGGAGGCGGAAAGCCATGCGCACGGTAGGCCTGTGTCGGACATTCATTTTCATGAGGTGGGTTCGATGGACGCGATCGCGGACGTTACGGCGGTAAGCCTGTTATTGGAAACGCTTGGCGTTAAAAAGATCATGGCTTCCAATGTCCATGTGGGAAGCGGACAGGTGCATTGCGCCCATGGCTTGATGCCTGTGCCTGCGCCGGCAACCGCGTATTTATTAAAGGATGTTCCGATTTATGGCGGCAGCGTCAAAGGCGAGCTTTGCACTCCGACCGGGGCCGCGCTGCTTAAGCATTTTGTATCTGATTTTGGGGACATGCCTGTAATGAAAATGGAAAAAATAGGATACGGCATGGGGAAAAAGGATTTTGAAGCGGCAAATTGCGTGCGCGCGCTGCTTGGAGAGGCGCGATTAAATCAGAAAAACAAGGTTGTGGAGCTTAGCTGTAACATTGACGATATGACGCCGGAGCGCGTCAGCTTTGCCATGGAGCAGCTGTTTATGCAGGGAGCGCTGGAGGTCTATACGGTTCCGGTTGGGATGAAAAAATCCAGAATGGGAATCCTTCTATGTGTGCTCTGCGAACTGGAAAAAAAGGATGCGATGCTTCGTTTGATCTTTAAGCATACGACGACGCTTGGGATAAGGGAAACGATCAGCCACAGGTACACGCTTTCGCGCGGGATAGAGAGCATGGAAACGGTTTTTGGAAATGTGCGGGTGAAATACGCAAAAGGCTATGGTGTCGCGAAACAAAAATATGAATACGACGATATTTCGAAAATAGCGGCAAAAAACGGGCTGTCCATAGATGAGGTGTTAGATCAGATCGGCGATAAGCATTAAATTTTTTTATTCGATTCAAAAAATTTTATGGGAGAAAACGTGAACGACTATATTTTAATCGCGGAAGACGACGCGGATATCAACCATATGCTTTTCGAGCTTTTATCCTTAAACGGCTATCGCTGCGTCCAGGCGTTTTCTGGGACGGAAGCATGGATGCATATGGAAAAGAACCCGCCTGCCGCGGTAATCCTAGATCTCATGCTGCCAGGGCTTAGCGGGGAGGAACTGTTAAAGCGCATGAAAGAGCGGGCGGCGGATACGGCGGTGATCGTCGCTTCGGCAAAAGAACAGGTGGATACCCGAATTACGCTGTTAAAGCAGGGGGCGGATGATTATATCACAAAGCCGTTTGACACCGGAGAGCTGCTCGCGCGGTTGGAGGCGGTATTAAGGCGAAGCAAGAATGGGCGATGGAACTATGTGCATGCAAAGCCTGCCCTGCATTATAAAGATATTTCCATGTACCCGGAGGAATTTACGGCGTTTCTTAAAGACGCCCAAATCCCGTTAACTAAGAGGGAGTTTCAGATCTTAGAGCTGCTTATGAAAAATCCGGGCAAGGTGTTTACAAAAAACAATATTTATGAATCCGTATGGAACGAAGAATATCTGGGAGAGGACAACGCGGTAAACGTCCATATCAGCAACATCCGCCAAAAGCTTTTAAAGCTGAATCCAAACGAAACCTACATCCAGACCGTATGGGGGATTGGCTTTAAAATGCAAAACTTTAATCTTTCTTAATACTTTTCCTAACGTTTCTAAAATCCTGGCCTTTATACTGTAAACAAGCGTGGCGTTACGTAGGAATGAATCAGAAAGGGCGAAATATATGGACTATGTATTGCAGACAGATAGGCTGACGAAACAGTATGGAAATGCCCTGGTCGTAAACGAGGTAAGCATGCATGTGCGACAGGGCAGCATTTACGGCTTTATCGGAAAAAACGGAGCCGGCAAAACCACTTTTATGCGTATGGCGGCGGGGCTTGCGAAACCGACCGCAGGCTCGATGCGGCTTTTTGGCTCCAAGGAGCTGGAAAAACAGCGGGTGCGCATCGGCTCTTTGATCGAAAGCCCAGGCGTTTTTGGCGGCATGAGCGCGTATGACAACTTAGAGATCGTGCGCCGCAGCCTTGGCATCACCCAAAAGGGAAAAATAGAAGAAATGCTTGCGTTGACCGGGCTTTCGGACGCCGGCAAAAAAAAGGTGAAAAATTTTTCCATGGGGATGAAGCAGCGGCTTGGGATCGCTATATCTTTAATTCGCAATCCAGATTTTTTGATCTTGGACGAGCCGATCAACGGGCTTGATCCATCCGGCATTAAGGAGATGCGGGATCTGCTAGTAAAGCTGAACCGTGAAAACCAGATCACCATTTTGGTTTCCAGCCATATCCTTGGGGAGCTGTCCAAGATCGCCACGCATTACGGCATTATCCAGGACGGCAGGCTGATGGAAGAATTTGGCGCCGACGAACTGGAAACGCGCTGCCGCAGATGCTTAAAGCTGGTCGTAGAAGATGCGAAGAAAGCGGCTTTTGTTTTAGAAAACAAGCTTTTTATCCATAATTATGATGTGCCAGGCAAGGACACGCTTCGTATTTTTGAAGGTTTGGAGGATACCTGTAAGATCAACCGCGTTTTGGTTGAAAATGGCGTGGAATTGGCGCAAAGCTATCTGGCGGGACAGGATCTGGAAGGCTATTTTATGGAGCTTATGTAATGTTTGGTTCAGGACTTTATGACTTTACAGTAAATGTAAAGTCTGTCTTTTTGGCTTGTAGCAGGATTTGGAGGTTCGGATGATTCGTATATTAAATGCAGAAATCTATAAACTGAAAAAAAGCAAGAGCTTTTATATTTGTTCGATCGTAATGATATGTTTTGTACTGTTGCTTTATGGATTGTTATATCTGGCGGACAGCATCCAAAAAGGAACGGTTGAAAATGGCACAGGCGGATTTTTCTTTGTCGCAAATGGCGAAGGAGCCAAAGGCGGGGCGACAATTTTCGAAAGCTTTTCCCTTATGGAAGCGCTGCGCCAGATTTTTGCAGGCTCGATGCTTTCTTGTATGCTTGCGATTTTTGTCAGCATATTTGTGACCGGGGAATATGGAAGCGGCATGATAAAAAACGTGGTAGGAAAAGGCTGTTCCAGGAGCGCGATTTACCTTTCCAAGCTTTTTATGGCGCAGGTTGCTTCGCTTTGCATCGCGTTTGCGGGAATTTTGCCTACGCTTTTGCTGGGCCGGGTCTTTTTGGGCGCGCAGGCGTTTGACGGCGGCTTTTGGCATGATTTTATGATCTATACGGGATTGCAGCTTGCGATCATGGCGGCTACGAGCGCCATTTTCATGCTCGTAAGCGAGGTGTGCCGCACGCCAGCGGCGGGTATTTCCATCAATATCGGCATGATTATTTTCTCGCTTCTTTTCATAAACGGCCTGGATGTTTTGTTTGCAAAAAACGGTTTTTCGCTTTCGGACATCTGGCCGATCGGTCAGACGGAGCGTCTGCCGTTAAATGGATTTACGTCCGGCATGGTCATTCAAAACCTGCTTGTGGCGGCCGCCTGGTTTCTTGCGGCAGCTTCTTTTGGCGTATGGCATTTTTCAAAAACGGACGTAAAATAATGTCGGTTTTTTTGGAGAAAAAAGATGGCGATTGCAGTTTTATCAGGGATAAGCGCGGCGCTTGTTATATGGGCGGGCGTAGCGACGGTTCGTTTGCTCCTGTACAAAAAACAGGTGCGGCATATGTTAAAGGAGCTTGAGCTGGCAAAAAGTTCGGATACGAATGCGATTTTTACGTCAGCCGCAAAAATCGGCCAGACGCAGCAGGTTATAGACGCTTTGAACTGCGTTTTGGAAAAATACAGGCGTAAAACAAAACGGCTTTTACGAGAAAATCAAAGCTACCGGGAGAGCATTGCAAGCATTTCCCACGATATCCGAACGCCGCTTACGTCCGCAAAAGGATATATGCAGATGATACAAAAAGACGGCCTTTCGATGGAAAAAAAGATGCAGTACGCAAAAACGGTGGAAAGGCGGCTGGCGGATCTATCGGATATGTTAGAACAGCTGTTTTTATACGCCCGTATGGAAGCGGGGGAATTAACGCTGCATCCGCAGCTGATTAACGCCTGCGGCCTGTTTGCGGATACGATATCCATGTTTTACGAGGATTTTTGTAAAAAAAACTGTGAGCCGTCCATTGAGCTGCCCTCCCTTCCCTGCTGGCTTTTCGTTGACCGCCAGGCGTTTATCCGCGTGATCGAAAACCTGGTAAAAAACGCCTTGGCGCATGGAAATGGAAATTATCGGATGTCCTTACGCAAGGAGGGGAAGACAGCCGTACTTTGCGTTTCGAATGAGACGGACAGCATCGCGCAGTCTGATATCTGCCATATTTTTGACCGCTTTTATACGACAGACCGTTCCACAAGCCGTAAGACCACAGGACTTGGACTTTCGATCGTAAAGGGTCTGGCAGGGCAAATGGGCGGGGAGGTGGACGCAAGGCTAGAAGGGAAGGTATTTTCGATCGAAATGCGTCTGCCCTGCGCGGCTGAAAAACAGATATCGAAGCCTGAATTAATTGAAATGGAAGAAGGCTTTACACCTTATGCACAATCTGATATGATTAAGACGTAGCTGCCAGGCTATGGTATTTGAAGCGGATATAATAATGTATTTCTTAATGGGGAGGTGATATAATGCCTTGTCAAGCAGATATTATCCGGGATTCAATAAACGAATTTTCCAGAGTTCAAGACTGGATGTTATCAGCAAAAAAGAATCATGATCTTGAAACTTACGAACAAATATATAAACGCTATATTGAGTTAAAAGTGACATTATCAACTTTGGGCGTTAATATTACAGAACTTGACCGGATTAAAGAATAACGAAATAATAAGCAGATCAGGGCGCAAGTCTCTTATATAGAGCTTACGCCCTGATCTTATTACCGATAACGGAAATTGATCACAAGCCAATAAAACCTTACAGCATTTGTAAGTGGAGTTTCCCATTTTCTGTTGCTATAATAGGCTCATCAACAGGAAACATTTATAAATGATCAGGAAAGAATGATCAAAAAGAATGATCAAAAAAGAATGATCAGAAAGGGGAGCCTATGAACGGACAGGATCAGATCTTACAAGTAGAGGGCCTTACGAAAACTTATGGGAAAGGCCAAAATAAAACCCAGGCGTTAAAAGGAATTACGTTTCAGGTGCGAAAGGGGGAATTTTTAGGCATTATGGGAGCCAGCGGCTCTGGAAAAACGACGCTGTTAAATTGCATTGCGACCTTGCGAAGGCCGTCGTCTGGCAGGATCGTTTTGGATGGGCAGGACATATCGGGCTTTCGGGGTGGGAAGCTTGCGGATTACCGCGGCAGGAAAATCGGCTATCTGTTCCAGGAGTTTGAGCTTTTGGATAACCTGACGGCAAAGGAAAATATCCTGCTGCCCCTTGCGCTGCATGGCGTTACGGAAAAAAAAGCCGCGGATCAGGTGATGGAGCTTGCGGGCCTTTTAGACATTTCCGATGTGCTTAATCGGTTTCCATCGGAAATGTCCGGCGGGCAAAAACAGCGCGTGGCGGCGGCGCGGGCGTTGATCTCACAGCCGGATATCCTGCTTGCCGACGAGCCGACCGGGGCGCTTGACAGTAAAAATGCAAAAGCGCTTATGGACCGGCTGTCTTATATCAACCAAAAGTTGGCGCGTACGATCATGATGGTGACGCACGATGCGAATGCGGCAAGCTATTGCTCCCGTATCCTTTTTATCCAGGATGGGTGCATTTTCCATGAGCTTCGAAGGAATGTGTTAGCGGAGCCGGAGGGAGATTTTTATGAGCGCATCGTAGCGGTTATGGCGCAGTTATCAGGAGGTAGTGCAAATGTTCTTTAGACAAGTGCGGCGCAACGCCGCAAAAAACCGGAAGGGGAACGGCCTGTTTTTCGGTTCCCTGATCGTAGCGATCGTCGCTTTTTATACGCTGCTTTCCCTTGGGGAGCAGGATGTGATGCATTATCTTGCCACGATCGAAAGCGACGCGGTGGGAAAGCTGCTTTCGCTGCTGCCGATCGTGTATGCGGTGTCACTGTTTTTTGTATATTTTCTCGTATACTTTGCATGCAAATATCAGGTAGAGAGCCGCAGGAGAGAGCTTGGCATGTATCTGATGCTTGGGATGAAGCAGGGCCGCATGTTTTTCATGCTGTTTTGCGAAACGTTATGGAACAGCGCGGCGGCTCTTTTGGCGGGGCTTCCGATCGCGCTGCTTTTAACGGAAGCGATCAGCCTTGCCACGGCAAAGATCGCGGGGCTTGGGATCATAGGGCATCGGTTTTCGTTTTCTGTATCTGCCATCCTTTGGACGGTCTGCGGATTTGTATTCGTCCAGCTGCTGTCCATGCTTGGGATATGCATTGGCATTCGCAAAAAAGAGCCGGCGGGATTTTTCGCTGAGGATGCGGTCAAAGGGCAGCGGGAGCTTACGAAGGCAAAAAGCATCGGATTTTTTGTGACCGGAGCGGCTTTTTTGCTTGCCGCGTATTACCTTGGGATGTTTCGGATGCAGGGGCTATCGTTTTATGTCATGGCGGCGGTCGTTTTTTTCGGCATTTCGGGGACGTTTTTATTATACCGGGGGCTGGGCGGCCTGCTTGGGATTTCAATCCGAAAAAAAAGAGGGGACGCACTAGGGCTTACCACATTTACGGCAAGACAGGTGCAGGAAAATGTCATCGCGCAGCATAAATCCCTTGCGATCTCCAATCTGCTTATTACTATGGCCCTTGCCTGCATTTCTTATGGCGTTGCGATGGGAGTCGAGCACAATGTCAGCAGCCGCAGCGTGGATTTTTCCATATTTGGGGAGGAGGCGCAGGCGAAAAGCGTTTTGCAAAACAAGGCCGTCCGGGAAATGACGGGGGATTCTTATCCGTTGTATTTATCTATGGTAAAAGAACAATATATGAGCGGGGGAAATAAGGAATTTGATCTTACCGGGCTTGCGGACGCTCTTAGGACGGCGGAGGGTTCGAAAGACCTTGTGGAAAATATGATTGAAAACCTGCATCTGGAGTATGTGATCGCGCAAAGCTCGTATAACCGTATTTTAAAGGGCATGGGAAAAAAGGAGCTGGATTTAACAAAGTCTGGAAACAAAGTCGCGCTTTATTCATCGATTGCAAACGAGGGGGAATTTGGCCAAATTTTAGAAGACGCGCTGCAAGGGGCCGGAAATGGCGCTGCGTCCATTGGGATTGACGGGGCAGAGTATGAGATTTCTTCTTTATGCATCGATAATGTAGTCGCGGACCGTTCGATCACGCTATATCTGGCGCTCGTAGTCCCGGATGAGCTTTGGAAAAAGCTTGCGGATGAGCCGGAGCCATATTGTGTGAATATGCGTTTGCGTAATGATCTAGTTGAAGAAATGGGACTCATGCAGGCGGTTCAGAAAATGGATGCGCGTCTGTCTGAAATGGGCATAGAATATGACAGCTACCTTGGCGGGATCGGGCGAAATCTTTTTTATACAGTAGCGGCAAGCTATCTTACGATCTATCTTGGCGTGTTGTTCTGGCTGATCGCGAATACGGTCATCGGGCTGAAATATTTGATCGCGCAGCGCCAGACGAAGCATCGCTACGAAACGCTTACGATGCTTGGCGCGGATATGGGGGCTATGTGTGAGTCCGTAAAAAAGCAGATCGGGATTTATTTTCGCTTTGTGATCATTCTTGCGCTTGCAAGCGGCGGCGCGGCGATATATACTATGTTTACCAGCTTTACGAAGCTGCCGGTTGGGGCGTCGGTATTCACGGTGGCATTGCTTTGCGCGGCGGCGCTGTTGATATTCCTGATTTTGGAAAAAATTTATATAACCCTTGCGGTTCGGGCGGCTTGCCGCGAGATACGACAGCTTTAGGGTGCAAAACGGAGGTGAGTCGTTGCCACGGGTTGTGATTGTGGAGGATGATATTTATTTGCGGGAGGAATTGATACACACATTTCAAAAAGCGGGATACGAGGCGACAGGCCCGGATTCCTTTGAAAATATGGAAAAGCGCTTATCCATGCTTTCTCCTGACCTTGTGATACTGGATGTGTGCCTGCCTGGAAAATCCGGCTATGAGCTATGCAAAGGCTTAAAGGTCAAGGCGACGTTTCCGATTTTGATCTTAACGGCGCGGGACAGCTTAGACGATGAGCTGACCGCGCTTGGGCTTGGCGCGGACGATTTTCTTACAAAGCCGTGCCATCCAAAGCGGCTGCTTGCCAGGGCACAGCGGCTGTTGGATACGTACCAAAAGCTTCGCAGCATCAAAAAAGCGGGCGGGATGTCTTTGGACATCGATACGTATAAGCTTTCCTGGGCGGGAAAGGCGTTGGTCTTGTCCGAAACGGAAGGCAAGCTCATGGAGCTTTTATTTGACCGTTATCCAAAGATCGTTGACAAAAGCGAGCTGTTTTCCTATGTCTGGGGGACGCAGGAATATGTGGATGAAAACATCCTGCAAGTCAATATGAGCAGGCTGCGTAAAAGCTTATCCGGCATTGGGATCAAAAACGCGGTGCGAAACGTCAGGGGCAGGGGGTATGTGTTAGAGGTGGAAAAGCTATGAGGCGGCTTATAAAACGGTGTATGCATTGGATCATTTTAATATTATTTACAGATATAGTTTATATTTTTATTGCCTGGCTCATACGCCGGGAAGCGTTAAAATATATGTCCCTTTTTCTATTTTTGTATACGGCGTTTGCGTTTTTGGCAGGGCTTTTGGCGGAATTTTACCGAAATCGGCGGGATAACGCTATGCTGCAAGCGTTTTTGCAGGCAACGGATGGCCGGGAAAAAGAAGATTTTTTGCTTAGCCTGGAACGTGACAGCGCGGCAAGGGCGCTTTGCATGAAGCTTTTAAAAACCCAGTCGCTTTTGAATGAAAGGACTGTGGAGCGAAACGAATACCGCGAATATATCGAGTCATGGGTTCACGAAGCAAAGACCCCGCTGTCGCTGTTTCCACTGGTTTTAAATAACCACAGGGAGGAAATGTCGCCCTATGTCTATGGGAGGTTTCATTATATACAACGCCAGTTAAATGAAAACCTGGAGCGGATCTTATATTATGCCAGGCTGTCTGCGGAGCATACGGACATTAAGTTTACGCGTTTTTTTCTGGATGCGTGCGTGGAGGAGGCCGCGTTTGAGTATGAGGCGTTTATGGAAGAAAGGGGGATTTCGTTTTCATTTCAAGGAAAGCATATAGCAGTCCTTTCGGATAAAAAGGTCGTGTTATTTTTGATCTCGCAGTTAATGAGCAATGCGGTAAAGTACGCCGACGCAAACGAGGGCAGGGTTTGGATTTTGATGAATGAGGACGATCAAAAAATCCGTCTCGGCATTTACAATAATGGAGAAGGCGTGCCGCCGGAGGATGCGCCGTTTATCTTTGACAAGGGCTTTACAGGCAGCTATCCAAACCGGCAAAAGGCAACCGGAATGGGGCTTTACCTGGTGCGCAAATACGCCGAAAAGCTGTGCGTGTCTGTCAGTTTGGACAGCCGCATCCCTTATCGGGAGGGCTTTGGGATAGAATTGGAGTTTCCGATTTAAATTAAGTAAGAAAATAAATCATTTCCATATATTTACCGCAAAGATCGCCGCCCCTAAGATCGTAAGCACGATCCCGATCGCGCGGTTTAGCGTCGCGGCGCTTGCTTTATTTGCAAACCTTGCGGCGACGCGCGCCCATAAAAGCGTAGACGCGATGCATAATAGAAGCGGCAAAATCCGCGGCATGCCGCCGATCATAAAATGGCTTAACGCTCCGGTTAAAGCGGTAAACGTCATGATAAACACGCTTGTGCCGACCGCCGTCTTAAGCTCATAGCCAAGCACGCCTGTCAAAAGCAAAAGCATCATCATCCCGCCGCCCGCGCCGATAAAGCCACAGATAAACCCAACGGCGGCGCCGCATAAAACCGACTGCGCCAGGCGTTTTTTCGCGCTTACAAAAGACATGTTTTCTTTTGTAGTCATAACCGGGCGCAGGATGAATTTAATGCCAAGAAACAGGGTCATGACTGTGGAAAAGCTTCCCATAGTGGAATTTGGAGCCTTGCTTGCAACTAGGCTTCCGACAAACGTAAACGCCAGGACAGACATCATCATGACAAAGCCGTTTTTAATATCCAGGTTTTTATTTTTGCCATACGTATAGGCGCTGACCGCGCTTGCCAACACATCGCTTGCAAGGGCGACGCCGACCGCTTCATACGCGGGCATCCCAAGAAACGTGATTAACATCGGGCTTATTACAGCCGCCGCGCTCATTCCGGCAAAGCCAGTCCCAAGCCCGGCTCCCAGTCCCGCAAAAAAACATACGATGATTTCTAAAAACAGCTTCATGGCATTGCCTCATTGCCCGCGCCCGCCATTACATCGGATACGTCTGTAACTTCCGGAGCTTCCAATGACATTTCCTTGTCATTTGCGTATTCAAACGGGTCCGGGTTTTCGGCCTGCTCTTCGTCTTCTTTCCAAAGGGAATCGTGCTCTTTACGCTTTTTTGTCTCATTTATGACCGACATGTTTTTTGCCGCCATATACATTTTTAAGTCAAACTCCATAAGCTTTTTTTCATCCGACATAGGAACTTTATCGCCGTTTGCGATCCGCCTTGCGGTTTCCACGATCTTGCTAAGATCTTGCGCGTATTCCGACATAGCGTCCGCCTGCTGTCTGCTTGCCTCTTCATTAAAATAAGCGGAGTGAAGCTTTAAAAGCTGCTGCATAAAATCGTGGTATTCGTTATATTTTTCCGTAACGGCCTGGTAGGAAAGCTCCAATACAGCGGCCTGCTCACGGTATTTATTTTTATCCGCGAAAGGCGCGTTTGCTTTTTCTTCCAGCTCTTTTTTCTGCTTTGCCAGCGACAGCTTTTGGCTGTAAAACTCATGTATCTGTCCAGAGTAGATTTTTCTGGCTTCCCCGATCGTCATATCCCTCACATCCTTATTTTACAATTTTCTTAATATCGTTGCCTGTTTTTGCTTCGAAATAGGCTTTTAGCTTCAGGTTGCAGTCCCATTTTTCTAGAGCGTGTTTGAAAAATCATTCCCGCCATCTGCATCCCCCACTTTGCGTGATATTTACGCCAAATTCAGGTTGCATAGCCCACTATGCGCCCTTCATTTGGCACAAATCTCCCACAAATTGTGGAATACATCTGTCAGAAAGCATTTTTCAAACACGCTCTAGCGGATATGAGCCGTATCTTCTTTTTACGTCATTCATACGTTCTTCCATATCCATAACGCCTTCGCTGCCAGCCATAGAATCACATAACTGTATCAGTCTGTCATAATCGTCATAACAAACCTTTGCCAGTTCTTTTTGGATCAACTCGAATTCTTCCTTTGAGGTATCAAAATTGCCAATATAATCCTGGATGGAATGATTGTGAAAGTCGCACAATTCCGCTATTTTTTGTGCGCAATGCGCCGCAACCCTGCTGTGGTTCCCCCATGGGCCAGGATTATTTTGTTCGGCTTCGCTCAATAGTTTTTCTGCTTCTGCTTTTGTCGGGAGCATGTTTTGCATACCTCCTATAGAATGTTTATGGAGTGGTGTTTACAGGGTTTTCTTATATTAGAAAAATTTAGGTATAAATTTTATTATACTATATTGGAATGTAAAATGGAAGAGGGGGTGTGAGAATTTTTCAGAAAAACGTGACGGGGATAACAGTTTAGGTAAGGCGTTCATTTGGGGATAGGCGATATTTTCATCTTTATTCTCACTTCGTAAAGTAATAGATATTACAAAATATACAGTTAATGAACCAGTAGTGAATTTATTGTATTAACAGAGATGCTGCTTTATACTTCCACAAACAGGCGATCCGGTAAAAATAGAGGCTGCTTTCTGACAGCCGCTTGCAGGATTATAAAATAAACATAATGGACAATCGAGAGATAATATAGTTAAGTAAAAGAACACAAAGGGTTTTCTAATGGAATTGACAGAATTAGAAAAAATGAAGAAAGTGGACATTCGCACTGTAGATATCCGGACTTTGGAGGATATAGAGCATATAGAAGTTGATAAATCGCTGCCAGTACAGGAAAGATGGATAGATTTTGCGGAAAAAATAAAAAATCCATTTTGCTTTATCTGTAATGGAATGGTTGTAAAGATTTCTTATGCTGAAAGAAAAGAAAGCCTTGAAAATAAATTGGTGCAGTTGTGCATGAGTATGGAAGAATGATAGTTAGCATAAGCGGCTTCCAGAGCCATGAGTAGTAATAAATGATAATTTATCTGATGTTTGATATGGGCTTTTCTATGGACATTTGCGGTTTGGGATGGCACAATTATTACGGACGAAGCAGAGCCCCAAATAGGAAAGGTTTGATAACAAACAAGTCTATTTGAGGTGATTATATGAGTACAAATCTGAATGTTGATATTTATAATGCCGATCTTTACCTACGCTTATCAAGGGAAGATGGGGATAAGGAGGAAAGCGACAGCATTACGAATCAAAGAGAGCTTATCTTAGATTTTCTAAAATCCAAGAAAGATATCAGAATCCATGCTGTCAGGGTGGATGATGGCTATTCTGGGGTTAATTTTGAACGTCCGGCATTCCAGCAGATGTTAGAGGATATTAAAACAGGCGAAGTAAACTGTGTAATTACAAAGGATTTATCACGGTTTGGAAGAAATCATATCGAGGTTGGGAAATATATCGAGAAGATATTTCCTTATATGGGTGTCCGGTTCATTGCTGTTAATGATAATTTTGACAGCATAGAAGGCGGTACGCAGGCAGACAATTTTATCATTCCGTTCAAAAACCTTATTAATGATGCATATTGCAGGGATATCAGTATCAAAATCCGGAGCAATCTGGAGGTAAAGCGCAAGAGGGGGGATTTTGTAGGAGCTTTTGCCCCATATGGATATCAAAAATCAGCAGTGGATAAAAATAAACTGGAGATAGACGATGATGCGGCAGAAGTTGTGCGCTTTATTTTCCGTTTGTATCTGCAGGGCAGTAATGCACATAAAATTGCAGAGAAGCTGAATAAAAAAAATATCCTGACGCCGATGGATTACAAGAAAGAGAATGGAAGTGCATTTTATACTGGGTTTAAGAAGAACCTGAAAAGCCAGTGGACGCATATGAACGTTCTTCGTATTTTAGGAAATCCAGTGTATACAGGAACACTCGTACAGGGGAAGGAAACTACTCCAAATTATAAAGTGAAAAAAAAGGTGAAACGTGACCAGAGCAAGTGGAGCCAGGTAGAGAATACCCATGAGGCCATTATTGCATCTGTTGATTTTAACAATGTACAGGAACAGCTGCAAATGGATACAAGGACAGGGGCTGCAAAAGAAAAGGTATATTTTTTGTCCGGCATTGTAAAATGTGGTGGCTGCGGTGCAAATATGGTTAGAAAAACAGTTCCTTCTGGAAAAAGGAAATTTGTTTACTATGTATGTGGAAGCCACAAAGGAAATAAAAATATCTGCGGTCCCCATAGCATCAATGCAGAGTCTCTGGAAGAAAGTGTGCTGAAACTATTAAACCATCAGATTAAAAATGTAACAGATCTAGGGAGGATTCTGGCTAAACTGGAAGATGCACAGATACGGGAAGGGGAGATGGATAAAAAGAGTGGGAAGATTGCAAAGAAAAAGAAAGAAATACAAAAATATAACAGCCTTCGTCTGGATTTATATGAAGATTATAAAGACGGGCTGATCACAAAAGAAGAATATCTGGAGTTAAAAGAGATTTATGAGGAGCGCATACGGGCTGCGGAGCAGATGCTGGAAACTATGGAAGTAGAGGCTGCATTTCTTGCCAATGGACAGGGGGATGTGTGTGGCTGGGTAAATGAATTTAAGAAATATGGGTATCTGGAATGTCTGTCAAGGGAAGTTGTTATTTCATTGATTGAACAGATCCTTATTTATGAAAAAAAGAAAGGGGAGCGTTATCCAAGGATAGAAATACATTTCAAATATGCGCAAGAATTCCAGGCATCTTTGAATTTATTGGAAGAACTGCGTCAGGATTCAGGCATTCAGCCAGTAAGTGATGAATACGGCCTTCAGAAAAAAGGAGGGGAGGGTACATATGGCAAGGACGAGTAGAAAGCAGGGGAAGACTGCGGGACAGACAGAAAATTCCGTTATGAAGATAGCCTTGTATGTCCGTTTGTCTAATGAAGATAATGGCGGTAAAAGTACGGACAGCATAGACAATCAGCTTGAGCTGTTATTAAACTTTACAAATCAGCTTGAAAACGGGGAAGCGCTTTCTGGAAGTCCGGACATATCACCCGGCAGGAAAGTGGAAACCCTAAAGGGTACCTTTATGCCGTGCGGCAGGAAAGTGGAAATTATAGAAACCTATATGGATAACGGGCAGACAGGAACGGACTTTGTAAGACCGGGATGGGAACAGATGATGGAGGATGCCAAAAAGCGCAGGATCAACTGCATTATTGTAAAAGACCTTTCACGGTTTGCAAGGAATTACCTGGAAGCAGGTGATTATCTGGAAAAGATATTTCCTTTCCTTGGCGTGCGTTTTATAGCAGTCAATGACCATTTTGACAGCGCAGGTGAGATCTTTCAGGAAAAAGAATTGATCACAGAATTTAAAAATCTGGCGAATGATTACTATTCAAAAGACATTTCAAAAAAGATTCTGTCGGCGTTGCGAACAAAAAAAGAACAGGGGCAGTTTATAGGGAGCAAGGCTCCATACGGGTATATTTTGGAACAAGGCCGTTATGTGATAGATGAACCTGCCGCTGATATTGTAAGGAGAATATTTTCAATGAAAATGCAGGGGATGAGCGCATACAAGATCGCAGGCATATTGAATCAGGAAGGAATACCATCCCCAAGCAGATATGCAGGGGAGCAGGGATTGAAAAAATATAAGGGCTGCGGCGATGTCCTCTGGCAGCCGCAGGCAGTCAGCCGGATATTATATAACAGGGCATATGCCGGTGACCTGGTACAGGGAAAATATAATAATTCTATTTATTCAAAGGAAAAACGGGGCAAAAGAAAAGAAGATGACTGGGAAATATTAGAAGGAAACCATCCGCCGGTTGTTGACAGGGAAATATTTTTAAAGGTGCAGGATATCAGGGAAACGAATCGGAAAATATGGATGGACAGGAAGGGAAGGCCGAAATATGAAAATGTGCTGAAAGGTATCCTGGTATGCGGAACCTGCCAGCATGTAATGAGAAGAAATAAAGATGTAAGGAACGAAAAGGCAAAGTATTATTTTTACTGTGCTTCGGCGTATGGACATTCCCAAGTGAAATGCAGTACATCTTCTATCGCAGATCATAAAATTTTTGATATGGTATTAATTCAGTTAAAGCTGCAAATAGATTTAGCAGTTGAGGCCAGAAGCCTGATCAGACGGATAAAAAAATCAGACAGCCATTCTGCGGTTTATCAGAAGAAAAAGAGAGCGGTGGAACAGGCGCAGGAAGAATTAGGAAGATATACATATTTAAAGGCAAGCATTTATGAAGATATGAAACAGGGAATCCTTACGCGGGAAGAATTTTTGAGTGCAAAAGAAAGATATGCATCAAAGATTTTGGAATTGGAAACAACGCTGAATGAAAAGAAAGAAGATCTGGAGGATTATGAGCAGTTGATAAGCGGGGAAAACAAGTGGATGACAGCTTTTCTAAGATTTAGGGATGCTGGGGAGCTTACCAGGGAAATGGCTGTAAACCTATTGGAAAAGGTAGAGGTGTATGGAGATAAAAGAATCCACATAAAATTCCAGTTTCGGAATGAGTATGAATATCTGATGTCACAGTTAGCAGAAAGGGGGAGCCGGCTGTGACGGAGCGGTTTATGGCCCAGTATCTAAGGCTTTCCGTAGAGGATGGGGATATTGTATCAAATGAGAAGAAGGCAGAGAGTAACAGCATTGTTCACCAGAGGGAATTGATTGCGCAGTATATAAGCGATAAACAGCTTTATCCGTCAATGCGGACATTAGAGTTTGTGGAAATGTAGACCGCTTATTTGATACAAAGGGCATGAACAGAATATCGGGAAAACCGCTGAAAACAAGGGGTTCCGGCACATTGGTTG
>CANDMI010000017.1 GCA_947385775.1 uncultured Eubacterium sp. | reverse complement strand
GTTTTATGCGGCCTGCAGGTATTTTTGGGATTATTCAACTGTCAAACTCCCGATTGAGACAGGCACCCGGCTTGCTTCCAGCGTCCGGGCAACACAAACCTTCAAATTATCCCAAAACCAAACTGCCGGATAACGCTCTATTATTGATGATCTACACATTAAAACTCCGCCCCATGAAAAATAACAATAACAGATCCGCCTAGAGCGTGTTTTTGTTAAAGGCCTTTACATTTTACGAAAGCCGCATGTATAATAAAATAACTGGATCGTATCATTATCGTATCTTTGATGTATCATCTACAAATAAAAGGAGGCGTTCGCCAATGCGATGGCAGAAAAACATGCAATTAATTGACGCAAATGTTATTATCCGCTGCATCATAAACGACAATCCAGAAATGGCAAGAAAAGCTGTCTCAGTGATAGATAGCGGCGCATACACAAAACCAGAAATCATTGCAGAAGTTGTATTTGTACTACAAAAAATTTACCTCTCCTACTTGGGCATCCGTGCGCATAAAAAAAGAAACCCCTGATCCCTCAAGAGTTTCCAATGAGACACGGGGGAGTCGAACCCCCGACAACTTGATTAAAAGTCAAGTGCTCTACCAACTGAGCTAGTATCCCATTTCACTAAACCAGTCCATTGTACTGACCCGCGAACATTAAATATGTTATCACAAATTTTCTAAGCTGTCAATGCCTAATTTCCAAAATTTTTAAAGATAAAAATAAAAATCTATTCAGATAAGGCGTTATAACTTTAACAAACCGGCCAATCCTCCATGACCTGGCTGGTTTTCATAAAATAAACACAATTAACTTTTGCCATGAATTTCAAACTAAACACAATAAACTTCAGCCATGAACCTCAGCTTCAAAAGATTTTTCTCACTTCTATAAGGAAAGCAGGATATCGCCTGTCTGATAGAAATTGCGAACAGTAATTTATAGTAACGTTTGTGAAAAACAGCCTGGAGAGTGGAGTTGCCCGGCTTGACTGGGGCGTATGAAGAATGTTTAGAAGTTCTTCGTATTCTGTATGATAAACAGGCGGCGAAGCCGTAAGCGGCGCCTATCGCTTCTGGCGCAGCCAGGGCGATTTAGGCGCCGCGTCCGTCCGACTGTGAAAATGTAACATCAGAATACTTAGAACTTCTTACATTCTGGAATGGCCCCAGTCAGGCCGGACAACTCCACTCTCCAAGCGTCGCTAAATTTTTATTGTGTTTCACTTATAAAAATCAGCCGGGGGATGGAAGTATGATCATCCTCCATCCCCCGACATTCGGCCAACTTCCAAAGTCAACTGACCGCGCTTTTACACTTCAAAAATCAGATCGCCATAGGACGGCATCGGCCACATATCCTTATCTACCATCATTTCAAGCTTATCTACCGGAGCGCGAAGGTCATCCATTACGGCTTTTACGACATCGTGATAGTAAACCGCCTGTTCACGGCCTTCTTCCATCGCGGAGCCTTCGGCTTCCACGCGCACCAGTTCTTTGAGCGCCGCTTTCGCCTGTGAAAGCAGGGATGACACTTCGGTCAGCAGTTCGGACTGGACGCTTATGTCCGCCGCGTCGCATGCGGCCTTCACACTGTTGATGGAGCCTGCAAGGGAGGTCGTATATTTGATCACGGCAGGGATGATCTGTTTTCCTGCGATGTCGATCATGGCTTTTGCTTCTATATTGATCGTTTTTGCGTAAGTCTCGTATTCGATTTCCGCGCGCGACTCCAGCTCTGTCTTTGTAAATACGTTAAATTTCTCAAATGCAGATACGGATTTTTCCGTCGTGTAGGCAGGGATCGCGTCTACCATGGATTTGATATTCGGCAGGCCGCGGCGTTTCGCTTCCTCCACCCATTCGTCTGAGTATCCGTCGCCGTTAAATATAATGCGCTGATGGTCTACCGCGTATTGTTTGATCAGATCATGCACGGCTTCGTTGAAATCTTCCGCTTTTTCCAAAACGTCGCACGCTTCACAGAACGCTTCCGCAACGATCGTGTTTAACACTACGTTGGATGGCGCTACGGAAGCCTGTGAGCCTGCCATACGAAATTCAAATTTATTCCCGGTAAACGCAAACGGCGACGTGCGGTTGCGGTCGGTAGCGTCTTTGCGGAAATCCGGCAAGGTTTTTACGCCTGTCTCAAGCATTTCCCCTTTGATGGAACGGGTCGCGATGCCGGTACGGATAAGCTGCGATACCACATCCCCTAACTGCTCGCCCAAAAATACGGATAAAATAGCTGGCGGAGCTTCGTTTGCCCCTAATCTGTGGTCGTTTCCAACATCCGCCGCCGAAGCGCGCAGCAGATCCGCGTGTTCATCCACCGCTTTTAAAATACATACCAGCACTAATAAGAACTGTACATTCTGGTGAGGGGTCACGCCTGGGTCTAATAAATTAATTCCATCGTCCGTCGTCAGCGACCAGTTATTATGCTTGCCGGAGCCATTCACGCCCGCAAACGGCTTTTCATGCAACAGACATTGCAGCCCATGCCGCCCAGCCACTTTTTTTAAGGTTTCCATGATCAGATGGTTGTGGTCAACGGCGATATTGCATTCCGCGTATATCGGAGCAAGCTCATGCTGCGCCGGAGCCACTTCGTTATGCTGCGTCTTTGCGGAAACCCCAAGCTTCCACAATTCTTTATTTACGTCCCGCATGTACGCGGCAATCCGTTCCCGGATCGCGCCAAAATAATGGTCATCCATTTCCTGGCCCTTTGGAGGCATTGCGCCAAATAAGGTGCGCCCGGTAAAGATCAGGTCTTTACGCTGTAAGTATTTCTCCCTGTCTACGATGAAATATTCCTGCTCCGGCCCTACAGACGGCGTTACATGCTTTGAAGTCGTATTTCCAAATAAACGCAAAAGGCGCAGGGACTGCTCGTTGACCGCTTCCATCGAGCGCATCAACGGCGTTTTCTGGTCGAGCGCCTCCCCGGTATAAGAACAAAACGCCGTAGGGATGCAAAGGGTCGCGCCTGCCGCATCCTGCCTTACAAACGCCGGAGAGGTGCAGTCCCATGCCGTATAGCCTCTTGCCTCAAAGGTGGCGCGCAAGCCCCCGGACGGGAATGAGGAAGCGTCTGGCTCTCCCTTGATCAATTCCTTCCCGGAAAAGCTCATTAACACTTTCCCGTTTGACATTGGCGCCGTGATAAAGGAATCATGTTTTTCCGCTGTAACGCCCGTCAACGGCTGGAACCAGTGCGTAAAGTGGGTGGCCCCTTTTTCAATCGCCCATTCTTTCATTTCATGCGCTACCACATCCGCGGTCGCCGGGTCTAACTCGGCCCCGTTTTCGATGATCTCACGCATTTTCTTATAAACCTTTTTTGGAAGCCGCTCCTGCATTACCGCGTCGTTAAACACATTTTCGCCAAAAATATCTTTTACGTTATAATACTCGCTCATTCTCTTCGTCCTCTCTTTTTAAACTGTTTTGAACCGTTTTGAAGTGTCTGGATTCGATTTCTCTTGAATATGTATATGTCCGCCGTCAGTCTTATAATAGCTTTTTATCATAACTTTACGGCTGCGGTATAGCGGAAAATCCGCCTTTCCCTTGAAAAAAACGAGGGTGTCCCCTTACCGGAACACCCTCGTTCGTTTTCTTAACTGATACTAACATACCGCAGATTGGTTCAAAATGCAATACTCTTTTTTAATTTTATGATTTCTCTGCAATTTTAAGCATTTCATACTGGTTTTTTCGGCAGATTTACCAATCTGGTCATCGCATCGCCTATGGTTTTTTGCTCAACCGTATTTTACGCCTTGCCTACAGAGCCAAACAATTCCATTTTTTCTTTTACTGTAGCCTTGATCGCTTCCGCGCCAGGAGCCAATAATTTACGCGGGTCAAATCCCTTGCCTTCTAAATCTTTTCCATCCTCGATGTATTTACGCGTCGCTTCCTGGAAAGATAACTGGCATTCTGTATTTACGTTGATCTTTGCAACGCCAAGTGTGATTGCTTTTTTGATCATGTCTTCCGGGATGCCTGTCCCACCATGGAGTACCAACGGCATTTCACCTGTCTGCTGCTGAACCGCATCCAATGTCTCAAAGCTAAGGCCCGCCCAGTTTGCCGGATATTTGCCATGGATATTGCCAATACCAGCCGCAAGCATGTCAACGCCAAGGTCTGCGATCGCCTTGCATTCCTGTGGGTCCGCACATTCGCCCATACCAACAACGCCGTCTTCCTCACCGCCGATGGAGCCTACTTCCGCTTCAATGGACAGCCCTAAATTATGTGCTACGGCAACCAGTTCCTTTGTCTTTGCAACGTTCTCGTCGATCGGGTAATGGGAGCCGTCAAACATTACGGATGTAAATCCAGCCTTGATGCATTGATAGCATCCTTCGTATGTGCCATGGTCCAGATGAAGGGCTACCGGAACAGTGATTCCAAGCGACTCATCCATTGCTTTTACCATTGCCGCAACAGTTAAAAAGCCTGTCATATATTTCCCGGCGCCTTCTGAAACGCCTAAGATAACCGGGCTTTTTAATTCTTCTGCTGTCAGTAAAATCGATTTTGTCCATTCCAGGTTGTTAATGTTAAACTGGCCTACAGCATAATGTCCAGCTTTTGCTTTTTTTAACATTTCTGTTGCTGATACTAACATGTTTCTTTCCTCCATTTTCTTTTTTCACCAATTCTGCTTTGTCTATCATACCATTATTTGGACAAAAATGCAATATGGAACTATTTCTTTATTCCGCTTCGGGTTACGATCGCGCCTATGGCTTTGCCGCAGCCGCTTCCTCCTCTTCACGCTCTACCATGATCTCCACCGCCCGGGCGCAGTTGTCCACCACGACGGACAGATGCGTGCCGCCATACTCGCCGTCCAACGTCCAGGGCGTTTCTTTTTCCGTGTAAAAGCAAATATGGTCTGTTTTAAAGGAATAGATCAAATCCGTATTATCGACTCTTGATAAAAGCGACGTTATGATCTCATTTAATTCCAACGGGTTTTTCGGACGCTTAATGAGCGTCACTTCAAAAACGCCGTCATCCAGCTGCACGTTTTTTCCGGCAATTTGTTTAAAGCCGCCGACGGAAATGGAATTGGAAACCATTCCGTATATAAAGTCGGCTTCCACGGTCTTTCCTTCGCATTCCACGCGCATAGGATAGGATTCGATGTCCAGCAGGCTTTTTGCGCCTTCTAATATATACGCCGCGTGGCCCAGAAGATTTTTAAGCTCCTGGTTAGTCTGATAAGAGACTTCTGTAAAAATGCCAAATGCCGCTACATAAATAAAATGATTGTCGTTAAATTTCCCAACATCGCAGGCAAACTTTTTGCCATAAAGCGCGATCTCTGTCGCTTTTTGCGTATTTTTTGGCAGCTTTAAGGAATTGGCAAAATCATTTGTGCTTCCCGCCGGGATATAGCCAATCGGCTTTTTTTCAGCGACGTGCATCATGCCGGTTACGACTTCGTCTAACGTCCCGTCGCCGCCGCTGCATACGATCAGATCGTGCTCACCGCTTTCCGCCTCCACGACCCTTGCCGCGTCGCCCCGCGACTGGGTCGGATAGATCGTAACGCGCCAGCCTGCCTTCACCATGCTGTCTACAACCTCCGCAAGCTTTGTTTTAATCGCGCCTTTTCCTGAGTGGGCGTTATATACAAATAATAATCTTTTCATCTTCCATCATTCCTTTTTTACATAGCCCATTTGCCCCGCGATCTCTTCCAGCCTGCGCAGCCTGTGGTTGACCCCGGATTTCCCGACCTTTGGGATACAAAGCGCGCCAAGCTCCCCGATCGCGGCTTCTGGATATTCCATTCGAAGCGCGGCGATCTCCTGCAACGGGCCCGCAAGCCCCGAAAGCGCGCCCTGCCGCTGCAAAAAACGGATTGCCTGCTGCTGGCGATACGCGGCGCTTACCGTTTTGTTAATGTTCGCTGTTTCGCAGTTGACCCTGCGGTTAATGTCGTTTCGCATTTCTTTTAAAATACGCACATTCTCCAGATCCATCAGCGCTGTATGGGCGCCCATGATATTGAGCGCGTCTACGATCTGGGAGCCCTCTTTTAAATAAACGACTTCATGGTTTTTACGTGAAACGATCTTCGCGTCCAGTTCAAAGCAATTTAGCTGCTCCTGCGCCTGCTTTGCGACCTGTGCTGTTTCACAGACAATCTCAAAATGGTAGGATTTTTTCGGGTCGCTCATAGAGCCCGCCGCGAGAAAAACCCCCCGAAGATATGCCCGTTTACAGCAGCTTTTTTGAAGCAGCAGGCGGCTGGCAGGCATTTGCGCGCAGTCCGCGCTCTGCTCCAGGCGTTTTTGAAGCTTTAAGATCTGCAATAATTTTTCCGCCGCTTCCTCTGCGACCTCCGCCAGATAGGAGTTTTTGTTTTTCTGCTGTATATGATACGCCTGTGATATTCCAGCGTCAATGCCGCTAACGGACGTAACCAGCCGGACATATTTTTGCGTTATTTTTTCATTTTCGCTTGTAAATGCAATATGTACCGCGCCCTGCTTTTTGCATATCCTGCCCGCCCCTGCCAGCATACCCGCAAGCTCCGCCACAGCGCAATGTCTAGGCTGGCTGTCCTGGCTGACCAGCTCTTTTTTTACTTCACTTGAAAACGACATAAGGCAAAGCCCCCTTATTTATGCAAGGCATCCTTTTCAATATCGCGATGCTCAATTTTCAGCCCATAATTTGAATCCTCGCTTGTGCTTAGGGAAAGCCTGCGGTAAAGCTCATTTGCCAATGTCACCGAGCGGTGCTTCCCTCCGGTGCAGCCAATCCCGATCACAAGCTGACTCTTGCCTTCCGCAATATAATTGGGTATCAAAAACTGCACCATATCTACCAGCTTATCTAAAAATACATGCGCCTCCGGAAACTGCAAGACATAGTCCTGGATTTCTTTGTCATTGCCGCTTTTGGCGCGCAGCCCTTCCACATAATATGGATTTGGGAGGAAGCGCACGTCAAATACCAGGTCTGAATCCACCGGAATCCCATATTTAAACCCAAAGGAAAGCACCGTGACAAACAGGCTGCTGTAATGCTGGCGGTTGACAAAAATGTTTTCTAACTCTATTTTCAGCTCTCTTGTCAGTAAGTGGCTTGTGTCGATAATGTAATCCGCATGGTCTTTTAAATACTGGAGCCGCTGCCGCTCCCTAGTAATCCCTTTGCCGATCCGTTCGCCATGCGCCAATGGATGGCTGCGCCTGGTTTCTTTATAGCGCTTGACTAACACCGGATCGTCTGAATCCAGAAATAAAATCTCACAATCCCTGCCCTGCTCCTGCATCTTTTGCAAAACCGCTTTCATTTCGCCAAGATCCGTTCCGTTTCTCGCGTCTATGCCTACCGCCACCTTTTGCAGCTCTGAACCCGCGGAGTCCGCCATTTCATAAATATGCTCCACTAATGGGATCGGCAGATTGTCCACGCAATAATACCCCATATCCTCCATCATTTTCAGCGCCGTGCTTTTTCCGGCGCCGGATATACCTGTCAAAATCACAAAACGCATACGCATCTTCCTCTCCAGGCTTTTTTATTTCTCTCCGCCTTATTGTTTACGCATCCTTAAATTCACCAATACATTTCACTTCCATTTCAAGCGTCACGCCAAACTGCCGCAGAACCTCCCGCTGCACATGCCGGATGACTTTATAAATATCGGATGCCAAAGCCCCTCCCTTATTGATGACAAAGCCGCAATGCTTTTCGGATACCTGTGCACCGCCAATGGAAAACCCGGCTAACCCCGCGTCCATGATCAGTTTTCCGGCGAAATGCCCTTCCGGTCGCTTAAACGTGCTGCCGGCGCTCGGATATTCCAACGGCTGTTTTTCAATCCTGCGGTTTTTCAGCTCCTCCATCCGTTTTCGGATTTCCTCTTTTGGCTTTGGCTGTAACGCAAATTCCGTTTCCAGCACGATCATGCCGCGCGCCGGGATACAGCTATGGCGATAGTTAAAATCCATCTGGCTGCCGCTTAACGTAATCACGCCGCCGTCTTTTGCAAGCGCTTTTACCTGTGCGACTACATCTTTTAGTTCTCCACCGTAAGCCCCCGCGTTCATAACTGTCGCGCCGCCTACAGAGCCTGGTATCCCCGCCGCAAATTCCAGCCCCCCAAGCCCTGCCTGGCACGCTTCCATTGCCGCCTGCGACAGCAATGTGCCCGCCTGCGCCGTCAGATGATCCCCGCTGATGCGGACGTTTTTTGCATACGCGCCCGACAGCGCAATGATCGCGCCGCGCACGCCCTGGTCACTGACCAAAAGGTTGCTTCCGTTTCCGATCACCTGGTATGGCACATGATATTTCCCGCAAAGCGCGGTTACCTCCCCCATCTGCGCTGTACCCGGCATAAGAAAGTAATCCGCCGGGCCGCCAGCCCGAAACGTGGTATGGCGGCTCATTGGCTCCTTAAGCAAAACCTGGCTGTCACTTAGGATGTTTAATAACTGTTGATAAAATTCATCCATGCTTTTTTCTTTCTATATAAAATAACGTTTGTTACTATCTTTATATTTCCGCTTTTGCCATTTTATTTCTTTTATTTTATTTGTTTTATTTTTAATAAAAAAAACTAAGCTTCCTTTAGAAATACCTGGTACCCCCGGTATGCTTCGTATAGATCCACTTTGCTGATGATCTCCCACGGCGCGTGCATATTTAATACGGCTACTCCGCTGTCAATGACCTCCATGCCGTATTTCGCCAGAATATAGGCGATCGTCCCGCCGCCGCCCTTGTCTACTTTTCCAAGCTCTGAGGTCTGGTACGTTACGCCGTTTCGGTCTAAAATTTCACGTAAATGCGCCATATATTCGGCGTTCGCGTCATTGGAGCCGGATTTTCCCCTGGAGCCTGTGTACTTATTAAAGACTAGCCCTTTCCCGAAATACGCCGCGTTTTTCTTTTCCGAAACCGACGGATAATTCGGGTCAAACGCCGCGCTTACGTCGGAAGAAAGCACCTTTGAATTTGCCAGCGTCCGGCGCAGCGCCAATTCACTGAACTGCCCCGCCGCATTTAATACCTCCGCCGTCATATTTTCAAAAAACAACGACTGCATCCCGGTTGCGCCAACGCTGCCGATCTCTTCTTTGTCTACAAGCAGGCATACGCTTGTGCGCTCCGGCGTTTCTTTATTGTCCGCCATTGCCTTAAAGGACGGATAGGCGCATACCCGGTCGTCATGCCCATAGCCCATGATCATGCTGCGGTCAAATCCATAGTCCCTTGCTTCCCCTGCCGGAACCGCTTCGATCTCCGCCGATACGAAGTCCTCTTCTTCAATGCCAAATTCTTTTTGTAAAATATTTAAAACGTTCGCTTTTACCCGGTCTTTGATTTTTTCGCTGTTTTCATCTTTTTCTTCGGCATACGGGATACTGCCAATCAAAATATCCAGGTTTTCGCCCTCAATGGCCTTATTCGCCTTTTTCTCCATCTGCTCGCCTGCCAGATGGATCAGCAGGTCGCTCACGCCAAATACCGGATCTCCAGGCTTATCCCCGACACTGACCGTTACAACCGTACCGTCTTTTTTCGCAAATACGCCGTGGAGGGCAAGCGGAAGCGTCACCCACTGGTATTTTTTGACGCCGCCATAATAATGGGTATCCAGCATTGCCAGCTCCGTATCCTCGTACAACGGAACCTGCTTTAGATCCAGGCGCGGCGAATCGATATGCGCGCCTAAAATATTCATGCCCTGCTCCATCGGCTGTTTTCCTATGACATACAGCGCGATATATTTTTCCATGTTTACGGCATACACTTTATCCCCTGGCTTTAGGCTTTTTCCGGATTTTATGACTTCCTTTAAATCCAGAAAGCCGCAGGAGCGGGCCTGTTTTTTAAATTCCGCTACGCATTCCCTCTCTGTTTTGCATTCTGATATAAATTTTCTGTAGTTTTCTGAAAACAGCATCAACGCTTCCCGTTGATCTGGCGGATATTTTTCCCATGCATTTTTTCGTTCCATTTTAATCTCCTATTTTTTCTTATTATTTATTTAAATTCTCCTGCACACGGCGATATAATTCCTGCGCCGCATTGTAGCCCATCTTTTTCTGCCTGTGGTTTACGGCCGCGGTCTCGCAGATTACGGCAAGGTTTCGTCCCGGGCGGATTGGCAGGGAATGGCAGACGACTTTTACGCCTAATATTTCCGTATATTCCTGTTCCAGACCCAGCCTGTCGTACTCGTTGTCCCGTTTCCAGTCCTCCAGCTTGATCACCAGGTCGATGCTCTGCTTTTCTTTGACGCATTCCACGCCATAAAGCGCCTTTACATCAATAATCCCGATGCCGCGTAATTCAATAAAGTACCGCGTAATGTCCGGCGATGTGCCGATCAGCGTGCTTTCGTTGATCCTGCGGATCTCCACCACGTCGTCTGTCACAAGGCGGTGGCCCCTGCGGATCAGCTCCAGCGCGGCTTCGCTTTTGCCGATTCCGCTTTCGCCCATGATCAAAAGCCCTTCGCCGTATACGTCTACAAGCACGCCATGAATAGATATGCAAGGCGCCAGCTTTTCATTTAAGACACGTATGATCTCCGCCATGACGCTGGATGTTTTATGGTTTGTGCTTAATACCGCCACATTGTTTCTGTTTGCGATCTCTAAAAAATCTTCATGCGGAAGCAGCCCCCTGCAAAAGATCACGCAGGGCATATCGTATGCCAGAAAATCTTCAAAGGCTTTTTTTCTCTTTTCCGCGTCCAACTGCTGCAAATATGTGTATTCCTGTTTGCCGACGATCTGCACACGCTCGCCTGTAAAATGCCCAAAATAACCGCAAAACTGAAACGCCGGTCGGTTAATGTCAGACACCGTGATCTGACGGACGGATAGATCAATCCCTTCCGTCAGGTTTTTCATTTTAAAACAATCCGCAAACCATTGTATATTTACACCTTCCATATTCATCCTCCTAAAACCTTGTGTGGCAACCCAATGTAATCAGAGCACAGCCAAATGTAACCTATTCTATATGGTTATAAGTGTAACACAATTCCAACCGTTGAGCAATTACTACTATTCATCAATATTTAAAACATGTAACAGTTCAGCCATCGGCTGTAAGATGGGCGAATCATGCTTGCATGAATGAGCGCGTCTCACAGTCGATGAGCGGAGCGCCCGATTATGAGCAAAGTTAGCTGCGTCAGCTGCGGGAAAGCGCCGCAGGCGCCTCCTCGAATGGCGCGGGCTGGACTGTAACGAAAACAGAAATCCTTGCTACGCATGCTGCTCACGAAAATATTCGTACACCGCCTGCGCCGCTTTCTCATTCATGCTGTCTGGCTCGCAAAGCTGCTCCACGGTGGCGTTTCGGATCTCTTCAATGGACTGGAAATACCGCATCAGCGCTTTTCTCCTTGCCGGGCCGATGCCCGGGATATCGTCTAATACAGAATGCACCTGCTCCTTACTGCGCAGGGAGCGGTGGTACTCAATAGCAAACCGGTGGGCTTCGTCCTGGATTCTGGTGATCAGCTTAAATCCCTCCGAGTCCCGGTCGATCGGCATCTCCATGTTTTGAAAATAAAGCCCCCTTGTCCGGTGAAAATCGTCCTTCACCATCCCGCATACCGGAATGTCCAGGTTTAATTCCTGCAAAACCTGTAGCGCGATGTTTACCTGTCCCCGTCCGCCGTCCATCATAATTAAATCCGGAAATTTCGTAAAGCTGCCGTAAGATAAGTCCAGTTTTTTTTCGCTGCGCTGCCTGCGCTCCTCCATGCCGTGGACAAATCTGCGGGTCAAAACCTCATGCATCGACGCGTAATCATCCGGCCCGGTTACGGTGCGCAGCTTAAATTTCCGGTAATCGCTGCGGCAGGGCTTGCCCTTTTCGTAAACGATCATAGAGCCTACGCTTTCGAAGCCGTTTGTATTGGAAATATCATAGGCTTCCACCCGTTCGATGCCCGGCAGCCGCAGCAGCTTTGCGATCTCCTTCATTGCGCCGATCGTCCTGCCTTCTTCCCGTTTTAAGCGCTCTTTGTCCTGGTTTAAAACGAGCCTGGCGTTTTTTTGCGCCAAATCTACAAGCTTTTCCTTCATCCCTTTTTTCGGGACACGGATATAGACCTTCTGCCCCCGCTTTTCGGACAGCCATTCGGCGATTACTTTTTCCTCCTCGATCTGGGTTTGCAGCATGACTTCCTTTGGCACAAACGGCGTTCCGGCATAAAACTGCTTGAGGAAAGAGTTTAAGATCTGTTTTGTTGTGTCGTTTACGTTAATCGTAACGTAAAAATGCTCCCTGCCAATGAGCCTGCCGTCCCGCACAAAAAACACCTGCACTACCGCGTCCCGATCGTCCTTTGCCAGCGCGATAATGTCTTTGTCTTCCCCATCGGAATTGGTTACTTTCTGCTTTTCTGATAGCTGGCGGACGCTATTAATTAAATCCCGGTACTCCATTGCTTTTTCAAAATTCATCTCATCGGAGGCCGCCTGCATCTTGGCCCCCAGCTCCGACAATACCGGGTCGTAATTTCCGTTTAAAAAATCCAGCGCTTTTTTTATGCGCGCCTGGTAATCCTCGGGGCTGATATAGCCCTGGCAGGGCGCCTTGCACTGATGGATATGGTAGTTCAGACACGGGCGGTCTTTGCCCGTATCCCGTGGCAGCTGGCGGTTGCAGGTGCGCAGCTGGTATAATTTGCGTATCAGCTCGATCGTGTCTTTTACCGCGCCCGCGCTGGTGTAAGGGCCGAAATACTGGGATTTGTCTTTTTTCATCTGGCGTGAAAAAAGGACCCTGGGGTAAGTTTCCCCCAGCGTCACTTTTATATACGGATAAGTCTTATCATCTTTTAAAAGAATGTTGTATTTCGGCCTGTGTTCTTTGATCAAATTGCATTCTAAAACGAGCGCTTCCAGCTCCGAATCCGTGATAATGTACTCAAAATGGTCGATCTGCCTGACCATCTGGTCTTTTCGTATCCCTTCGTCATGGCTGGCGCGGAAATACTGCCTGACGCGGTTTTTTAAGTTTACCGCCTTGCCGACATAGATGATCGTGTCGTTTTTATCATGCATCAGATACACTCCCGGCCTACCCGGCAGTTTTTTTAATTCCTCCTGGATATCAAACATGGTCGCTGCCTTCTTCCTTTTCTTCCTCCTCCGGCGGCTCCGGAATCCCCTTGATCTCACGGTAGATCCGCATGAACTCTTTTCCGGTGATCGTCTCATGTTCAAATAAATATTCCGCTATCTGGTCTAATACACTTCGGTTTTCCTCCAATAAATGCTTTGCTTTTTCATAGCTGTCTTTAATGAGCTTTTGCACCTCGACATCGATCTCCGCCGCTGTGCGGTCGCCGCAGTTTAATACCGGCCTGCCGTCCAGGTAGCGGTTCTCTACCGATTCCAGGCTGACCATGCCGAATTTTTCAGACATGCCGTACTGCGTCACCATGGAACGCGCCATCTGCGTCGCTTTTTCGATATCATTGGACGCGCCTGTGGTAATGGAGTGAAATACGATCTCCTCCGCCGCGCGCCCCGCCATAAAGGTCACAAGCCGCGCTTTCAGCTCATCCTCTGTCATCAGGTATTTTTCCTCCTCCGGCACCTGCATGACATAGCCCAAAGCCCCCATAGTGCGGGGCACAATTGTAATTTTTTGCACCGGCTCCGCGTTTTTTTGCAACGCCGTCGTCAGCGCGTGACCCACCTCGTGATAAGCGACGATCCGCTTTTCTTCTTCGCCTAAGATCCGGTCTTTTTTCTCCTTACCCGCTATTACGACTTCCACCGATTCAAACAGGTCGGACTGGTTTACATATTTTCTGCCGTTTTTTACCGCATTAATCGCGGCTTCGTTGATCATATTCGCAAGGTCAGACCCTACCGCGCCGGAAGTCGCAAGAGCGATCGCGTCTAAATCCACGGTTTCATCCATTAATACATCTTTGGAATGCACCTTTAACGTCTCCACCCTGCCTTTTAAATCCGGCTTTTCTACGATGATGCGCCGGTCAAAGCGCCCCGGGCGCAACAGGGCTTTGTCTAATACCTCCGGACGGTTTGTGGCCGCTAAGATCAAAAGCCCCTTGGATGTGTCAAACCCGTCCATTTCCGCAAGCAGCTGGTTTAACGTCTGCTCGCGCTCGTCGTTGCCGCCGCCGTATCTGCTGTCGCGGCTTTTTCCGATCGCGTCAATCTCGTCGATGAAGATAATGCAAGGCGCCTGTTTTTGCGCTTCTTTAAATAAATCACGCACACGGGACGCGCCCACGCCTACAAACATTTCCACAAAATCGGAGCCTGCAAGGGAAAAAAACGGCACGTTGGCTTCTCCGGCTACGGCCTTTGCCAAAAGCGTTTTTCCGGTTCCCGGAGGGCCTACCAAAAGCGCTCCCTTTGGCAGCTTTGCGCCGATATCTGTGTATTTTTTCGGGTTATGCAAAAAGTCTACCACTTCCTGCAAGGATTCCTTCGCTTCGTCCTGCCCCGCCACATCCTTGAATGTCACGCCGGTCTTTTTTTCTACGTAAACTTTGGCGGTGCTTTTTCCAACGCCCATTCCCATGCCGTTGCCCATTTTGCGCATTAAGAACCCCATAACCGCCCATAACAGCAGGATTGGCAGCACAATGCTTAAAATATTGTAAATCCAGGTGGCGGAATCGTCCGGTATATACGGATAATATTTGACGTTATGCTCTTTTAACAGCGACACCAACTCCAGGTCATTACCCGCGATCCCGGTAAAATAGGTGACCGCCGCAAAATCTGTTTTCGCCGTTTTTGGCGTGATGCGGTAACTATTGGAAGTGACATGCACCTCCGCAACCTTGTCTTTTTCAACCATTTCCAGAAATTCGGTATAAGATATCTCCTTTGTGGTCATCTGCTTTTGCCATTTGTTGAACATGCTCATAAAGAACAGCGCGATCAGCGTAATCAGCAAAAACATTAAGATCATCTGCCCGTTGCCGTTTTTCTTGTTCCTGGGGTTGTTGTTCCCGTTGTTGTTTGGTGACTGATTATTCATTGTTCCTCCATGGACTGTATGCCCTCTTCTTTCGCTTCCGCTTTTTCTTCTTCCTGCTCCTGCGCCACAAGCACGACTGCCGTGCGCGGCTGGACGGTCAGGCGGTGGTTGTACTCGGAATGCAGCGAAAACTCTTTGCCATCCTCGTATTCCTCATACGTATTGACGCAGATTTTCCAGTACGTGCCCCCCGGCGGCTCCGGAAGCTGCATCACAAGCGGCTCCCAGTATACGTTTATCCCGTAGAAGATCACATCGTCCCTTGTATTTTCCTCATTGCGCCCGGCGTACATAATGCCGACGAGCTTGGTGTTGTAATCCGTCCTGCCGTTCCATGGAAATCCGATATGAAGGCTAATCTCTGGATAGTCGCAGGAGGCTTTTTGCGTATTTTTTCGGAGTACGGCATGGGTTTTGCGAAAGTTTGCCATATAACGGAAAAAATCATGGATTTCCTTATATTTTTCCATCCTGCTCCAATCCAGCCAGGATATTTCGTTGTCCTGGCAGTACGCGTTATTATTCCCAAATTGGGTATTGCAAAATTCATCCCCGGCATAAAACATCACCGGGCCTCTGCTGCACATTAAAGTAACGATCGCGTTTTTGATCATGCGCTTGCGCAGGTTTTCCACCTGGACATCGTCGGTTTCCCCTTCCGCGCCGCAGTTCCAGCTGTTTCCCTGGTTATCCCCGTCCGTATTATTCCAGCCGTTTTTTTCGTTATGCTTATAATTATAAGAATACAAATCATAAAGCGTAAATCCGTCATGGCAGGTCAGGAAATTGATCGGCGCGTTTTCCCCTTCCTGAGTATTTCCATACATATCCTGGGAGCCTGTGATACGGGCGATCGCAATGCCCGCCATTCCATTATCCCCTTTTAAAAATTTTCGGATGTCGTCGCGATATCTGCCGTTCCATTCCGACCATCTTTGGAAATTCGGGAAATGCCCTACCTGGTACAATCCTCCGGCGTCCCACGCTTCCGCGATCAGTTTTACTTTCCCAAGCAGCGGGTCTAACGCGATTTCCTGTAAAATAGGCGGCTCCGCAAGCGGCGCCCCGTGCTGGTCCCTCGTCAATATGGAAGCTAAGTCAAATCGGAACCCGTCTACCCGGTATTCCGTCGCCCAATAGCGCAGGCATTCCAGTATAAACTGGCGCATGACCGGATGGTTGCAGTTCATCACATTGCCGCAGCCGCTGAAATTGTAATAATTTCCATCGGGAGCCAGTATATAATAAATGTTGTTGTCAATGCCTTTAAAGGAAAAACAAGGCCCTTTTTCATTCCCTTCCGCCGTATGGTTAAACACCACGTCCAATATAACCTCTATGCCGTTTTCCTTTAATTCATATATCAGCTGCTTTAATTCGTCGCCCTCATGGTTATGCTCCACAACGGAAGAATAGCCCGTATTCGGCGCAAAAAAGCACACGGTATTATAGCCCCAGTAGTTGTAGAGCTGATGCCCGTCTACGACTCTGGCGCTTTCCATCTCGTCAAATTCAAATATCGGCATCAGCTCCACGGCGTTGATGCCCAGATCTTTTAAATACGGGATTTTCTGACGCAGCCCTTCGTAAGTCCCCCTTGCGGAAACCCCGGAGGATTCGTGGTTTGTAAATCCGCGCACATGCATTTCATAGATCACCAGGTCTTCGATCGGGTATTCCAGCTGGCGGATGTTCCCCCAGTCAAAATTGTTTTCCACAACCCTTGCATGGTATACATAATCGTCATCCTGGGTGCGCTCCCCCCAGTTCCGCTGCCCGGTGACCGCTTTTGCGTACGGATCAAGCAGGACATTGTTTTTGTCAAACAACAGCCCCCGCTCCCTGTCATATGGCCCGTCTAACTGGAATGCGTACTCAAATTCTTCGATTTTTAACCCAAACACAAGCATGGAATAGGTGTTCCCGATATGGTAAGATTCCGGGTATTTCAGCTTTGCGTAAGGTTCCTTTTCCTGTGGATGAAAGAGCAGCAGCGTACAGCTTGTGGCTCCAAGGGAATGAATCGTAAAGCTTACGCCGTTTTCCGCGGCGGTGGCTCCATTCCTGTGGTAAAATCCGGGACGTACCTGAAATCCATCAATCACATCCAGTGGTTGGAGCTTTTTGCCTCTCTGCTGCCTGTGTTGTGTGAAATCCATAAAAATACCTCCGTATGCCTGCTTTCTGAACCTTTCTTTTGCCCATTTCGCGTTTTTTATTTTTGTATATATATGAATGGCTTTTCTTAAATGCGTCATCTTTTTCTATTTCCTCTGCCGTTTTCTTCTTTACGGCGAAAATGTTACAGCGATTAACATTATACACCGAAATTTTATTTTCTGGTAGTATAAATTCAAATATTCACAAATTTAAGAAATTTTTTATAAGCGTGCTTTAACATTACGGTTAAAATCTGCGCAGCTGGTCGGAACCGTCGTCCACGGTATTTTCGATCGCTTTCACAATGACATCATAGCTGTAGCCCTCATTTACCTTTACGGTCACGCGGTCGCCCACCTTATGCCCAAGCAGCGCCTTTCCGATCGGGGAATCGATGCTGATCATGCCCTTTAGGGAATTGCCGCGGACGGTCGTCACAAGCTTGAAGGTTTCGATCTCATCGTCTTCCTCAAAATAGACCTGAACGGTATTGTCCAGCCCGACCTCGTCCGTATTGGACTCAGATTCGATCACACGGGCTGTTTTGATCATCCGCTCCAGATAGCGGATTCTGCTCTCGTTTTGGTTTTTGTCTTTTTTCGCCGCGTGGTATTCAAAATTTTCACTTAGATCTCCCTGCGCCCTGGCTTCCTTTACAGCCTCCAACGCCTGCTTTCGCACAACGAGCTTACGGTATTCAATCTCTTCTTCCATACGCTCGATATCTTTTTTCGTCATTTTATCGTACATCATAACCCCCATATTATCTTATTCTTCTTCTTTTAAAAATGCCCATATATTTCCCCTGGTCACTTTCGCATATTCAAGATAGATATATTTATTTTTTTCCAGCTTGATTTTATCCATATCCATTCGCTTTTGGGTGACCAGCGCCTTTGCAAGCTTTATCATCGCCTGCGCCTGGCCTTCTTTATTGTTGTATACCGTGGCGAACAGCTTCCCTTCTTTTACCGCTTTTAAGCCCGCGTCGGTTCCATCTACGCCAAAAAACGCCGGCAGCGCCGATTCGGTATAATTCAGCTTTGCGTACGCGTCCAGCGCGCCAAGCGCCATTTCGTCATTGTTCGCAAGCACCAGCTCTATTTTATTCTGATGGAGGCTTAACATTTGCAGCATCCGGTTCTGCGCCTGGGCTCGACTCCAGTTCGCAATGCCGCAGCCTAATTTTTCCAACTCGATCCCTTCCCGCTTTAACGCGTCCACCGCGCTTTCCGTACGGATGATCGTATCCTGGTGCCCCGGCTCCCCTTCCAAAACTACATATTGTATCTTTCCGTCCTTGTTGCGGTCTATACGGCGATATTCCTGTATCGCGTCAGCGGCAAGCTCCCCTTGCATCGCGCCCGCCTGGGCCGCATCCGCGCCTACATAATAAAGCCTGTCCCACTGCATTAAATCCTCCGCTACCGGCTCCCGGTTAAAAAATATGATCGGCACGCCCCGCTCTCTGGCAAGGTCTATAATATCGGACGGATCCGCCCTGTCCACAAGATTCACGCAAAGAATATTGCACCCGGAATCCAAAAGCTCTTTCACCTGATCGTCCTGGGTGCGCTGTGAGCCTGCCGCGTCCCGGACGGAAACGGCTGTGCGGCATTTTTCGCTGTTTAACCCGTCAAAGCCTTCTCTTAGGCAGTCCACAAGTTTATTTACAAAGATATCGCTCCTGTTATAACAGGCGATCCCGGCATAGATTTTTTCCGCGGGCGGCTTTTTTGCTTCCCCGCAGGCGCAAAACCAATACGCCATGGCGATAACCACAACCGCCGCCCCTATTTTTTTTATTTTCATAGGCCACCTCTGGCATTTACTGGCTCATTGTAAATAACAGCTCCTGGTTTTTTTTAGAAAATAATTCTTCCTTTCGGATCACGGAATGCCTGACTGACGTATCCCGCATTTCATAAAAAGGGCGGGACAGGCATCTTGCCGCCTGTGTCAGCCCTGCGTATCCCATATAAAATCCATCCGTGGCCACCAAACACTGAACGATCCCGGTATCCAGATAATATACCGCGTCGGTGGAATTTCCGATCCCGTACACCAGCGCGCCATGCAGGTTATTTCCCCGGGCGTCCTCTCCCGCGGCGACCAGGCTGCGGTCGTCTAACGCGATGATAAAATCCACCCTGCCCTGGTCTTTTAAGGACATGCCCTGGGCAAGGGAAGCCGACCAGCTGATCTTCGCGCCATGCCTTTGTATCGAAGAATCTAACGCGTCCAAAAAGCCCTGCTTACGTTTTTTTACCGCTTCCGAATGGTTTGTCTGTACGATGCCAAACGTCTTTTTTTTAATATTCCCATTGTAATCCTCTAACAGCGCTTTTGCAAGGGATTCCCCGACGGCATAGTGATCCGGCTGGGTACAGGGCGCGCCTGTGCGCTCCACCGTCGTATCCACCAGCATCACAGGCGCTTTTTTCTGGATTTTTTTTATCATCTGCTGATCAAAATCTCCGACTGGCTGTATCAGCAGCGCGTCCGCCCCGTTTTCCATTTCTGAATCCACCGTCTGCATGATCTCTTCCGCCGTCAGGCTTTCCCCTGTGCTTGCGACGGACATTTCCACCTTGCAGTCCTCCGCCGCTTTTTTCAGGCCATATTTAAACGCGGACCACTGGCGTGAATCCGAATCCCGCACTATAATGGAAATCTTATAAGTTTTTTCCCCGTTTTTTGCCCAGATAAACAAAACCGCCAATACAAGCACGATGGCAACGACCGCCGCTTCTATTACAAAGAACCATTTTTTATTGTTTTTCAATACCGCCAAATATACGCCCTTCTTCCAACTTTTTACTGTTTTCTTCTGTATATGGCACAGCCGGGATGCAGATGGACACAATAGTCCCTTCATCCGGCTCGCTTTTGACCGAAATCCCGTATTCTTTTCCAAAAAGTATCTGGATACGGTTGTTTACATTTACAAGCCCCACGCCGGAGCCCTGCTTATGGACGCGGCTATTGTCCGTTAAAAGCAGCGCCGCTTCCTCCTCGGGCATGCCGACTCCGTTATCGGCTACAGACAACATGACCTTTCCATCCAAAAGCCTGCCGGATACGGTAATCTCCCCATCGTCCTCCATGCCCCGGACTCCATAGTTGATCGCGTTTTCCAATATCGGCTGCAAAACCAGCTTTACAATGCAATAATGTTCCAGCGCGGAATCTACGTCAAATTTAACGGAAAACAAATTTTTATACCTTACTTTTTGGATATTCATATAGCTTGACGCATGCTGCAATTCATCCCGTACGCAGATGACCGTGCGCCCTTTGGACAGGCTGATGCGAAACAGCCTGGCAAGCTCTGAGATCATAAACACCGCTTCTTCGTTTCGCTCCCCCTCGATCATCCAGGTAATGGAATCCAGCGTATTGTACAAAAAATGGGGGTTTATCTGGCTTTGCAGCGCGTCCAGCTCGCTTTTCCTGCGTTCGTTCTGCTCCAGCACGATTTTTTTCATTAACGTTTCTATCTGCTCGTAGGACTGCTGGATGGACAGGCCGAGATGCTGAATTTCCTGGGAGCCTCCGATATAGATCTCCGGTTTTTTCCCGGCCTCGTATTCCATGACCGAATCGTTTAATTTTAAGATCGAGCTTGAAATCTGTACGGAAACAAAGTAATTTATGACCGCAAACATCATTGCCATCAAAAATATAAACGCGATAATAAAATACCGGATCGGATACATCCCATGGGAAAATACGGAATACGGGATGACCCCTACCAGCTTCCAGCCGGTGTAGCTGATAGTCTGGACGATGAGCTTGCGGCGCTCCCCCTGGAAATTTTCTTCGTATACGCCGTCCTTATGCTTTGCGGCTTTTAAATTGTTTTCCCGGGCGATCCCTTTGCTGATCTGTATCTGGCGCGTATGGTAGATGATCTCGCCGTTTTGGTCGCACAGGTAATAGTATTCCCCATTGCCGGACATATTGATCTGGCTTAGCATCCGGGATATGCCGGAATAATCCATATCCACCAGCAATACTCCTGTCATCGGCACCCCGTGCTCTGTATATTCGATGGCGCGGCTTAAAGATATCACCCAGTAATACCGAAACGCCTCATCCTGAAATAAGTTTTGGATATGTGGCAGGGAAAAGTGCATATTTTCCATTTTCCCCAACGCCTTTTTGTACCATTCCTGCTTTGTAATATTTGGATCTTCTTTTTGCAGGGCGACCGGCTCCGCCGCCATCAGGCTTCCGTAATGGTTGTACACCGCTATGCTGCGCAGGCTGTTTTTATTCGCCTCGTATAAAAGGTTCATGCCCCGCTGGATATTGTCCTGCTGGCTGGACAGATCGTTTTCTTTCATTACATTGTAGTACACCGCGTCAGAAATCTGCCTCATGCTGACCAGATAGTCTTCTAAATGCTCCCCGGTCTGCTCCATCAGCTTTTTTGTCCCCTGTATCGTATCCTGCCTGGATGTGGCGGAAAACCGGATGTATACGCCAATCCCCAAAATTACCATAATGGATATCGATATGATGGAGGACGCCAGCATGATCGTAGACTGCATCCCCCGCTGTTTTTTCTTTTTCATATGCCTGTTACGTTTTTGCATGCTCCGTGCGGTATTTCGACGGAGATACCCCAAAATGCCTTTTAAATACATAACTAAAATAATTTGGATCTGTATAGCCTACCTGCTTTGCTATCATATAACTTTTTTCATTTGTCCCGATCAAAAGCCCCGCCGCCTGCTCCATGCGGTAATCGGTCAGATACTGGATAAAGGAATGCCCTGTCTCTTTTTTAAATATGGTCGAAAAGTAGGAATTTGATACGCCCAAAATCTCACACAGGCTGTCCAAGGAAAGCTCTTCGTCCATATAATTATTGGAAACATATTCCTGCGCTCTGGCCACAAAAGACTGTGTAGACCTGTTGCGGGCGCTGAATATTTTTTCCCGACAGGACAGGCTGATATCCAAAAGCCATTTATGCAGCGCGTCCGGCTCCATATCCAACAGCCTGTTATACAGATTTCGTATATCCCTGCACACTTCCTCTACGACGATGTCCTGGTTTATGGAAAAACGGTAGAGCGCGCTGATAAGCTCCATAATGTCTACATGGTGTTGCAACAAGGACTTATCCGGAAAGGATATATGGGACAGATACCTGCCTACCGCGTGTTCCACATCCTGCTCGCCCCCTAAGCGTATCATTTTAAATAAATTCAGCAGTTCGCTGTCGTTGGCGGAATTATCCCGCCCCCCCGGCTTGCCCGGAACGACCTCTTTCATATTGATCGCCCGGGAGGCTCCGTAGATCGCCCGGTAAGAAACGGCTTCCCTTGCGCTTTCGTATGACCGGGACAGACTTAGTATACTTTCACATGCCTGCCCGATCCCTATGGTGACCACAGCCTCTAAAATACGCAGCGCATATTTGCAGAAGCGGTCGCAGTCATCCGTCAGCTCCGCGGCTTCGTTTTTCCGATGGAGCTGCACGAGCAGGATCGTATTTTCCAGATAGGAAAAGCATTTCGCCCGCCACTTGAGAGCCAGATGCTCTACCGCCTGCTTTTGGACAGAAGCGGATAAAAGCATCGGATTCATATCCCCGGGAGTCTGGCTGGCTGACGTATGTATCACAAGGCAGCAATAAAACGGGCCTGGAAATTCAATCTGATAATTGGACAGCGACTTTGAAAGCTCGTCCTCATGGATTTTTCCTTCGATCAGCGAAGCGTAAAAATTCGCCTGCAACAGCGGAAGGGACTCCATATAATATTTTTGCAGCGTTTCCACATTCCGTTTTTCGCTGATCTCCTGGTCTAATTTTGTTTTTAATTTTGTAAAAACTTCGGTCAGCTCCGCGGAATTGACGGGCTTTAAGATATATTCTTCGGCTTCTAAATGGACGGCTTCTTTTGCGTATTCAAATTCGTCAAAGCCTGTAAAGAACAGGATTTTCGTAGACGGATACTGCGCCTTGACGCGGTTTGCAAGCTCGATGCCGTCCATGTACGGCATCCGTATGTCCGTCATAAGCACGTCCGGCTGGGCTTCTTCCATCATTTCTAACGCTTTCACGCCGTTTGTGGCATGTCCCATGACGGAAAATCCAAGCTCAGACCAGTTTATTTTTTTTCGGATTGCCTGTATGACTTCTTCTTCGTCGTCGGCTAGAAGGACGGTGTAATGTTCCATGTTGTTTTCCTCGTGGTTTTTATTGAGAGGTGATGTTTGTGTATCAGGATTATTATAGCAAAGGTGGGAGAGAAAGTAAATGAGGGTTTTGAGGATGGGTTTTCGCTTTTGATTTTTATCTTATTTTATCCTATATGTTACAATAAAACAGAACCTTCAAAAACTTTTTTGAAATCACTTGTAAGGTTTTATGCTATTTCCAGTCTTATAGGGTAAAGGAACCTTTAAACCACAGAGAGGAGGCATGACGTTGGAGGATAGTCAGATTATAGAACTATATTGGCAAAAAAATACAGACGCCATATCCGAAACTGCCAACAAGTACGGCGCTTACTGCTTCGCAATCGCTCAAAATATCCTGCACAACACTGAGGATTCTGAGGAATGCGTCAATGACACCTGGCTCCATGCCTGGAACGCGATACCGCCGCAAAGGCCCGGAGCATTCCGGATGTTCCTTGCAAAAATCACCCGCAATCTTTCCTTTAACCGCTTTCATGCGCAAAATGCAAAAAAACGGGGCGGGGGTGAGATTAACCTTGTTTTGGAAGAACTGGCTGAACGTCTGGATGGCGGAGTAAATGTAGAGGAGGAATATGAAAGAAAAGAACTGGAACAATGTATCAGCCGGTTTGTACGGACTCTTCCGATGCGGGAAAGAAATGTGTTTGTGCGTCGGTATTTCTTTACGGAACCGATCGCTGCGGTCGCAGAGCGCTATGGTCTGACAAAAAACCACATTACGGTCATACTCAGCCGGACGCGAAAGAAACTCCGGCTTGAACTCATGAAGGAGGGGTACCTATGAACAGCAAAGATCTATACGATGCCATCGGGGCGTTGGACGACGATATCCTGGAGCAAAGCGAATTTTCAAAAAGAAAAACTGGCTGGTTAAAGTGGGGGGCTATGGCGGCGTGCCTCTGCCTGGCAGCGGGGGCTTTTTTTTGGGCAAGAGGCAACCAGGTAGAAGTAAAGGAGATCGAGAGTTTGGAAGAAGTGGTAACATCTTACGGCGGCGATCTGTTAGCCGAGCGTTTGACATCCTCCGATGTCAGAACCACCAGCGTCCATTTGAGTTATACGAAGGGCGGAAACGCTTCTGACCCTGCTGACTGGAACGCCTTGACGATTGCAGGTGACTACAACGGCCAGGATTTTACCATGGATTGTATTTTTGACGGTCAGACGGACAAAAAAGATACCACAAAAGCTTACGCCACGACCCAATATGGCGATGTAGAGGTAAACATTTACCGGGAGAAAAGCGATTGGGGCAAACACAAATCATTCTCCTATCGAGCACAATTTACTTTAAACGGCATAACCTACAATCTATCCATTTATTCCGATGACATGGAAGATATCTACGATTACCTTGACTTGGTTTTGGGTGAACAGGAAAGCGGCGTGGATCCGTCTGGAGCCACACTGACCAATGTACTGGGCCTTGGCGTGTGCCGCATTGAAATGGAAGAAATCTCCCCCCACCAGTATGAATGGCACTACTATGTTAATATGGATGGCGAAGACGTATGTGTCGCGGAGCAGTTTGGTTATGACGGTCCGAAAGCTTGGAGCCGGGATCTGGATGGCGATGGCGTGCCTGAATTGATCTGCAATAACACCTACGGAGACGGGGTCGAGAATGTTTTCGTCTATCGGAACAACAACGGCATAATCGAGGAAGGCTCCGTCAGGGCGTCCTATTATAAGGAAAAATTTGGATTGCCCCGTCATTTGGAAGGTGGGATATCCGGCGCCCTCATTGAGCGGTACGATGCCAAACAGGGCGTTTTTACTGCAACCGATTGCTATGATGATGACCCAATAACGGTGGAATTCGATGATGGCCTGGAACCTTTCGAATTCTTTCCATTCACGCACCTCCCTTGAAAGGCCGTTTCTGCGCGTTTGCCTTGAGCGTTTATGTACACCGCATGGCTGTATGGCTATGCGGTGTTTTTTGAGTATTCGTGGAATAGCGGATAACAGGCCAGCCCCACAAACTTCCTGCCAGGCTGGCCCGTCAATCTTTTTCTGCTTCAACTGAAATTCATTACTACTTCTTCTGCACGTACTTCAAGCAGTCCAGCGTTACCGCTACGAGGATAATGATTCCGGAAAATACGAACTGAAGGTTCGTATCAATACCAAGTATGGTCAGCGAGTACGTCAGCGCCGTAAAAATACAAACGCCCACCACAACGCCTGAAATCTTACCGATACCACCGGTAAAGGACACGCCGCCTACTACGCAGGCCGCGATCGCGTCCATTTCCCAGCCCTGCCCGTATGCCGCGGAACCGGAGCCCACCATTCTGGCGCATTCCAGCCAGGAGCCGCATCCGTACAAAATGCCTGCCATTATAAACGCGCCTACAGTTACGCCGAATACGGAAATACCGGATACGGAAGCCGCTTCCGGGTTGCCGCCGACTGCGTATAAGTTCTTACCAAAAGTCGTCTTGTTCCAGATAAACCATACGATCACGATTGCGGCTACCGCCCATAAAATGATCGTTGGGAACCCGCTCACCTTTGGAATGATCATATTTGGGATCACAGGCTCAATCGCGCCAAAGGATACGCCCTTTGTGGCATAGGTAACAAGTCCGAAAATTACAAGCATGTTTGCCATCGTCGATATAAACGGGTGCATTTTAAATTTCGCTGTAAAAAAGCCCGCGATCGTTGTAAAAAACGTACATAATACAATACATACTACTAACGCCAGTACGACCCTTGCCCCGATGGAAAGGCCGGTAAAATCAAATACATGGCCGAATACCGAACCGGTGTTGATGCCCTGGTGCATGATGATGGTTGCAGCGGTCATGCCCATGCCCACCATACGCCCGATGGACAAATCCGTACCAGTCAAAAGGATCAATCCCGCAACCCCAAGAGCCAGGAACATACGCGGCGAAGCCTGCTGTAAGATGTTCAGCACATTGTTGTATGTAAGCAGCGGCTGGCCTTTTACGATCGGCGTAATGATGCAAAGCATAATAAAGATCAAAAGGATTGCCAGGTACAGGCCGTTTTGCAGTAAAAACGTGCGTTTGTTAAAGGTGTATTTGTAGTTTTCCCATTTCTGCGCCGCGTTTTCCGCAAATGTGAATTTTGACATACGAAGCAGGTCGATTAAATGGTACTGGTATGTAAACGCTTCATGCCTGTGGTCTTTTATATGCTGTAATTCATCCTGATAGCCCATCTTGGCGTCAAACAGCTTGTTTTTATAAACATACTTTTCGTCCTTGATCTCCTGATGGTCGGTGAGCTTGGATACTGCCTGCTGATGTTCCCTTTCCAGTTCCGCAACCTTTGCCTGGTACCTTTCTTTTGCAGCTACTTTTTCCTGTATGCATTCTGCTTTTATGACCTGGTAATAGTCTTTGTCAAAATGCTCTTTCAGATAGTTTTCCGCGTCCGCGATCAGCTTTGCGACCTCGTCCTTGTTTGACGCTTCCACCTGCTTTGCTTTTTCCATTAAAGAAGCGTCTTTTGCGATCGCGGCGTCCTTTTCTTCTTTGGAAAGCGTACGGTCCCTCTTTATTTTGTCTATATGCTCCTGAAGAGAGATCACTTTATCAGTCCCATCGGCCCTTAAGCCGTCAATCTGCGACTGTATCTTGCCTACGTAATCGGCAATCGGCGCCCGGAGCCCTCGTTCCCGGTCGGCCTTACTCGTTGTACTGTTTTGATTCGCCATATAGATTCATCTCCCTCTTTACAGATATTTGGCGCTAAGCCTTAAAAGTTCTTCCTGGTTTGTCTCTTTCGTATTTACGATCCCGGACAGATGCCCGTTTGACATAACGCCTATGCGGTTTGTGATGCCAAGTATCTCCGGCATTTCGGAGGACACTACGATGATGGTCTTCCCACGTTTTGCCATATTGATGATCAGCTCATAGATTTCGTATTTCGCGCCTACGTCAATGCCCCTGGTCGGTTCGTCCATCATAAACACCTGCGGCTCGCGCTCCAGCCATTTCCCCATAATGACTTTCTGCTGGTTGCCGCCGGAAAGGCTTGAGATCATATCGTCCGGCCCAAGGCATTTCGTATGCATAACCTTAATTTCTTTTGCCGTGGCCTTTACCATCTTCGCATCCGAAAGCGCCAATCCGGATTTATAGTGGCTTAAATTGGCGATCGTCGTGTTAAAGGTAAGGTCGCCCTTTAAAAACAGCCCGTTTGCCTTGCGTTCCTCTGTGATCATCGCAAATCCGTGGTCCATCGCTTCTCTTGCGTTTGAAAAGTTCATCAGCTTGCCGTTGAAATACACACGCCCCGCAGCCCTCGTGCGCACGCCGAATATAGTCTCCAAAAGCTCGCTGCGCCCGGCTCCTACCAGGCCGTACAAACCGAATATTTCCCCTTCCCCTACGTCAAAGGTAATATCCTGTAAGTGCGGCTCGTACTTTGTAGACAAATGCTGTACGGAAAAAATCGTGCCCTTTGGCTGATTGTCCACCGGAGGGAAACGGTTTTCTAAGGAACGGCCTACCATAGCCGCGATCAGCTCGTTCATATCCGTCTCTTTGCTGCTCTTTGTCATAACCAGGTTTCCATCCCGCAGTACGGACACTTCATCGCAGATTTCAAATATTTCATCCATTTTGTGAGATATGTATACAAGGGCAATCCCCTGCTCCTTTAGCATCCGCATCATCTCAAAAAGCTTATCTACCTCCTGCACCGTCAAAGAAGAGGTCGGTTCATCCAATACGATGACCTTGGAATGATAGGAAATCGCTTTGGCAATCTCGCACATCTGCCTTTGTGACACAGACATATTCCTCATAGGCTGGGTCAGGTTCACCGTCATGCCCAGCTTGCGGAACAACTCGGAAGCTTCTTTTTTCATCCTTCCTTCATTTACTACGCCAAAGGAATTGACCGGATAACGCCCAAGGAATAAATTGTCGATCACGTTTCGTTCCAGACACTGGTTTAACTCCTGGTGAACCATGGCGATCCCGTTTTCCAGCGCGTCCTTTGGCCCGGAAAAGCTGACTTCTTTCCCGTCCAGGAAAATATTCCCTTCATCTTTTTGATACGTACCGAAAAGGCACTTCATCATGGTTGATTTTCCAGCGCCGTTTTCACCCATAAGCCCCATTACAGTCCCGCGTTTTACATCTAAATTAATATGGTCTAAAACCCTGTTCCTGCCAAAGGACTTACTCATGCCGCGTATCGATAAGATAATATCATCTTTCTTATCCGCCATATTTATTCTCCTATCGAAAAACATTAGGGAGAATTTCTTCTCCCTAATAAGCCCATCATTTCTGTGATTTTTACTGATTTAATAAAGCTGTATAAGAAGCCGCGTTATCTGTCTTAACCATGTTAATTGCGAATGCGTCATACTGTCCCGGGTTTCCAAGACGGTTTGTGATGTTGGACTCTGTCTGGCCGTCACCGCCGATGTACTCTACATCCAGGTTCAGTAAGTCGTCATAATTTTGAAGCAGCGGCTGATATGTGGAGCTTAAGAAGTTATCAGATGCATTGTAAATATTCAGCCATACTTTCTTCGTTGCATGAGAGCCTTCGTCAAGCTGTTTGGATACTGGATCGAAAACCTTTGTGGAATCGGTAAAGTCTTTGTAATTGTCAGCCGTAACCGCTACGTTTAATGCATAGTAAGAACGTTCTTCTTCACTGTATTTGTATACGTCGTCTGACAATACGTTGCCCGCTTCATCCTCTGTGCCGATACCGGTATCGATATCTACGCCGTCTAACGCGTTACGCAGTACGCGCAGCGTCAGGTATGCCTGTACGTCTGCATGCTGGCTGATCGTCCCGCCATAGCCTTCTGCGATCGCTGCAACCGCGTCGTTGTTTGCGTCATAACCAAATGTAGGAACCTTGTTTTCCTTTGACCATGCATTGAACATGGACATGCCCATGCCGTCGTTGTTGGAAGCTACGATATCAATGGAATCTCCGAAAGAAGATGACCATGTGCCGATCGCGTTTCCTGCTGTAGCCGCATCCCAGGTAGCCCCCGCGGAGTTTTTCATTTCCTGTGAAGCCAGCTCGCGGACTGTATAGGTCTTGCCGTCTACTTCAAGCTTTCCATCCTGTACCGCGGAAGCGGAGCCGTCGGTGTTGGTTCCAACCGGATCGCTGTTGATATTGCCGTCTTTTTCTACCGCTGTGCCAAGCGCTTTGCGGACACCCCTTGTACGCGCGATGGAATCATTATGGCCGATATCGCCGATTGCCAGGACATAACCGATCACGCCATCACCGTTGCGGTCTATTTTATCAATATTTGCCTTGATATAGTCGCTTACCATCGTACCCTGTAATTCCGCGCCCTGGTTCGCGTCAAAGCCTACATAGTATGTATCTTTGTTGAACGTAAGGGCTGCCTGGTCAAGTTCGCCGGTAGAGCTGTTGGACGGCTGGCGGTTATACCATACTAATGGCTTATCCTTGTTTGCAACTTCCCCGGAAGCGTCGCCGCCTGTATTATCATCCTCTGTTTTTGTATCAGCGTCTGACTTTGTGTCCGCACCTGCATCATCCTTTGAAGTATCATCGGTTTTCGTTGTGTCATCTGATTTCTTGCCTGAGTCTGAGCCGCACGCAACAAGCGAAACCCCAAGTAATACTGCCATTGTCATAGAAACAAGTTTTTTCTTCATATGAATCTCCTTTCCATAATACGCGTTCAGCGTGTCCCCTGTTGATGTTGACAGTATATTCAATTAAAAGGATTTATAACATAGAAATTTTTTCTGTTAACATTGAAATTTTTATGATATTTATTGTTAGTTTTTACCAAATCATTCTATTTAACCGCCTTTACATTTATGCATCCAGCCGAAACTATCCGGCTTTTTATATGCCTCCGACGAATATTTCAATGCCGATCGCGATCAAAATAACGCCTCCGAGCACAGACGCTCTGTTCGAAAACCGCACTCCGAATTTTTTGCCGATCTGAATTCCCGCCATGCATAAAACATACGTAACCGCCGCAATAACGCAGGCGCATACAAACGCCATAAAAAAGCCGTACCCCGCAATCGTAAAGCCCACAGACAACGCGTCGATGGAAGTCGCGACCCCTTGTATCAAAAGAGCCGTCATGCCGACTTTTGTTTTTTTCAGCTCATTTTGATCGCGAATCCCTTCTATCAGCATCTTTCCACCGATAAACGCAAGCAGGATCAAAGCGATCCAGGGAATGAATTTTTCAAGAGCCTGAAAATACTGTAAAACCGTATGCACGCACACCCACCCGATCATCGGCATGACCGCCTGAAACAGGGCAAACACCCCCGCGATCAGGCACATCTTCTTTTTTTTCATATCCGGCTCATTCAGCCCGTTTGCAAGCGACACAGAAAACGCGTCCATCGCAAGCCCTACGCCCAGCAATATGCTGTTAAAGAAAAATAAAACGCTCCATTCCATCCTTTGTTCCTCCTTATGATTCCAAATATCCAACTGCGATTTCCAACTGCTTCAAAAAGACTGCGCACTTCTTTCCCTCTTTATGCACATGCGCGCAAAAAAACCAAGTACAGCCTTTCACTATACTTGGTCCAATATTTTCCGACAGACTTCATGTATAGTTTCAGCTATACATGAGTCTCGCAATTTAAAACAAGCCAGGCAAAACCGCCAGTATGTTGACTTGTTACGATCTACGCTTGCTACTCCCTCATGGGAAAGATTATTTTATAAATATAACATGAAAGCTTTTTTCTGTCAAGTCAGCGCTTAAACAAACGCGGGAGTCAAGTTACAGTTCAGCCCACGCCATTCACAAAGTCGCGCTTATGCGCTTTCCGCCGCTTCGCAGCTGCCTTTGTTCATGAGACGGCGTTCCCTCAGCCGATATGATCAGCCGAACAATCGTGCAAGCGCGATTTTCAGCTGCTCACATCGTCTGGCTGAACTGTAACTTCAAACTCTTTTATTGACAGAATTTTACATCCTAATATATAATAATTTATAAAAGCGCGCCGCTTTCTTCATATTAATTTTTCACATTTTTATTTTTATTTAAATTCAGAAATTCAGAAAGGATATCGAACATGGGTATACGAACAAACAGATCAAAGCTTTATGCAATGTTTTTCCTCCTGTTATTATTTTCCATTTTAAAAAGCCCCGGATACGCAAAGGCCGCTGTAACGCAGTCCTTAAACTTAAACCAGACCTATACGGTAAAGCTGGAAAATATGACGGATTCGCGTTTATATGAATTTCATGTCCCGCAGGCGGGCAATTTCCAGATTCATCTAAAAAACACAAACCCGGTAGGGACGCAGCAGATCTCCGCCCAGCTGTACGACTCCAATAACCAGCCTGTCACGGATTCCTGGAAAGGCTCAAACATCGAAATGCCTAATTATTCCACAAAGGAAAACCGCACCTTCTACTTAAAGCTGGAAGGGCATCTTGGGATCGCAAGAACTTCCTTTGACCTGACGGTAAATTTCGAGCCGGCGGATGACTGGGAAATGGAGGATAACAATACGCCGGCAAACGCCACGCCTGTTTTGGCAGGAAAGCCAGTTTACGGCGCGATCAATGACTTAAACGACGACTGCGATTACTTCCAGTTCCATTTAGACAGCGCGAAAAATATATCCGTTACCTTTGGCCCAAAGGAAGTGAGCGGTGAAAAGCATCTGTGGAAGGTTTTCCTTTTAGACAGCGAGAACCATTCTATTGAGATTTACAGAGACAGCGTTACGAAAACCTACCGCTGCCGCCTAAAAAAAGGGACCTATTATATCAAGGCAGAGGACTTTTTAGATTCAAAAAACATCGCCTATTCGCTTTCTTTTGAAGAATCAGATCTAAAATTAGAGCCGCCTTCCATTTCTTCGCTTAAAGCTACAGGGCACAACAGGCTGCTGCACAAATATGTGGAATTAAACGATATCAAAATAAAAAACTCTGGCACAGCCGCAGGCTATACCGTAAAGGTCGCGAAAAAGAAAAACATGAAAGGAAACCTGGTTACGGAAAATATTGATTTTGACAGGGAAAATTCAAAGAAAAAGGTTTCTTTAAAGGCAAAGCTTGAGGTCAGGAAAGCTTATTATTTACAGGCAAGGAGCTATTTGTTAACTCCGTTTCAGGAAAAGATCTATGGAAAATACGGCGCGGTGAAAGAAAAAAAACTGAAAGATTCCGTTTATAAGCAGCTTAAAAAATAAACCGTTTATAAAATCGAGCAGAAAAGATTCATCTTTCCTGCTCGCCGCGCGGCCCGCTCGCTGCGCCAGCAGCAAACTTCCATATGCGGGCCTGCGCATAAAAATGCTTTCCGTGAAGTGAAGCTCACGGGAAGCTTTTTTCATATATTTTAGCGGCAGGCGTAAAAAGACAAGATTGTAAAATGTCAAAATAATGAAGTTTTTTTATGGGAAAGCGTAGGACTTCCAGGGAAAAAACAGGTATACTTTCTAAAAATCCACTTCATGATCCATATTAAAAATTAAGAAAAGAAACAAGCAAAGGAGGTTTGCCATGAATGCTGTAAGAAATAAAACATCTGATTTTTACCGGAACATGTTCCACCTTGCGCTGCCGATCGTGTTTCAAAATCTGATCACGACCGCTGTCAGCTCCGCGGACGTGATCATGTTAGGATGGATCAGCCAGACGGCGCTTTCCGCCTGTTCGCTGGCAAGCCAGATCATGTTTATCCTAAACCTGGTCTATTCGGGCATCGCGTCCGGCATTGGGATGCTTGCCGCGCAATACTGGGGCAAAAAAGATACGGATTCCATCGAAAAGATCATGGGCATTGGCATGAAGCTGTCGATTTTGATCTCAACGCTGTTTTTTATCATGGCGTGCTTTTTCCCAAGGCTTTTGATGTTTATCTTTACAAAAGAAGCCGACGTGATAGACACCGGGATCTCCTATCTGCGCGTGGTCGGAATCTCCTACCTTTTTATGAGCGTATCCCAGGTGTATTTATGCACAATGCGCTCCATTGAGCGGGTAATTTTTGCAACGATCACAAACGGCTCTGCCCTGGCTTTAAACATCGCGCTCAACGCCGTATTTATCTTCGGGCTGTTTGGGATGCCGCGTCTTGGCATTGTCGGGGTCGCCTTAGCGACGACGATCGCCCGGGGGATCGAGCTTGCCGTGTGCATGGCGGACGCATGCCATTTTAAAACGATCCGCTTTCGGCCGTCCCTTTTGCTGGAGCATCCAAAAGCGCTGTTTGCCGATTTTATGAAATATTCTCTTCCAGCCTTTGGAAACGAGGTGTCCTGGGGCATTGGGTTTTCCATGTATTCGGTCATTATGGGGCATTTAGGAAGCGACATGGTGGCGGCAAACGCTGTGGCGGTCGTCGCCAAAAACCTCGGCACCGTCGTTTGCTTTGGGATTGCGAACGCAGGGACGATCCTGCTGGGCAAGGAAATTGGCGCGGGAGAGATGGAAGACGCAAAGCGCGACGCGTCCCATTTTTGCCTGGTCACGTTTTTAAGCGGGATTGCGGGCGGCGTTTTGATACTCGCGCTGCGGCCTGTTTTCTTAGGCCTTGCGACGGATCTGACCGCCACCGCCCAGGGATACTTGAATATCATGCTGTTTATCAACATGTATTCCGTGCTCGGGCAGGCGATGAACACCACGGTCATTTGCGGGGTTTTCCGCTCGGGAGGCGATTCCAAGTGGGGATTTATCTGCGATGTGATCGATATGTGGCTGTTTGCCGTACCTCTTGGATTTATCAGCGCGTTTGTGCTGAAACTCCCGCCTATGTGGGTCTATTTCTTAATCTATTTAGATGAATTTGTAAAACTGCCATTTGTTTACAAGCACTATAAGAGCTATAAATGGCTCAATAATATCACCAGGGATTTTTCCGGGCAGGAAAGCCAGGCTGTGGAAAAGCTCTGCTAAGCATGTTCCCGCGGCTTCTAAAATGTGTATTTTAAGAAGCTGCGGAAGGCTTATTGATCCATTCTATCGTATAGGTCTGTCCCATCTGCTCGCCGACCCGCAGCACGTATTGCTTTAACAGCTCCTTGGCGTTATCCTGCGCCTGCTTTAACATGCTAACGTCGTTTTGCGCGCTGCTTTTCATCGCGGCCTGCGCCATGGAAAACGCTTCGGACTGTTCATTCGCGGTAATTTCCGTAAATATCCCGGTGTCTGATATAGGCCGCTCCATAGAATCTAAGTCCGCGTCCACGTTTAGTATCTTCGCCTCCGGCACATAGATCTTTACCACGCCGTGTTCATCCGGCTCCTTTACCTGAACGCTTCCCGCGTCAATGCCGATCTCAATGATCCCGTCATATTCGATCCAAAATTTTTTATATCCGTATTTGAAAAAAATATTTTGCAAAAACCCGTCCGGCTGCTTTTCATATTCCGCCACGTCATGATAATAGCATTTTAAGGTCGCAAGCTCGCAGATTTGATTTACGGCTGAAAATTCAGGCCGAACGTCCTCTTCTTCTTTTTTTTGATCGTAATAAACAAAAACTCCGATTATTCCAGCGCAAATTAAGATCAGGATAACGACCGGCAAAACCGCCTTTTTAAACTTCGCGCCTCCCGCCTGTTGATCTAACCCTTTCATATTGAAATCCCCTTTCTTATATAAATCCCCCAACTCATTCGTCCCATTGGATCGTATAAGCCTGTGAGCTTATGATCGGCAGGATCAGCGCTTCGATAATGGATCTTAAATTCTCCTGCGCGGACTGGATCAGCTGAGGCGAACGCTCCGCTTCGGACAATGCATCTTTTTGGCAGGCTGTTAAGGCTTCTTTTAGATCGATCTTCGTATTGTCCGGAATATAGGACAGTGAATTTTCATCCACCGTGTTTGACGTAACGTCTATTTTCGGCAGGATCGGCTGAACGGTCTTTTTTTCGTTGTCAATATGAAAGACCACATCCTCCATATCGATCCCGGCTTTTACCTTCGCGTGATAGCGGACATAGCACTTTACGCTGTTTTTATCGTCGTTATCGTAAATCTCCGCGATCCCGTTGTAAGTAAACTGCGCCGTCGAAAGGCTGGATATGTTTACGGCATCCTCTAAGGTGGCAGAGGTTAAGATTTCCGGTTCGCTTTTTTGAAAGAAGGATGTTTTTTTGAATATCAGGAAAATGACGATTAGAGCTAGGATCAGGAGGGCAGGGATGGTGATCTTAATGTTTAATTCTTTCAATTTCTGGTCGCTCCTCTCTTATTCTTATGTGTGGGTTCGGTTAGGATAGGGTTATAGTATACCCTGTTTTTCGATAAGATTCAATTGTTTTAAAGATAATTTCGTTACCATTTTGCCTTTGCGCGGCATAATTTAAATAAGAAGTTATCTCACATCATTGATTTTTTTCCCAAATTGTTTTAATATATTTTTAATGGGTATACATTTCACACGAATGGAGGGAAAGGGTTATGAATCTAAGGCACACAGGAGGGAGCGGCTTATGAAAAAGGAAAAGGTAATACCGATCAGTACAAAGCTGCTTGGCATTATTTTGCCAGTGGTGATCGTGATCGTAGTCATATTGGTCAGCATATCGTATAGCATTTCACGTTCGGCGATTAAAAAGACATCTGAAAATCTGTTGAATACGTCTGTGGAAAACCAGGTAAATGAAATTAACGCGTGGCTGAATGATAATGTGTCTGCTTTTGGGGCGGTCAAGCAGGCGGTGGAATCGATGCCGCTTACAGACATGCAGCTACAGCAGCTTTTAAGCGGATACGCCGGATACAATCACAATTATCCAAAGGGGCTTTATGTCGCGGATGAAACCGGATATATCATATCCGCTGACGGCATCAAAAAACCGGACGCGGATTTCACCCAGTCGGTTTGGTACCAGGACGGCATCACAAGGGTAAACATGGGATACACCAACGCTTATCTGAATGAAAATGGCGAAAACGTGATCAGCGCATCCGGCATTTTAAACGACACCTCCGGTAAGCTTCGGGTCATTTCCGTAGACCTGTCCCTGCAAAGGATCAGCATTATTGTCAGCAGCCTGGTCGGGATGGAGCAGGCGCAGGCGTTTCTTGTGGACAGCTCCGACTTAACGGTGCTCGCCCACAGGGACAGCAGCCTTTTATCCAGCAGCCTGGAGCAGTCGGACGACGCTTTTATGAAGCATGTCGCGCAAAAGCTAAAGGAGGAGGATTTTAACACCTCGCAATTTGACGGAAATATGGCGGCTTTTGCGGAAATCGACGGCACGGACTGGATTCTTGTATCCTATATTCCGGTGAAAATCATTTACCAGGATGTGGACAAGGTTCGCCTTACCATGGCGGTTGTCGGTATCGTAAGCGTCCTGCTTTTGGCGCTGCTGATCTGGCGCGTGGTGCATACAGTCGTAAAACCGGTCAAGGAGCTGACCGGCGCGATCAAAGCTATGACGGACGGCGATTTTACGGTCGGCATAAAAGTCCGAAGCCGTGATGAGATCGGCGTAATGGCGCGCTGTATGGAAAAATACGCAAAGACGATGCGCAGCATGATCTCTTCGATCCATGGGGTGTCAAATAAGCTGCATTTGCAGGCGGACAGCAGCAACGACGTATCCGGGCAGATGTACGACGCCTCGAAAATGCAGAGCACATCGATGCAGGAGCTAAATGAAACGGTGGAGCAGCTTTCTTTGTCGGTCAACGAAATCGCCGAAAACGCCACCACCCTTGCGATGGTCGTTTCCGACACAAGGGAAAACGGCGCCCAGGTCGGGGAAAAAATGAAAGAAACTGTAAACGTGTCCAAGCAGGGTAAGGCGGATATGCAAAACGTCAGCGACGCGATGAAAAGCATCAACGAATCCGTCCTTAAGCTCCAGGAAGCCATCGGCAAGGTGGGACACGCGTCGGAAGAGATTACGAACATTACGAATGTAATTGGAAATATCGCGGATGAAACAAACCTGTTATCTCTAAACGCTACGATCGAAGCGGCAAGAGCCGGAGAAACCGGACGGGGATTTGCCGTTGTCGCAACCCAGATCGGCCAGCTTGCGCAGACAAGCGCGGAATCGGTGCACAACATTGAAGCTCTGATCAGCGAAATAAACATGCTGGTGAAAGATACGGTGACGCAGGCGGATCACAGCGTGGAAAACATCCAAAGCAGCAGCTCCCTTGTAAACAACGCGCTTCGCACCTTTGATGAAATCTTTAATAACATCGACGCGGTTGGAAATCTCGTGCACCAAATGATCGACCAGGTAGAGCAGGTGGACGGCGTAGCCAGCAATGTAGCCGCTATCTCGCAGGAACAGGCCGCAAGCTCCGAACAGATCCTCGCATCCTCCGACACGATGGTGGAGCAGGCAAGGAATATCACAGGAAACAGCGAATCCGTCGCAAGCGGAGCGAAAGAGCTTACGGATTCCGCGCAGGAGCTTGCGCATCAGATAGAAATTTTTAAAATCGAAAATTAAGGGAGGCGCACTATGGGTACATACAAAAGCAAACGATTCAAAAGCATTTTGGCGATCTGCCTTGGCACAGCGGTATTAGGCGCCTGCGGGAAATCCTCCGGACAGTCCAAGGATAAATTAAAGCTGCTCTTAACAATCAACGAGATGGACACGTTCCGCCAAACCTTAGCGGACGCCGCGCAAAACGCCGCATCGGATTACGGAAGCTCTTTAGAAGTGGTGGACGCGCAGGGCGTGATCGAAAACCAGGTGGACCAGATACAGGACGCTGCTGCAAAGGGCTATGACGCGATCCTTTGCGGGCCGATCGACGTGGACACCGCCACCGAATTAAAATCCAGCTCCAAGGAGCTTCCAATCATATTTATCAACAGCTGCCCGGATGAAAAATACCTGGTAGAAGGGGAATACGTTTATGTCGGCTCGAGCGAATCTGTCGCCGGGGAATATCAGGCGGAATATATGCTTGGAAAGCTTTCTTCCAAGGATGAGATCAACGTCGCGCTGATCGAAGGCCCTCCTGGGCATTCCGCTACGGTCGGGCGCACCAAAGGGGTGAAAAAAGCGCTGAAAGCAAGCGGAAAAAAGATCAACTATGTGTTTGAGGATTCCGCAGACTGGTCAGAAGACAAGGCGAAAGAACTGTTTCAGATTTTTCTAAAAACCGGAAACCCTGTGGACTGCGTCATCTGCAACAACGATTCCATGGCGCTCGGAGTCGTTAAAGCATGTAAGGAAAACGACATCGATCCTAGCAGCTTACTGATTCTCGGCGTAGACGCAACCGCCGACGGATGCGCGGCCATCCAAAGCGGCGATATGGCGTTTACCGTATACCAGTCCGGCGCAGGACAGGGGAAAGCTGCGGTGGACGCGGCTTTTGCGATCCTTTCAGACGGCTCTGTAAAAGATGTGGAGGGAGCGTCGGATGACGGGAAATATGTTTGGGTTCCGTTTGAAAAGGTGGATTCCAGCAATGTTGCTCAATATATGAAATAAGGATGATCCGGCGGCTAAATCTAAGGCGCCGGATTTTTTTGCGCAGGCCCGCATGTGGAAGTTTGCTGCTGACGCAGCATACGGGCCGCGCAGCGAGTAGGGGAAGATGGCCTTCCCTACTCGATTCCGTCGTTAAAAACTTCTTAACACGCCCCCTGCACGTAAAAACAGCCAGGAACATAACCCTGACTGCTTTTTATCCTTAATAACCGATAAACGATCAAGCGACAATATCGATCCGAACCAACGCTTTTTTCAGCGCGATCTCCGCTCGCTTCACATCTAAGCCGGCTTCTTTCATTTTAAGTCGCCGTTCCGCACGCATTTTCGCTTCTTCGGCGCGGTTTTTGTCGATTTCCTCCGGCCACTCCGCGATCTCCGCAAGGAGCGTCACCTTATCGCCTAAAATCTCCGCAAAGCCGGAATGCACCGCGGCCTTTTTCGCCCCGTCGCTTTCTGTGATCGTCACAACGCCCGGGGAAAGGACTGTGGTCAGCGGGATATGGTTTTTGTATACGCCAATATCCCCTTCCGTAGTCGTAAATTCGATCATTCGCGCGTCGCCTGTGTAAAACACCCGCTCCGGCGTAATGATCTCCACTTTAAATAAATTATTTGCATCTGCCATAGCGTCACCCCTTACTTCATACGGGCGCGTACGTCATCGATCGTCCCAGAATTTAAGAAATAGCTTTCCGGCACATCGTCATGCTTGCCTTCCAGTATCTCACGGAAGCCCCTTACCGTCTCGCTTACCGGAACGTATTTGCCGTCCATGCCGGTAAACTGCGTCGCCACGAAGAACGGCTGGGATAAGAACCTCTGGATCTTCCTCGCGCGGTTTACGACCTGCTTGTCATCTTCCGACAATTCATCCATGCCAAGGATCGCAATGATATCCTGCAATTCCTTATATTTCTGCAAAATCTCCTGTACGCCGCGGGCAACCTCAAAATGCTCCTGGCCTACGATACGCGGGTCCAAGATCCTGGAGGTGGAAGCCAACGGGTCTACCGCCGGATAAATGCCAAGCTCCGCGATGGAACGCTCCAAAACCGTGGTGGCGTCCAGATGCGCAAACGTCGTAGCAGGCGCCGGGTCAGTCAAGTCGTCGGCTGGCACATAGACCGCCTGCACCGAAGTGATAGATCCATTTTTCGTGGAAGTGATGCGCTCCTGCAACGCGCCCATTTCCGTCTGCAACGTCGGCTGGTAGCCTACGGCGGAAGGCATACGCCCAAGCAGCGCGGACACCTCTGATCCAGCCTGAGTAAAACGGAAAATGTTGTCAATAAACAGCAACACATCCTTTCCGCCCTTGTCACGGAAATACTCCGCCATCGTAAGCCCGGTTAGCGCGACGCGCATCCTCGCCCCTGGCGGCTCGTTCATCTGCCCAAACACCATCGTCGTTTTATCGATAACGCCGGACTCTTTCATTTCATAATACAGGTCGTTTCCTTCACGCGTCCGCTCTCCAACACCGGTAAATACCGAATAGCCGCCGTGCTCGGTCGCAATATTGTGGATCAGCTCCTGGATCAAAACCGTCTTTCCAACGCCCGCGCCGCCAAACAAGCCGATCTTCCCACCCTTTTGGTAAGGGCACAAAAGGTCTACGACCTTAATCCCTGTCTCCAGGATTTCCGCAGATGTGGACTGTTCCTCAAACGTAGGCGCTTTTCTGTGGATCGGGCTGTATTCCACGCCGACCGGTGGCTGCACCTCGTCGATCGGGTCACCCAATACATTGAACATACGCCCCAATGTATTTTCACCAACTGGCACTCGGATAGACGCGCCTGTCGCTCTCGCTTCCATGCCGCGCACCAGCCCGTCGGTCGGGCCCATGGCAATACACCGGACGGTATCATCTCCCAGATGCTGCGCAACCTCGACTACAAGCCTTCCGCCATCCTTGCGGTTAATTTCAATCGCTTCGTTGATCTCTGGAAGCTTTGTTGTAAATTTAATATCCAAGACAGCGCCAACAATCTGAGTGATTTTCCCTATATTCGCTCCTGCCATTATTTACTATCACACCTTTCCTTAATTTTTAGCTGATTGCTTCCGCGCCAGCGATAATTTCGGTCAACTCCTGTGTGATCGATCCCTGACGGGCGCGGTTATATTTCAAAGACAAATCACTTATCATGTCTTCCGCATTGCTTGTCGCAGAGTCCATTGCCTGCATCCTTGCGCCATTTTCACTGGCCGCGGCTTCCACAAGCGCGCCATAGAAAATGCTGGTCACATACTTCGGGATAATTAAATCTAACGCATCCCTTTCATTTGGCTCGTAATTCATGAGCAGGTTTTTCTCAGCCGACTGGATATCCGTATCTGAAAATTCCACTGGCAGAAGCTTCATCAGCTTCGGCTGATGGACAACTGTGTTTTTAAAATGTGTATAGGCAAGATAGATCTGGCCTATTTTTCCTTCTTCGTAGTCTTTTAAGACTTTGTCACAGACTTCCATCGCGTCTTTATACGTAGGATTTTCTATGATATCCGATTTGTCGTCCGCCACCTGGTACCCTTTGCGCTCCAGTATCTCTTTGCCCTTTGTGCCGATCGTGTACAATTCCACCTGGCCAACTGGCAGCCCGCTGCCCTGCACGAGCTTTGTGATGTTTGTATTGTATCCTCCCGCCAGCCCGCGGTTTGAAGTAATGACTACGATCGCGATCTTGTCAGAGCCATTGTCCTTTAAATATGGATGATCCATATTCCCTGACCTTGCGAGCATGGAGGTCACGGTGCGGTACATATACTGGAAGTACGGGTCTGTCTGCTCTGCATGCGCCTTTGCTTTTTGCAGCTTTACGGTAGAAACTAATTTCATGGCTTTTGTGATCTGCTGCGTACTTTGTATGCTGCTTTTTCTTCTTTTAATGTCTCTCATCGAGGCCATATTTTATCACCGCCTTATTTTCCTACCGAAATGATTTTTTACATTCTTCAATTGCCTTAATTAATTTCTTCTCAACATCCTCTTCCAGAACCTTTGTCGTACGGATGGACTCTGGGATTTCCGGATATTTTGTATCGATATATTCAAACAGTTCGCTTTCAAAACGCAGGATATCGTCTGTCGGGATGTCTAACAAGTATTTATTCGTAGCCGCGTAAATAATGATCACCTGTTTTTCCACCGGCATCGGCTGGTACTGCGGCTGCTTTAACACTTCCCTGATCCTCTCGCCCTGCTCCAGCTTTTCTTTTGTATCCGCGTCCAGCTCGGAGCCAAACTGCGCGAACGCCGCAAGCTCGCGGTACTGCGCCAGTTCCACACGGATCGGGGCCGCAATCTTTTTGATCGCTTTGATCTGCGCCGCGCCGCCTACCCTGGATACGGAAAGCCCGGCGTTAATCGCCGGACGGAAGCCGGAATTAAACATTTCTGTTTCCAGATAAATCTGCCCGTCTGTAATGGAGATAACGTTGGTCGGGATATATGCGGAAACGTCCCCTGCCTGAGTCTCTATGATCGGAAGCGCGGTTAAAGAGCCGCCGCCCAATTTTTCAGATAACCTCGCCGCCCGCTCAAGCAGCCTGGAATGCAGGTAAAATACATCCCCAGGATACGCCTCACGTCCTGGCGGTCTGCGCAGCAGAAGGGAAAGCGTACGATATGCCGTCGCATGCTTACTAAGGTCATCGTAAATTACGAGCACGTCCTCCCCGTTTTCCATCCATTCTTCGCCGATCGCGCATCCGGAATACGGAGCGATGTACTGCAACGGCGCAAGCTCGCTTGCGGTAGCGGCTACGACTGTCGTATACGCCATCGCGCCAAACTCTTCTAATGTTTTTACAATGGACGCGACCGTAGAGGCTTTCTGCCCGATCGCAACGTAAATGCATTTTACGCCTTGGTTTTTCTGGTTGATAATGGTATCAACCGCGATCGCCGTCTTTCCTGTCTGCCTGTCGCCGATGATCAGCTCACGCTGTCCACGGCCGATCGGTATCATGGAATCGATCGCCTTAATGCCTGTCTGCAACGGGGTGTCTACAGATTTTCTTGAAATAACGCCGGACGCCACCCTTTCAATCTGGCGATGCTTTTCGGTCTTGATCGGCCCTTTGCCGTCAATCGGCTGTCCCAGCGCGTTTACGACACGCCCGATCATAGCGTCTCCTACCGGCACCTCCACCACGCGCCCGGTAGTCTTTACGGTATCGCCCTCGTTAATGTTTTTGTTGTCACCAAGCAATACGGCTCCAACATTATCTTCTTCAAGGTTTAATACCATTCCATATATCTCACCCGGAAATTCCAACAGTTCGCCCTGCATCGCATTTTCCAGACCATGAATACGCGCGATGCCGTCGGCTACCTGGATAACGGTGCCTACATCCGCGACCTCAAGCTCTGCCGCGTATCTTTTGATCTGCTCTTTGATGACGGAACTAATCTCCTCTGGTTTTAAATTCATGGACAATAGTCACCTACTTTCAACTGTTTTTGCCATATTGCTATGACACCTGTAACTTCGTTTTTGACAATTCACTTGCCAGCCTTGCCAGCTTGTTTTTCACGCTGCCATCGATCACTCTGTCCCCTATGCGGATGACGATCCCCCCGATCAGGGACGGGTCGATCTGGTAGTGGAACTCAAACTGAGCATATCTGGTGGTATCCAAAAGCTTCCTGCGGATGGAATCTTTTTGCGCCAAGGACAGTTCCATAGGGGAGGATACGTATGCCGTCCCTATTTTTTTATATTCCTTAACTTCATTTATAAAATATTCCAATACGCTGTCAAACTCGTTGTAATGGCCTTTTTCGATGATCATACGCATCAGGCCCACCATCTCCCTGGATGCGCGCTCTTTGAATATATCCTCTACTATTTTTTGTTTTTCTTCTACGACGATTTTAGGATGGTTCATTATCCTCGCCAGGTCTTCGTTTTCTTTTATAATAGGAAGCAACGCTTTCGCTTCCTGCAATAAGCCGTCTATCTGCCCGGTCTCCAAAGCCAGCTCAAATAATGCGTCTCCATACGTTTTGGATACTAGCTTTGCCATGTCGACTCACCCATTTCTTTCAATGTCTCTTCCACAAGCGCATTTTGAACTGTCGTATCGATGGATGAAGCTACCACCTTCGCAGCCATCATGGATGCGACCGCAACCATCTCCTGTTTCATTTCATCCAATACGCGGTCTTTTTCCAGCTTCGCTTCTTCTTTCGCGTGCTGGATGATCTTGGCAGCTTCTTGCTTTGCTTCGTCAATGATACGCGCTTCATTTCCCAAAGCCTTCTGACGCGCTTCGCTTAAAATGGCTTCTGCTTCCTTGTCTACTTTTTTCAGTTTTTCTTCATACTCTGCCTTCATGACAGCTGCTTTTTCTTTGTCTGTCTTTGCATTGTCAATATCATCCTGGATCTTTTTCTGCCTGTCCTGGAGCAGCTTCCTGACAGGATTTAAAAGGAAATATGACATTACAAGAAATAATACAAAGATGGCAATCGCTAACAGCACCGCATCTTGTAGTAACTGAAAATCAAGATCAAATAATCTGGTCATGTCCGCTCTGTTTTGCCTCCTTTCCGTATCATTCCAAACTTACGCACATCTGCGCGCAGCTTATACTAATGGTTTTACGAAAAGTAAAAGCATTGCGACTAACAAACCGTACAAACCGGTCGTCTCAGCAACAGCCTGTCCTAATAACATCGTGGACATAATGTCTGACTTTGCGCCAGGATTTCTTCCAACCGCCGCCGCGCCATGCCCGGCAGCGATACCCTGCCCGATACCAGGCCCGATACCTGCAATGACCGCAAGGCCCGCGCCGATTGCTGAACACGCTAAAATTAAATCTTCCCCTGTGATATTCATAATGAATTCCTCCTTTAATTTTCAGTAATCTGAATTACAATTTTTTAATCTGTTTCACATTGCTGGCTGACATAGGTCATCGTGAGCATACAAAATACATAGGTCTGGATCGCCCCGGAAAACAGATCAAAATACACATGCAGCGCTGCCGGCCACGCAATGGCGATTTTTGACAGCAGCCCATAAACCAATGCCATCATTACCGTTCCGGATAAAACGTTTGCAAATAAACGCAATGACAGCGATATCGGAACCGCGATCTCGCTTATCAGGTTGATCGGGAACCAGATCGGCAGCCATGGCGGCAACGGTGAGCACATATCGATCCAGATCTGCTTTGGCTTTTGGTATTTAAACTGGCAGAAATGGATCATGCAAAATGTGATCACGCCAAGCGCCAATGTAGTGCCGTAATCTGCGGTTGGCGGCCTTAAGCCAAACAGCCCAGATATATTGCTTACTAAAATAAACATAAAAATCGTGCTGATATAATTTACAAATTTGTGGGCGCTCTTACCCATTGTACCCTCTACCATTCCATCTAATTTACTGACAATTATCTCTAAAATATTCTGGAATGTACCCGGTATTTCTGTTGCATTTCGCATTTTGATATTGGCTGCAAGCGCAAACCCTATCAAAACAAGCATGACGATCAATATACACACATGTGATGTTGTGATCCATAATTCATGCCCAAACAGGTGATAGGAAAACAACCCATGTATCATAAAATCAATTTCATCAGCACTAGAAGACATTACGACTGCACCTGTCACATTTTCACCTCCTTTTTTCATTCATTCGTTTCGTCTGTGGATGCACCACCTTTCGCTGTAGTTTTTCTAAACGCTTTTTGTAACGCCGGCTGTAAATAAGCCGATATCTTTAAGCCCATCACCCCAAGAAACAAGGTGACAAGGCTGCCAAGATCATAATACAGTGTCACGATAAAAACTGCCGCCACCGCCGCATATCTTAAAATCCCCTTTGCAACGATCCTAGAGCCTGCCTTTTTCGCGTCTGGAACGTCAATCGTTTCAGCAATGACCCGGGCAATATGATAGGCTAACCCCATCGCGGTCCCAATCCCGATCCAAAGCCCGCTTGTGTAGCGCAGCTTATCTTCCACAAACCACACCCCCGTCACCTGCACAAGGATGCCATAAATAAGGATGCCAAGCAGCAAACCTGGAAGCGCCTGGTTCAATCGTCTAAACATTCCAAATTCACTCCTTCCTGTTTTTTGCCCACAGGAAATTATCTTTTTCCATCTCGGCCGTCATCCTGATAGATTTTTTTTGCCATAATAAAGATGTTGCGAAACCCTGCAAACGCGCCCATGAAAAAAAACAGGACGGCAATGGCCGGCGCATGGATTTTATTTCCAAGCCAAACGCCAAACAGCGTGCACATCACGATCGGAACCAGCATATTAAGGCTAAATTGTATTACCATCGTAAACGCCTGAAACACCTTCTTTTTGTTTTTCATCTGTCTCCTTTTTTATCCTGGCATAAAATCCAATACGTACATTATAACATTTCCATTCAAATTGTCTATAAAATTTTTCCATTCCTTATATAATTATATTATCATTTGAAACGATACAGACAGGAACGGCTGCTTTTATTTCCCGCGGGACAGCTTCGCCGCAAGCTTTTTTACAGACTTGGACAATGTCTCATAGCACAGGCCGTACGCTTGCAGGGAGCCTCCGTACGGGTCCATGATCTCAAGCTCGTCGCCCACCATCTCTGTCAATACCTGGATATGTTCCGGTATCGCGTTTTGGAACATGTCCTGGATCTTTTGCTTATCGCCATTTTCCATGACCACGATCAGCGTGTCCTGGGCAAAATCCTCTTCCTCTAACTGGCTGGACATATAATTTTCCAGTGTGATGCCATTGCTGATAAGGACGGCCTCCGCTTTTTGGTTCAAAGGCTCCGGAAATAAAACCACGATCCCCCGCGCCTGTATATCCACTGGCTGTTTTGGCATATATTCTTTTAACAACTCACATGCCATCGGCGCCCGGCTGTTGCCTGCTTTATCCACAAAAATAATCTTTTTATATGTATCCATATAATCCCCCGGCTACTTAGCTTTTATCACCTGATGCCCCGCCGCTTTCCACAGACGGTTCATGATCGCTTCCCCCATTGGCAGAGCCTGAAAGCTTTCTGAATAAATAATATCCACATCAGACTCGTCAAACTGTCTAAGTATCTTATAAAGATTATGAGCAATTGTCTCTTCCTCCTGCCGCTCTCCGATGCTCAATACAAGACCCTGTTCATAATAACCGATTGTCTCCCTGGTTGCTATCACGCCTACCTTTTTTCCCTCCGCGACGCTTTTTTTCGTCAATTCCCGGATCTTTGCGGCAACGATAGAAAACTCCCCCTCCACTATAACCAAATCCGCTTTTGGAGCGTAATGCCTATATTTCATGCCAGGCGCCTTTGGCCTTTTTTCACTCCCGGCTTTTATTACGCCTGGGTCCAGCGCCGCGTCCCCGATCACGCTTCTTATTTTTTCCAATGTAAGAAACCCCGGACGCAGGATCAAAGGAACAGGCTCTGTAAAATCCACGATCGTGGATTCCAGCCCGACTTTGACCTCTCCTCCGTCCAATATCAAAGGGATCTTTCCCTGCATATCCTCATATACATGCATCGCAAGGGTAGGGCTTGGCCTGCCTGACGCGTTTGCGCTTGGCGCGGCAATATAGCCGCCCCCTGCCTTGATAAGCGCAAGCGCAATTTTATTTTTCGGCATACGCACGGCAACCGTATCCAGCCCGCCTGTCGTCTCGTAGGGCACAAGCCCATTTTTTGGAAAGATCATCGTAAGAGGCCCGGGCCAGAACGCGTCCGCCAAAAGCCTTGCCTTTTGGGGCACATGCGCAGTAATTTTTTCCAACTGCCCCATAGAATGGATATGCACGATCAAAGGGTTATCCGACGGCCTTCCCTTTGCCTGGTAGATCCGTCCCGCGGCTGTTGCGTTTAGCGCATCCGCTCCCAATCCATATACGGTTTCGGTCGGAAACGCCACCAGCCCTCCGGCGCGAAGAATTTCCCCGGCATGTTCGATCACATGGAAATCTATGCTGCTTTCGTCTATTTTAACCATTTTTGTTTTCATGAGTAATATTATAACACGTTCTTATGGATTTGCCCATACTTTTTCATCGGAACTTAGAATCGCCGTCGTTATGCGCCTTTTATTTTCATTCGCTCTTTTTCCCAATATATTCGTAAATGCCGCTTCGCACCGCCGAAGCGACGGTTTCCTGGTACGCTTCGTCCGACAGCTTTTTGGCTTCGCCTGGATTGCTTAAAAAGCCACATTCCACAATGACGATCGGGGATGTGGTCTTTTTCAGTATATAATAGCTGTCGTTTGACTTGGCCTGCCTGTGGTTTTGCGGGTCAGCCTGTTTAACCAGTGCATTTTGAATCAGTTCCGCCAGCTTTTTGCTTTCGATAGAGGTTGCATAATAAAACACCTGCGCCCCCTTTATGTCCGGGCTTGTGTAGCTGTTTTGATGGATGCTGACGGTCAGCGTGGGCTTTTCGTTGTTGATCAGATCGCACCTGCGCTGTAAATCCTGGACTTTTTTATTCGACGCGCTTTCATCGTAAAGCCCTTTGTCCTCTTCCCTTGTCATAACGACCTTCATCCCGTCTTTTTCCAGCGCTTTTTTTAATTTTAACGCGACCTGTAAATTAATATCCTTTTCCAGCTCCCCGTTCACCCCGATCTTGCCGGAGTCAAATCCGCCGTGGCCCACATCCACTACGATGCACTCCTTTTGCTGCTTGACCTGCCTTCCCGCTACAAAGACAGAACCTTTCCTTGCTAATACGCAGGCGCAAATCAACACAAGAATAGACATCAACAATTCTAATCTCTGTTTCATTTTTCCCTGCCTCCTGGTTTTTTATTACTATACTTATGAAATAAAATCGCGAAAATCACAAAAAGCTCTGCCCATCCAACCGATAAGCAAAGCTTTTTGATTTGAAAAAATTATTTAATATATTTTATGATCGTATCCCATACCGCACTGTCCTCCAGTCCAAGCTTCCAGAAAGACGCGCCCGCAAATCCGTGGCTGTCCATGACCTTTAGCTTTTCTTCTAAAGACTTTACGTCTTCCAGCCAGATTTTATAGGTTACATTATTAAATACATATTCGGTGTAATACTGCCCGGATTCCTCCAGCCATTTTTTGTCGGCTCCGTTGACCTGCATCCGGTTCATCGCCTCATTCATGCCAACCGCCTCGCTGGTCAGTTCATACGGCACATAATCGTCCGACGCAGACTCGGTATCCTCCCCCGAAGCCTCCTTTGGCGTTTCCGCCCATATCCTTGTATAAAACGGCATTCCAAGAACCACCTGCTCGGCTGGCACGCCTTCCGCAAGAATGTCGTCCGCCGCCTTCGTCACAAACCCGATCGACGCTGTCGAGCCTTCATCCGATCCCGCGTAATGCTCATCATACGCCATAACGATCAGATAATCCGCAAACGCCGCCTGCTCTTTCCTGTCATAAAATTGAGTGTATTCGGATGACACATAATTATCTACGGAAAGAACCATCCCGTTTTTATCGCATTTTAATGACAGCTCGCGTATAAACTGGATAAAGCCTTCCCCTACCGTGCCTTTTAATTCCTCCAGGTCGATATTAATGCCGTCCAGCCCATACTGGATCGCCGCCGCCATGATCTGGTTTTCAAAATTTTCACGCTTGGAGGTATGGGTCAAAACCTCCTCTGTGTTGACCTCCTGGTTTACCAGATTGCTGACCAGCCCCCAGACCTCGATATTGTTTTCATGGCAGTATTTTACATAATCCGTGCTTGCAAAGCTGCCGATGCCGCCGTCGTTATCATTTAAATAAAACCAGGTCGGGGATATGACATTGATCCCTTTTGTATTTTGCAGCGCCGAAGTGATCGAATAATTTGCGTCCGGCACTGTGATCTGGTGCCAAGCCATATTGATCTCAAAATCCTTAACTAAGTGCGGGAAAATTTCCTGTTTAAATTCATGATTTTCTGTCTGCTCTGTTTCCAGCCCAAGCCGTTTGTTTTGCACATATCCGATCAATCCATCCTCGGTGGACACTTTCGTCCAGTTTTCCAGAGCTTCTAACTTAATTAACTGATCTCCTTTTTTTAATTCTTTTAAAATATTGCTTTTAATGCCGCCCTTTACGCGCAGCTGCGTCTTTTTTTTCACCTGCACATTTGTAACCGTCCCCCATTTTGTCTGGATCAGCACGCGGCTTGGCTCTCCATAGGTTTTGTATTCCAGATCCGTATACGCCGCGACAAAATCCAGCGCAAGATAAGTTTTATTCGCGTCTACCAGCACGATATCGTAATCCATGCTTGTTTTTTTCTTTCCTATATAATAGTCTTTGCCCTGGGCAGGTATTTTGATCACATTTTCAGAAGTCGTGTAAAGCATGATATTTTCATTGGCGTCCCAATAAAACCTGTGGTTGAACTCATCGTGCACATACTGGTAATCCAGATAGATTTCCCCATCCTTTTGGAACGCTTTTTGCTCAACCAAAGTATGGTTCACTTCTATAGCGGCTTCTTGCTCCGTTTCGACTGCAAAATATTTATTTAAATCCTGTACCTCTTTGCTTGGCATATATTGCTTGACTTTTTTTCCGACGATCAGACATACCAAGATGATAAAAATTAAAATTAACACAGACAAAACCGGTATCAGCTTTTTCCTCATTGCTTTTCCTCCTGACTCTTATGTATCTTTTTACCATTATAGCGTGTTGTTGTCGAATTTACAAGAAATACTTTCAAGCGGGCAGAACCGATATCCCCATATCATACATTCTGCCCGCTTCCTCTTTTTTCTTTTATCAAATTGTCACCGACACATAGTTTTTGAAAGGCATTGAGGTATCCTTTTTTGTATGCGTCTAAGTTACGTTACCTGTTTTTTACTTTGTCAAAATGTAATTCCTTTAACACCCCCTCGTCATAAACATAATCCCGCATATAAGACAATTCTTCCTGGACGCATAAATTTTCGGTCACGTTTTCCGGCGTGCTTTTTTCGCCGTCGAAATAAATCGTGATGCCCTGTTGCTGTATATTTTCTAATTCTATGATCAGCTTTTCCCTATTCATCTCTCCCACCTATTCTCTGATAAACGAAAAATACGGAATGTACAATTATAAAAATAACCTGTGATATGACAAACTTCCGCGCTTTTTGTTTCATCAGACGCTGTCATTGTTTTCGTCAGTTATCAAATGTAATTTACGTATCCTTTGACATCTGCTTTCCCTGCAAGCCTTCTTTTCCAAACGCGAAGCCTAGTAAGACTTTTTACGATGGATTTTTCTTCTTTTTTGTATTTCTTGTTTGTATTTCTTATTGTATTTCTTTTTGTATTTTTCTCGCATTTCTTTTTGGAATCTTTTTGACGCATATCCAAAGCTTCCATCCGAAATTCCTGTTCCAAAATTGCTGCAAGGCATGTACATGGAAAAACAATGCCCTTTTTACATCGCATCACCTCCCCTCCCTGCGGCAATCGCTTTTTGCCGTTATTTTTGATAAGAGATGCTTATCCTTGTATGCGTTGTTTTTTACCTATATTCGTATATCAATATGGAATATTTTGTGAATACATTGCCTGAATGAAGCGTATGCGCTTCGAAATAAAAATAATAGATAACTTTTGTTTTGATCAATGTAGCAACATTTCTTTCTGATAACATTTCTTTGTGACCACATTTCATTATAACAATATTTCTATTGATCCATGTGACAACATTTCTTAGACATCGTATAGAATGATATATGGGGATATCGGGATGCTATAGATTATAAGAATTACTTAATTATACAGCGCTTATCCAGAATGAAGCTGATTAAAAAATGCTTGTCGTAGCATCTCCTGGAACTGTTATATCACTCTTTCCATGATTTGGCAAGCGCTTTTTGAAAATTTTTATAATTTTTTTCTAAATTTGTCTGAATACACTTGACTATCTTACATATTTTTTATATACTTTGTTTACCCACAAGGTATCCTGCATATGATGTGCTATGCACTCTAATTTTAGGCATACCGGAGGGCATCCCGTATATAACGTGCGCATATGCGCTGTTACTGGCATTCTATGTTTATTTACTATTGTATAAAACATAAGACATTTGTTTAAGGGAGTGATGAAATGAAGATCGAAAAAGTAAGTGACACTCAGATTCGATGCACACTGACGAAGGAAGACCTTGCAGACCGCCATTTAAAAATCAGTGAGCTTGCATACGGCACCGAAAAAGCGAAAAATTTATTTCGCGACATGATGCAGCAAGCTTCTTATGAATTTGGGTTTGAGGCTGACGATATTCCTTTGATGATCGAAGCCATTCCGATATCCCAGGATGCGATCATCCTATTGATTACGAAAGTAGAATATCCGGAAGAATTAGACACGCGTTTTTCCAAATTTTCCGATTCCGATTATGACGATAGTTTTTCTGGCTATGCGCTGGACCAGGGCGAGCCTTACGAAGCAGCCAGTGCAAATGATATTTTAGATTTATTCCAAAAAATCCAGCAGGAAATACAATCCGACGCAGCCGACGACAAAAAATCGAAAAAAGGCTCTGATGAATTTATCCCATTGGAGCAGGTTGTAAAGCACGAAACGAAAGAAGCGGTTGCAAGCTCTCCTGCGATAGACGTTCCCGTAGATATCACAAAACTGTTTTCCATTCAGAGTCTGGATGTTATGTCTGAAATATCAGGTGTATTGGAAGGATATTATGAGGGGGAAAATTCTCTGTTTCGTGACGCGCAGACACACATGTTTTATTTGATCATCCATAAAAGCTCCCATACGCCGGAGGAATTTAACAAAGTGTGCAACATCTTGTCTGAATACTCTACGCCGCTGGCTTTTTCAAAATCGATCGAAGCCTATTTTGACGAGCATTTTGACTGCGTTATCAAAAATCAGGCCCTACAGCAGTTCGCTGCGATTTAATTTTGCATAAAAACAGGGCTTCGCCTTTTCCGCGATGGCCCTGTTTTTTATTTTCGCTTCCTGTCCCGTCCGCTTAATTTTTCGCTAAAAACTCGTTGATCTGGTTTACCAGCGCGTCTGGCTCAATGCCATGCACCATAGCCGCTTCTTCGATCGTTTCCATCTGGGACGACGGGCAGCCCAGGCAATGCATCCCAATATTGAGCAATACTGGCGCTATATTTTCATTAATCTGAAGCAGCTCCCCTATCATCGTATTTTTTGTAACCTGCTGTGCCATAATTTTCTCCTTTTCTGTACCTATCGTACAAATACATTTTTATATCCGCATATAATATACTATAGTCGATACGTAATGTCAATCGGGACAATTGCCACAATGCGCGTTACGGCTTAACTTTGGTCTGTTGCGGTTTTGCTTTTGGCTTCTTTATGCTTTTATGTTTTAATTTTTATACTTGTATTCATTTCATTTTTGTATTAAAATGTATTCAGCGAAAATATTTCGTATTGTATTATTATTATTAAGGAGGATGAAAACTATGGCTTATCAAATCACAGACAGCTGTGTAAACTGTGGGACATGTGAAGGGGAATGCCCAGTAGGCGCTATTTCCGCAGGGGATGGCAAATATGAGATCGACGCTGCTTCTTGCGTAGACTGCGGCACATGCGCAGGCGCTTGCCCGACAGGCGCGATTGAGCAGGCTTAATCGCCCGTTTTGACGTACATAGCGTCGTTTTTTGCGCAGGCTCTGCGCATATTAAAACCGCCGGTTTTCCGGCGGTTTTTTGTATGTAATTAGACGGTTAAATCTGGAGCCATCTCATTTTTCTCCTTTAACAGTTTTCGTTCCTTACGGCTTAAGCGCTCTTTTTTCGGGCGTTTTCCATGCCTGCCCATGCTGCGGATGGCTTCGTCCAACTTTCGGTAACGCTCCTCTTCCTGCTCCTCCTGGGTGCGCATCAGGTAGTTCATCTCTTTGATCACATGGTTGCCCACCTGCACGCCGACCTCCTGCCCTAGGTCTTCATTGTTTTCAGCGATGGCCTTGCGCACGATTTCCGTCATCATACTCTGAAACTGCTCCATGCGCTTTTCCCGCTGCATTTCATCCTGCAAAGGGCTTGTTTTTTGTGTAACATGCACCATTTCATTTTTCGCCATTTCTCTTTTCAATGCCTCCTCTCCAATATCCACGCCATCCACTTTTTCAATGCGGATAGCCGGCTGTGGCGCGTCATCCATATACCCTTTTTCATCCTGTAAAATAAGCTTGATCGCCTTGAGCTGGTATCCCCGCTCCTTTAGTTCCTTTATCCTCAAAAAATCATGTATGTTTTCCTGCGTATAGTAACGA
>CANDMI010000016.1 GCA_947385775.1 uncultured Eubacterium sp. | reverse complement strand
CGGACACATGTTTTGAACTTCCTGTGTGTAAATCATTTTAAGACTCCTTTCAATTGAATATATAATACTTCGACGCACTAAGCATATTTTCGCATATTTCGCTAAATTCGTCTAGTCCTTTCTGAAAAAAATCTTACATTTATTTACAGTTTTTTATATGTTGGTGCGTAAACAAATGGTCCTGGCAATACTCGTAGTTTCCATCGCATTTTGAGCAAAACCGAAATTGGAGCGACGGGTCGTCCAACTCCGTCCTGCCGCAAACGGCGCATTTATGCTTTGTGATCCCACCCTTTGGCTGCTTCATCGCCTGACGGTATACCTGTTTTCGATGCACCTCCTTTGGCGAATAGCGGTAAAAATCCCTGGTGGACAAAAAGAAGATCAAAAAATTCAACAAGGACATCACAAGCATAACCCTGCCTACCCAGTCGCTCTTTATAAAATCATAAGCCATCAAAGCCGCATACACATACGCCATCCATTTCATTTTAATCGGTATGATAAAATACAAAAGCACCTGCATATTCGGATAACACGCCGCAAACGCAAGGAAAATGGACATACAGATGTAATACGTGCTGACCTGCATGCCTACGACCGTGCCCATCAGGTTTGCGCTGGCGCTTCCATAAACCACGGTCAGAACAAGCCATGTCCCAATCGCGCCCAGCGCGGTATAGAGGATTCCTCCAAAAATGTATACATTATACCGAAACGTTCCCCATGTCCGCTCCAGGCTCATGCCAAGCTGGTAATAAAACAGCATCATGATCACGTAAAATATAATATTTTGCATAGAAGGCGGGATCAAAACCCAGGTTACGAGCCGCCATACCTGCCCGCGCAAAATTAAATATGGATTCAGCGTTAAATAATTTAACAGATTCGGCGCCATAAAGCCCAGGACATATCCAACGACATATCCAAAAATTAAATACAGGGTTAAATTGCTCACCGCATATCTGGAAAATTTACGCTCCAGCTTACTTATAAAGTTCATTTTTACCTCCATGAAACCGTATTTTCTGTTTCTTTTGCCGCCAGTCCATTTTCGCTTTTTACGGCATGGACTGACAGCCTTTTAAAATCGCAATGCTCTTTCCTGCATTATATAAATAGTGCAATATTTTGTCAATTGTTATTTCTTCTGTTATTTCTTCTTTTCCATACGCGGCATACCCATTAAATATTCGTCTACCATCCGTTCAGAGTTCATCGTATTGAACCAGGGCATATCCTGTTCCATGCCGTCCATAAATCGCTGCGGCGTGTTTTTTCGCATACTATTTTGCATATTTTCATACGCATCCTCTGGCATATTCCCCTGCATATTTTCATATGCATCGGATTGAAGCTTCCCCTGCACGCTTTCGTACGCGTCATCCAGCGTACTTTCCCGCGCCTGCTCAATTGCGCCATTTTGCGTGGCGGAAGAAGGCTCCCCCTTTCGCCGAACGCCTACGGATGGAAAGGAATTTTCCTGCCGCTGCGGCTCGCCGGATAAATACGCCTCATCCTCTGGCCCCTGTGGATACGGAGGGTTTTCCTGCTCTTTGGACATCGACGGATACTTCGGCATACGTTCCCATGGCTGGCTGCTTATCATATCATCCCAACCATTTTCCCCGTCGCGGTTTTGCGGCAATTTGGCATAGTCTTTGGACGTCTCCAGATCCGCGCCTACAGACTCCTCTGGCATTTCTAAATTCACTCCGCCATTACCTTGTGACATTTCAAAGCTCTCCGGCATTTCAAAGCCCTCTGACATTTCAAAGCTTTCCTCCGGCATTTCTGTCTGGCTCCCCGGGCTGGTTTCCTCCATCCGCGGACGGTTTCCCGGGCGATTCCCCGGCATCGGCGGACGGCCTCCCGGGCAATTCCCTGGACAGCCGCCCGGCATCGATGCGCAGTTTCCTGGACAATCGTCTGGCATTGATGGGCGATTCCCCGGACGGTTTCCTGACATTGGCGGGCGATTCCCTGGGCGGTTTTCTGACATTGGCGGGCGGTTTCCCGGACGATTCCCTGGGCGGTTTTCTGACATTGGCGGGCGGCTTCCTGGGCGGTTCCCCGGCATCGGCGGACGATTTCCTGACATTGGCGGGCGGCTTCCCGGACGATCCCCCGGCATCGGCGGACGGTTTCCCGGGCGGTTCCCCGGCATTGGCGGGCGGCCCGGGCGGTCGTCTGGACAGTGGCATTCTGGCGGGCGCGCTCCCGGGCAGTTCCCTGGGCAGCCATATTCCGGCGGGCAGCAGCCCGGGCGGTTGCATGGGCATGGCGGGCGGTAAGATACCGGCACGCAGATCTCATCTCCTATCTGTAGATTGTATACATCCACATATGGGTTTGCGTACATCACCCGGGACAACGGCACGCCGTGTTTTTTTGCTATTTTATACAAGGTATCGCCTTTTTTGACTACATGGAGGATGCCCCGGCATCTTGCCCTTGCGTCATCCCCTGCTGTATAATGATCCATAATTTACACCTCATTTTTCTTCATATTAACAATGTATTCCGCGCGCCAAAAAAAGTGAGCGGGACAGGAAAAATAGTTACAAAAATGAGTTACAGAACTTTCCAGCAATTATAAAAAGATCATAAAATTGAAAAAAGTGAATTGTCTTTTTAAGGACAGTGTCGTATAATGTAGAATGTTTTCGGAAACCAATTCATATTTTAATAAGTAGAAACTGAAAATTTTTTCCATTCAATGATACGACAGGTGAGAATATGAGTAAAACATCATTATGCAAACTTGGGATCGACATTGGTTCCACAACTGTAAAAATCGCAATCTTAGATGAAACCGACCAGCTGATGTTTGCAGATTATGAAAGGCACTATGCAAATATCCGGGAAACATTAAAAAACCTATTAGAAAAAGCATCCTGTAAGCTTGGCGAGCTTGCCGTAGCTCCGGTAATCACAGGCTCCGGCGGGCTGACGCTTGCAAAGCATCTGGAAATCCCGTTTGTCCAGGAAGTCATTGCCGTGGCGGGCGCGCTTTCCAAAAACGCGCCGAAAACCGACGTGGCGATCGAGCTTGGCGGGGAGGATGCAAAGATCATATATTTTGAGGGCGGCAACGTGGAACAGCGCATGAACGGCATCTGCGCCGGCGGCACCGGCTCTTTTATCGACCAGATGGCGTCTTTGATCCAGACAGACGCGTCCGGCCTGAACCAATATGCAAAAAATTACCAGGAAATCTATCCGATCGCCGCGCGCTGCGGGGTGTTCGCAAAAACCGATATCCAGCCTTTGATCAACGAAGGCGCCACAAAAGAAGATTTATCCGCTTCTATTTTCCAGGCGGTGGTCAACCAGACCATCAGCGGCCTTGCCTGCGGAAAGCCAATCCGGGGCCATGTCGCGTTCTTAGGGGGCCCGCTCCACTTTTTATCCGAACTGCGCGCCGCTTTCATCCGCACGTTAAGGCTGGATGACGAGCACACGATCCTGCCGGAAAATTCGCACCTTTTTGCGGCTATCGGCTCTGCGCTTAATTTCAAAAAAGAGGCGGCGACCACCTTAAATACGATACAAAAAAAGCTTTCGTCAGACATCCATATGGAATTTGAGGTAGAACGCATGGAGCCGCTGTTTTCCTCCCGGGAGGACTACCGCTCGTTTTTAGAAAGCCACGGCAATAACCACGTAAAAACCCGCGACCTTGCCACCTACAAAGGGGAATGCTTCCTTGGGATTGACGCAGGGTCTACGACTACCAAAACCGCGCTTGTGGCAGAGGACGGCTCGCTGCTTTATTCCTTTTATGAAAATAACAACGGAAGCCCGCTTTCCGCCTGCATCCGCTCGCTCCAGGAAATTTATTCCCTGCTGCCTAAGGAAGCGCATATCGCCCACGCCTGCTCCACCGGATACGGGGAGGCCCTTGCCAAAGCCGCGCTTATGCTGGACGAAGGGGAGGTAGAGACGGTATCCCATTATTACGCCGCCGCGTTTTTTGAGCCGGATGTGGACTGCATCTTAGATATCGGCGGGCAGGATATGAAATGCATCAAGATCAAAAACCAGACTGTCGACAGCGTACAGTTAAATGAAGCCTGCTCCTCCGGCTGCGGTTCCTTTATCGAAACCTTCGCAAAGTCCCTCAACTATTCGGTGCAGGATTTTGCGAAAGAGGCGCTGTTTGCCCAAAACCCGATTGATTTAGGGACACGCTGTACCGTATTTATGAACTCCAAGGTAAAGCAGGCGCAAAAGGAAGGCGCAAGCGTTGCGGACATTTCCGCCGGGCTTGCCTATTCCGTCATTAAAAACGCGCTGTTCAAAGTAATCAAGTTGACGGACGCAAAAGACCTCGGGGAAAATATCGTCGTCCAGGGCGGCACGTTTTACAATGACGCGGTGCTTCGCAGCTTTGAAAAAATCGCCGGGGTGTGCGCGGTGCGGCCGGATATCGCGGGGATTATGGGCGCATTCGGCGCGGCTTTGATCGCAAAAGAACGGCATACGCCGGGACAGCCGTCCTCTATGCTTTCTATTGAAGAAATCAACGCCCTTACCTTTGACACCGAGCTTTCCAGATGCAAGGGCTGCACAAACCACTGCCTGCTCACAATAAACCGCTTTGGCGGCGGGCGGCGCTACATCACCGGAAACCGCTGCGAACGCGGGCTTGGAAAAGAAAAAAATAAAGAAAATATCCCAAACCTTTTCGCGTACAAAAACAAACGGATTTTCGGCTATGAGCCTTTGCCGGAACAGGAAGCCGCACGCGGCACGGTGGGCATTCCACGCGTACTGAACATGTATGAAAATTACCCGTTTTGGGCTGTATTTTTCAAAAAACTGTCCTACCGCGTTATTTTGTCGCCGCCATCCTCCCGTAGGATCTATGAGCTGGGGTTAGACAGCATACCGAGCGAATCCGAATGCTACCCGGCAAAGCTGGCCCACGGGCATATTGCGTGGCTGATCAGACAAAAACCGGATTTTATTTTTTACCCTTGCATCCCGTACGAACGGGAGGAATTTCCGGACGCCAACAACCATTACAACTGCCCGATCGTAACCTCTTACGCGGAAAACATTAAAAACAATGTAGATGAAATATCCAGCGGGAAAATGGCGTTTTTAAACCCGTTTTTCTCTTTCAGCAGCCTGGACGTGTTAAAGGCGCGGCTTGTAAAAGAATTAAGCGGCCACTTATCTATCCCTGCGGCGGAAATCGAAGCAGCCGCGGACGCTGCCTGGGAGGAGCTAAACCAGGTGCGGGAGGATATGCAGCGCAAGGGGGAGGAGACCCTTGCCTGGCTAAAGGAGCATAAAAAGCGGGGCATCGTGCTCGCAGGCCGCCCTTACCATATTGACCCGGAAATCAACCACGGCATTCCAGAGCTGATCAATTCCTATGGGATCGCGGTGCTGACGGAAGATTCCATTTCCCATCTGCACAAGGTGGAGCGGCCGCTGATCGTTATGGACCAGTGGATGTACCATTCCCGCCTGTACGCCGCCGCAAGCTACGTCAAAACATGCGACCGCCTGGATCTGATCCAGCTTAATTCCTTCGGCTGTGGCCTGGATGCGGTTACTACGGATTGTGTCAGTGATATTTTAACCAATTCCGGGAAAATTTATACGTGCTTAAAAATCGACGAGGTTAATAATTTAGGCGCCGCAAGAATAAGAATCCGTTCCCTGCTTGCCGCGATACGCGTGCGGGAGATGCGCCACGAAAAACGCCGCATTATCCCGTCGAATTTTGAGCGCACCGTATTTACGGAAGAAATGCGAAAAGATTATACGATCCTCTGCCCGCAAATGTCGCCAATTCATTTTGAGCTGCTCGAACCTGCCTTTGCAGTCGCAGGCTACCACATCGTGGTTTTGGACAATGACAACCGTTCCGCGGTAAACGTCGGGCTAAAATATGTTAACAACGACGCGTGCTACCCTTCGCTTATGGTTGTGGGCCAGATTATGGAAGCGGTGACTTCGGGCAAATACGATATGGAAAAAACGGCGATATTAATCTCTCAGACCGGAGGGGGGTGCCGCGCTTCCAATTACATCGGCTTTATCCGCAGGGCTTTGGAAAAGGCGGGCTACCAGAACGTGCCGGTGATTTCCATTAATTTAAGCGGGTTTGAAAAAAATCCGGGCTTTAAATTTACCCCGGCGCTGATCCAGCACGGCCTGTATGCGCTGGAATTTGGCGATATCTTTATGCGCTGCTTATATGCCACAAGGCCGTACGAGGCCGTAAAAGGCTCCGCAAATGAGCTGCATCAAAAATGGAAGAAGCGGGTCATTGATTTTATCGCAAGGGATAAGCTGCTTTCCCATCACAAATACAAGCAGATGTGCCGCAAGATCATCCGGGATTTTGACAATCTGCCAAGGCGTGACGTGAAAAAGCCGCGTGTCGGAGTCGTAGGCGAAATCTTAGTGAAATTTATGCCGGCCGCAAACAACCACCTCGTAGAGCTGCTGGAAGCGGAAGGCGCGGAAGCGGTCGTGCCGGATTTAACCGACTTTTTGCTCTACTGCTTCTACAACCAGAATTTTAAAGCGGAAATACTTGGAAATCCGAAAAAGTCTGTGCGCATGGCAAACCTTGGCATCAACTTTTTTGAATGGCTGCGGGGAGCCGCAAAGGACGAATTCCAAAAGAGCAAGCATTTTGACGCGCCTGCAAGAATTGAAAAGCTTGCGGAATACGCGGAGCCGATCGTATCCCAGGGGAACCAGACCGGGGAAGGATGGTTTTTAACCGGGGAGATGTTAGAGCTTTTGCACAACGGCGTAAACAACATTATCTGCACCCAGCCGTTTGCCTGCCTTCCGAACCATATCGTAGGCAAAGGGGTGATAAAAGAGCTGCGCAGGCGGTATCCGATGTCGAATATCGCGGCTATCGATTATGACCCGGGAGCAAGCGAAGTGAACCAGTTGAACCGGATTAAGCTTATGCTTTCTACGGCGCAGAAAAATTTGGCGAAGGAGAAGAATGCGTAAAATATTTACGTTCGTCATGCCCCGGAATCGAGTAGGGGAAGATTTTTCTTACCCTGCTCGCGCGCCGGGCGACCGTCAGCTTCTGCTGACATATTTCACTTGGGCGACCGTGTGCACAGAAAACCAGGCAACAGGATAAACCTGCTGCCTGGTTTTTATCTTATCTCTATGCCGCATATAATACTACTTCCTATTCTATTCGAATCGCAGACAAAGTAAGCAAAGAAACCGGATTATGAAATTCCATGATCAAGTCCACTATACAATTACAGGAATCTGACCTAACTTATACAGCCTCACGGAATCTCCACACTCCCCCCATTCTCCGTCACAAACCAAACACTCTTTCTCCATTCTGCGTCTCATACCGCGTCCCTCCGTCGTCCGAGATATCCAGATCCACATCCACGCTTGCCGTATTCCCGCCTTCATCTAACGTATCCTTATCCACCTCAAACGCCTTTGAGACCGCTTTCGTCACCTTCTTGCCTTCCTCGGAATCCGGATCTATGCTGCCTTCTTCCATCTCGTCATAGTTCGACGCAAAAAGGCCCAGGATATAATCGCCTTTTTCATCCTCGTACCAGCTTCCAGACAACGACCAGGACTCAAAACCAGGCATAGAGGATAACGCCGCGTTCATCTGGTTATACATCAAATCCGCGATGCCAAGCTGCTCTCTTTTCAGCGGTTTTTTGAACTTATAAAACGCTGCGGTTTTCTTTTTGTCGATCGCCTTTTTAAATTCCGCAGGGACTGCGTAAATATCTTTTAGCTCTTTTCCATTTTGTACCGCATAGGAAAATTTTACGCCCTTTGCCTCTGGAAGCGCGGAACCGTCCCAGTCATGGGAAGCCTTTGCTACGCCGTCTGACATATTAAAATTGCGATACTTGGATTTGCTTGGCACATCGGAGTAAACGTCTACATGATACCATTCTCCATCCTCCAGCTTCACCAGATCCCAGGAATGGTATTCGTTATGCACAATATGGCATTCCATGCCAAGCATATTCATAAATAATCGAAACGTCGTCGCGTAACCGACACAGACTGTGTTATTCCTGGTGGACAATACGCCGTATGGCGTGTAATTTTGATCATTCGAAACCCCTGGCAGAGAAATGGCGGAGCCGGAGCCCTGGCTGATATTTTTGTACATCCAATCATACACCGCCAGCTCCTTTTCGTAGTCACCCATACCTTCTTTTATGATCTGCTTTAAAACGGTCGATGCCATTTCCAGCGTTTTTTTATCCTCTGCGCTTTCCAGCTTGCTGTCGTCCCCGTTTTGGTAAGCGTCTGAAATATGCTTTGTGCTGATAATCTCATATTCATCCCCCACCTTATAGCCGTCTTCCTGGTAGGTGTTTTCTTTTTCCTTTTCCTTCGCCTGAAGCTCCAGCTGGTTATCAATAAACTTATTCACCTTCTTATCCTGAACGTCCGCCCTGTTAAACTGGTAAATATTGAATCCAAGGCTTGCGACCAGACACCCCGCAAGTACAACGGACGCGGCGGCCTTTGCCGCGAAAACCAGCTTGCTTTCTCTCATAATATCCATCTCCCTGTCTATTTCATATTCAAAATTTCAGATTCAAATTTTTAATTTCAAATTTTTAACTTTTCACACGCAAAATACAACAATTTCATTCCGCTGCACAAACGGAATAAAAACGCCTTAACCTCTTTTCTCCACGATCTCACCCTTATTTTTATAAATGGAATGCGGCGCAACCACGCCCCGTACCATGGAAAGCGGGTAAATATTCGTATGCCTGCCTATGACTGTGCCCGGGTTTAAGACGCTGTTGCAGCCTACCTCCACATAATCCCCAAGCATCGCGCCGAATTTTTTCAGCCCGGTTTCGATTTCCTCTGTCCCATCCTTAACTGCGACCAGCGTTTTATCCGACTTTACGTTCGACGTGATCGAACCCGCGCCCATATGCGCATGGAAGCCTAAAATAGAATCCCCGACATAGTTGTAATGCGGCGCCTGCACTTCATTAAAGATCACGACATTTTTAAGTTCGGTGGAATTTCCAACCGTGGCGCCCTTTCCAACAATGGCGTTTCCGCGGATAAACGCACAGTGCCGGATCTCGGCGTCCTCGTCAATGATCAAAGGCCCGTTTAAGCAGGCGCTTGGCGCAACCTTTGCGGACTTTGCAATCCAGATATTGTCGCCCCGCTTTTCAAAACGTGCGCTGTCTAAGGTTTTTCCAAGCTCTAAAATAAAGCCGCCAATCTTGCTCAAGGCCTCCCAAGGATACTCCAGCCCCTCAAAAAGCCCTGCCGCGATCGTTTCGTTTAAATCATACAAATTTTTAATTTTACACTGTTCCATTTTAAAATAGTTCCTTTCCTGACTTTTCTTAATTTCATTTACTTTTCTTAAACTAAATCAGCTTTTCTTATCCTGCCCCGCTTTTTTTGCCGGCGCCTTTTTGTAAAATTCGCTTACCTTTTCAAAATATCCGTGCAGCTGGTACTGGTTATTCAGATTTAATACGCCGTTTGTGCGCCGGATGATAAAATCGGACAGCTTTTTCATATATTCATCCGAGGTGATCTCGCCGTCCGCCACATAGGTCAGCCCCTTTTCCCAGCTTGCGGTCAGCTCCGGGTTTAAAAGCGGCTTGATCGAAGCGTTTACCACGTCAAAAATCAGCTCCCCAAGCAGCGTCGGCGTAATGACCTGGGTCTTTTTGTTTAACGCAAGGTAGTCGATCCGCACCAGCTTTGATAAAATCTCCGCCCTGGTCGCGCTTGTGCCAATGCCGCTTCCTTTGATCGTCGCCCGAAGCTGTTCATCCTCGATCAACTGCCCGGCGTTTTCCATAGCCAGTATCATAGAGCCGGAATTGTACCGTTTTGGCGGCGAAGTCTCCCCTTCCTTGATCCAAAACTTCGCCACATCCACGGACATTCCCTTTTTTAAGGCGTCCGCCGCCTTTAGCAAAGCGGGGTCCCCCGCCGCGCCGTCCTCCTGCCCGTTCGCGCCGCTTTCCTTCTTTTTAAAAAACGAATACTCCATCACAGGCAGATACCCCGGTTCTTTTAACGCCTTAAATCCCGCGAAAAATACCTCCTTACGGATCTGGAACGCGATCTGGTACCTGCGGTATACCGCGGGCGGATAAAAGATCGCAAGAAACCGCCGCACGATCGTTTCATACACCTTCTTAGACAGCTCATTTAAAGATTTTAACGCGCCTATCCCCTGTCCGGTGGGGATCAGCGCGTAGTGGTCTGTAACCTGCTTATCGTTGGTATAGCGGGTCTTTGCGATATTTTTATAGCTTCCATTTTGCAGAATCTCCTCCGCAAACTGCCGCACCCCGGAAACGCCCCTTAAGCCGCTTATATTTTTAGAACTCTCCTTAGCCGCCGCAGTTGAAAGCACGCGCGCGTCCGTACGCGGATAAGTGACCAGCTTTTTTTCATAAAGCTGCTGTACAATGCCAAGGGTCTGCTCCGGGCTGATCTTAAAAAATTTCGAACAGGTATTCTGAAGCTCCGCCAAGTTAAAAAGCAGCGGCGCGTTTTTCGTCTCCTTCTTTTTTTCTACGGAAAGGACGAGCGCCTTACAGGGATTTTCCTGATTTAAATGCGCGATCAGCTTTTTCGCGTCCTCTTCCTTTCGAAACCCGTTTTCTTTATAAAGCTTTGGAGACTGGAAATAAATAGAGCCTTCCACGGCCTTCCATTCCGCCTCCATTAGCTGCCCGGATACATCCATGGCGGCAAGCACACGGTAAAACGGCGTTTTTACAAAATCCCGGATCTCCCTCTCCCTGCGCACGACCATGCCCAGCACGCAAGTCATGACGCGGCCTACGGATATGACCGCCCGTTTTTCATGCAAAAAATCCGCCACGGCGTAGCCATATTTTAAAGTCAAAAGCCTGGAAAAATTAATTCCCATCAGATAGTCCTCTTTTGCCCGCAGATACGCGCTTGCCGCAAGGTTATCGTATTCCGATAAGTCCTTTGCTTCCCGTATGCCGCGCAAAATCTCCTCCTCCGTCTGGGAATCGATCCATACCCTTTTTCTCGCTTTTCCAGAAACGCCGGAAAGCTGCTCCACAAGGCGGTATATGTATTCCCCCTCCCGCCCGGAGTCGGTGCAGACATAGATCGTGTCCACATCTTTGCGGTTTAATAACGAAGCGACGATCTGAAACTGCTTTTTCGTCCCTTCGATGACCTCGTAACGAAATTCCTCCGGTATAAACGGCAGCGCAGCCAAGCTCCACCGCCTGTATTTTTCATCGTACGCGTCCGGATAGCTCATTGTCACCAAATGGCCGACGCACCAGGTGATGACCGCGCCCGCTCCTTCCTGGTACCCATCGTGCCTTTTTAGCTCTATTTTCAGCGCCTTGGCAAATTCCTGCGCCACAGATGGTTTTTCTGCGATGTATAACGCTTTTGACATATTTTATTCCCTTTGTGTTTCATCTATTCCCGAAGCCACACGCCTGCTTACAGCTGCGTCATGTCCACTAATATGTACCGTTTGTCCTCCTTTGACAGCGCAAGCAGCTTTTCGTCAAAGTCTTTGGCGGAAAATAGATAATAGTAATTCGACTTTAGCTTTGCTTTTTTCATCGTGTCAAACAGTTTTTCGCACATTTCATAAGTCAGCTTCGGCTGCGACCAGTTGCAAAGCCCGATCAGGTTATTGCGCACGCTGTCCTGCACGATAATGTCGATGTTTCCGGTCTTTCCAACCCATGTCCCTGCCTTATGGATCTTGACCGGAAGCTTGTCCACCATATTTAACAGCTCTAAATATTCCAGGCATACCTGTATAAAATAACGGTTCATATAATCGTCCAGATCCGGCGCGACGTAAGCGTCATAAAATTCCTCCTGCGTCATCATATACAGGTCCGACAAGTGCGGATAAACAAACCGGAACCAGAAATTCACAAAGTTATTCCTTATCTGGTAAATGCCCTTTTGCGCGTTTTCCCAGCCCCCGGTTTCAAAAGAATTTACCTTTTCCACCACCTCAAACGCCGCCAGATTTTTCATATAAACGCTTATCTTTGCCCTGGAAAAGCCCGTCGCATGAAACAGGTCGTTCAGCTTTCGATGCCCCGCCGCGATCGAAGCTAAAATCGTATCATAGATCGCAAGCTCCCGTAGCTCGCTTCCGACAAACCGCTCCGCCTCGGCAAACAAATATCCGTTTGGACTAAGGATATTTCTACAAATATTTGTGCGTATGTCTTTTTTCGAATTCCACCTTGTAATATAAGAAGACACCCCTCCCAAGATCCCATATGCCTTGATGCAGTCGCTTACCGTGTATTCGGGATAAGAGCGTACCATATCGATGAATTTAAGATCATCCAGTTTGATCTTCGCGTTGATTTTTTTTATGTTATCTTCCAGCCGAGCGTCCAATTCCTGCTCCACCCAGGCAACGGAGGAGCTTGCCAATAAGATCATGACCGGCCCCGGATATAATTTTTTCACTTTCAGCTTTAATATCGCATCCAAAAATTCATTGTCCCGTTTTGCTATGTATTGAAATTCATCCACAATGACGACGAGCTTTGCCGCATTGCCGCTTCGGATACGGCTGAAAAATTCCGCATAGGTATATTTGGATAGGCTTACGCTGTAGCGCCTTTCAATCTCGCTTCCAAGCTGTTTTCGCTGCTCCTGCTCGGACGCCTGGCGCGCGCGGTAATAAAAAAACTTTTTCCCTTTGCAAAATAGTTTGAGAAACGCCTCCTTATCGCAGCCCTCGCGCCCATACAGCACAACCAGCTGGTTGCCGTTTTCCTCATACAGCTGCTCCATCTTTTTTAATTCTGTATGCCTTATTACCATCTTTCTCTCCTGACACTTGTATTCTATACCCGTAAGCTATACTCACGATCGCTAAAATTTGCCAATCACGCCAACTCGCAAGCGTTGTTAAATTGTTTGAACCGTTACAAATCATATCATATTTTAACTTTTTTTTCAAGTGGCTAGGCGCATTTGCGGCGCGCCCAAACCGCCTGCGCAAGCAAAACCCCGACCAAAACGCCAAAACTGTCCAGCATGATATCCGTAAGCTGGCAGCTGCGCCCCGGGACAAACATCTGGTGCAGCTCGTCAGAAGCCGCATACACGCTTCCGATCGCCCATGGGACGAAAATACGATAAGCCCTCTTTTTTGACCCATCCACAAGCCCTCCGGCGACCAATACGCCCAAAATGGCATACTCTGTGGCATGCGCTGTTTTTCGCACTGTATGGTCGATCTTTTCCGCAAAATCCTTTTGCTTTTCCTCCTCCCAGCCGGAAAATCCAGGCATAAGGAATTTTCCAATCCACATTCCAACAGTCGTGCTGTCTTTCGTGGACAGTGAAGCGTTTCTGGCGGAAAAGGCAAAAATAACCGCCATCCAGCATATCGCTAAAATCCAGCAAACTTTTTTTCTCATATGATCTCTCCTGACGATGATGCAGGGCAATCCCTGCCCTGCATATTCAAGCTTTCTCCTATAGATTTCGAACCTTAAATTCCCGCTCCGCTTCCCTTTTCTGGTCTTTTTTGGCGATCTCCCTGCGTTTGTCATACAGTTTTTTGCCCTTTGCAAGCGCGATCTGCACCTTGACCAGGCTGCCTTTAAAATACACCTGCACCGGGACGATCGTATAACCCTTTTCTTTGATCTTTCCGAGCAGCTTTCGGATCTCCCGCTTATGCATCAAAAGCTTTTTCGGACGCAGCGGGTCGCGGTTAAAGATATTTCCTTTTTCGTAAGGGCTGATGTGCATTCCGTATAAAATAACCTCTTCGTTTTCGATATGCACATACGCCTCCTTTATGCTGCATTTGCCCATCCGAAGGGATTTGACCTCTGTCCCATGCAGGCAAACGCCGCACTCATAGGTTTCTTCAAAAAAATAGTCGTGCCGCGCCTTTTTATTGTTTGCGACCAGCTTAAAATTTCCCTCACCCATTTTCCGTCTCCCCATCTAACTCTGATAACGCCGGGACAAAATCGATCGTGCGCATAAGCTTGTCCGCTCCGGCGCATAGCACGCGTATGCGCTGACCCAGCTTATAGCATTTTCCGCTGCGCTCCGCGACCATCTCATACGAGTCCTCGATGTAATGATAATAATCATCCGTAAGGGAAGTGACATGGATCATGCCCTCCACCGTATTTGGCAGCTCCACAAACATCCCCCATGCCGTAATGCCGGATATTACGCCCTCAAACGTTTCCCCGATATGCCCCTGCATATATTCCACTTTTTTTAACTTCTCCGTCTCACGCTCCGCTTCATCCGCGCGCCGCTCCAGCTCACTCGACTGTTTTGCCACCTCGGGCAGGATCGCCTCATAATGCATCAGCCTTTTTTCATTCATTCGCCCCCTTATATTATCCTTAATGATCCGGTGTATCTGTAAATCCGGGTACCTTCGGATCGGAGACGTAAAATGGCAGTAATACTGCGCCGCAAGCCCAAAATGCCCAATGCAGTCCACAGTGTATTTCGCCTGCTTCATGGAGCGGAGCGTCAGGCGGCTGATCAGCGTCTCCTGCGGCGTGCCCTCGATCTTTCCTAAAAGCTTTTGCAATTCCTTTGGATGGATGTCCGAATGGGGATTATGCACCGTAAGCCCAAAATTGGCAATAAAAGCGGCAAGCTTTTTCACCCGCTCCGGGTCCGGCGTTTCGTGGGAGCGGTATACAAACGGGATTTCCTGCCAGAAATAATCCTGGGCCACCGTTTCATTCGCGGCAAGCATAAAATCCTCGATCAGCTTTTGCGCCGTGCGTCTTTCGTAAGGCTTTATTTCGATCGGCTTTCCTTCCTTATTTAATAAGATCTTGCTTTCCGGGAAATCAAAATCAATCGAGCCGCGCTGCATCCGTTTCTGGCGCAAAATATGCGCAAGCTCCTTCATGCGAAAAAGCATCGGCAAATAATCTTCGTATTCCTTTAAAAGCTCTTCGCATTGGTCATCTAATATGGCGTTGACCGCCGTATAGCTCATCCTTTTTGAGACTTTGATCACGGTTTCCGCAATCTGGTGTCCAAGCAGCTTCCCATCCTTTGATATGGTCATAAGGCAGCTTAACGCAAGCCGCTCCTGCCCGGCATTTAGCGAACAGATGCCATTGGAAAGCCTGTGCGGAAGCATCGGTATCACCCGGTCTACAAGATACACGCTTGTCCCCCGCTTTAACGCCTCTTTATCCAAAGCAGAGTTTTCCTGCACGTAATTACTGACGTCCGCGATATGCACCCCCAAAAGGTAATTTTCCCCTTCCATAGAACAGGAGACGGCATCGTCTAGATCCTTCGCGTCCTCGCCGTCAATCGTCACCATCTGCCAGTCTCTAAGATCCATGCGCCCGTTTCGATCTGCCGCGGATACCTCGCTCGACACATTTTCCGCCTGCTTTAGGACTTTTGGCGAAAATTCCATAGGCAGCTCATAATCTTTTACAATCGAAAGGATATCTGTCCCCGGGTCATTCAAATGGCCTAAGATCTCCACAACCTTGCCTTCTGGGTTCTTCCCTTTCGCGCCATAGCCTGTAAGCTCTACGACGACTTTGTGTCCTGACACAGCCCCCTTCGTGTATTCTTTTGGAATAAAAACATCCTGTCCAAATTTCTGGTTGTCCGGCAGCACAAACCCATAATTTTTGCTGCTTTCAAACACCCCGACGATTGTTTTTAAGCCATGGGACAAAATCTTTATGACCTTTGCCTCCTTACGTCTGCCGCCCTGCTGCTTTAGCGGCTCCACCTGCACCTGGTCTAAATGCACCGCCCCGCCGCGGTTTTCCGCCGCGATATAAAAATCCTCCTCCTGCCCGTCCACGGACACAAATCCAAAGCCCTTTGCGTTGGCAATGTAAGAGCCAACAAGGATCTTTCCCTCGTATTTCGTATACTTCCCTTTTTTAGACACCGAAAGCTTGCATTCCGTCACCAGAGCGTTTAATACGTCCAAAAGCTCTCCCCGCTGGCTCTTTGGCACTTGCAGCACCACCGCCATTTCCTTTGCCTTCATTGGCACGTACAAATCATCGCAGACGAACTCATATATCATTTTCTTTCTATCATCGAATAATTTTTGATCCATATTTTTTCATTTTTTCCTTTTATAAATAACGGATAGGCGCCGTGCGCTTTGCTCGCATATTTCCTTTGTCGCCCGTGCGCATGATAAAAAAACTGTCGCTTGCCGCGACAGTTTTCATCGGTCAGTTAAAAACTCCAAGATTCAGAACCACTGAGATCAAAATAAAAAGGACGATCAGCGCCTTGGTCATCTTCACCAGCATCCCTTCCATAGAACGGCCTTTGTTTTTGCCCCAGTAAGTATCCGCCGCGCCCGCGATCGCGCCCAACCCGGCAGACTTCCCTTCCTGCATCAGGATGATCACGGTCAACGCGATGCAGACTATGATAAATATTACCTCTAAAATGGTCTTTGCAACTGCCAAAATACACACCTCCATTTTGATGCAAAATCCATGCAAACTTACAGCTTTTGTTACTATAGCACATGCGGGCGGTAAGTTCAATAGTTTTTGAAATTTTATTTACACGACCGCCTCTATGATGACTCGATCCCCAACCTTTATTTTTTTCACTCCGGTTTCTTTCTTTTTATTAAAGTTATAGCTTAACAGATATCCTTCCTTCGCGTCAAAATATTTCAGATAATCCAAAAGCTGCTCTTTTCCCCTTTCGTTATAGGCGTTCCCCCTCCAGATTTTTAACTCAATGATATAGCGCCTGGCGCGATAATCCACAACCACATCCATGCGCCTTGCGTCCCGCGTCTGCGCTTCAATATAATAATTTCCCGTTCCATTGATGATCGGCCGCAGATATAATAAAAATCTCCTGCGCCCCTCCTCCTCGTCAAATTCAACGGCATTTTTTCCATATATGCTTTCAAAATGCTCTGCAAATTTTCGAAGGACCAGCTCCATATCTAAATTTCCCTGTTTGATAAACTGGTTTCTATCCTCACAGGCGGCTGTAAACATTTCATCCTGCCGATCTTCCATCCCCAGCAAAAAATAATTGTAAAGCCTTGTTTCAAACAGGCGGTTTGCGATCTCAACTGTGCCGTCGTTGTTTTTTACAAATCCAAACATCACAGCGATATCTAAAAAAGGGTCATCTGGATTATAGAGCCGCCTTTTCCCGCCAAATAATATGTCATACAGCTTTTGCTTTAACTTTGGAAAGTCCAAAAGCTTCCCGATCAAGGACTCAAATAACGTGTTCTTTTCCATCAAAAGCAGCCTGACCGCTTCTTGAAACCCTTCTTTTGTCCAGGAAGCCGCCTTGTCCTTAACCCCTTGGGCCGCCACTTTTTCGTCCATCAGCTTACAAAGCCTTGAAACCAAAAACGGATAGCCAGAGGTGTACGCGTAGATCATGCCCGCAATCCGCTCCACATCCATTCCCGTATGGCAGTCTGCTTCATAATCCGCTAACATCCCGGCTATGTCATTTTTTGTAAAGCTCATTGCAATGTCAAAATCCGCGGCGATATTCCATGGGCTGTTCATCCGTCCGCTTAGGTCCGGTATGATTTTTTGCCTTAGATTTTTCACATCGTAAACGCCAGCCAGTATCACGGATTGAAAGGTCGGCGTTTGTCTCCGGTCAAGATAGTATGCCCGAAGCTGAGAAAGAAAATCCACAAACACCTGATTGTTTGTAGCGCTGTCTACCTCATCGATCATTAAAACAACAGGCTTTTTGGCGGTGTCGCAAAGGACGCTTAACCAATAAAAAAGTTCATCCAGCGCAAACCGCCCGCCTGCCTTCGACGCGGCTTCTAAGCTTGCCAGGCTGGTGCCGTCCAGCTCCTTTGCCGGATTTTTACGATTCCCTGCAATTCGAATGAAATAGCTTGCAAACGCCGCTGAAAAGACATATTCATCCGCAAATTTAGCGCTCCCGATCTTTTGAAAATCCATAAAAAGGACGGTATAATCCTCCTTTAGATATTCCGCCAGCGCCATTAACGTCGTCGTTTTCCCATACTGCCTTGCCCGGTTTATCATAAAATATTTCCCAGCGTCCACAAGCCCGCGGATTTCTTTTAAGCGCGTCCCGATTTCTACCATATAATGTTCTCTCGGATCACACGCGCCCGCCGTATTAAAATGCCGCCTCATCTTTATTATACTTCCATCCTCCATTAACTTTACGAATATCTCCTACACCACATCCGCAAACGCGCACCCCGACGCATCCAAAAGCCCCTCCAGTGGCAGCTCCACCTGAAAGCCCACCTTTCCCGCGCTGACAAACACCTTTTCATACGCTCTGGCGGACTCGTGGATAAACGACGGGAATTGTTTTTTCATTCCAATCGGAGAGCATCCTCCATGCACATAGCCGGTTAACGGCAAAAGCTCCTTTTGCTTGATCATTTCCACAGCCTTTTCCCCCGCCGCCTTTGCCGCTTTCTTTAAATCCAGCTTTTCTTCCACCGGGATCACAAAAACGTAATATTGCCCGGACTTTCCCCGGGTCACGAGCGTCTTAAACACTTTCTTTGGATCTTCCCCAAGCATGGCCGCGATCTCTTCCCCGCTTTTCGTAGCGTCCGGCTCATAGGAATGACTGACATACGGTATCTTTTTTTGGTCCAGCGCGCGCATGACATTCGTCTTATTTTTATCCTTCAATTTATTCTTTCATTTATCCTTTCCCTGATTCATATCCTTATTTCACACGTTTCGATGAAAACTTTCCTACCGCTTTACGCCCGGCCCTGCTTGATCGTGCCGTTTCGGTAAGCCTCCAGCAGCTTTTTAAGCCAGTCGATATCCTCCATGATTTTTTTGCCGTCGTCCGTACGCTTTACCATAATGCGCTCGCTCTCGGTTTCCACAAGTTCGCTGTTGGACTCGATGTCTTTATTTTCTCGAAGCGCCGCGTACACATTTTCAAACGGCTGGTGCGCCTTGATGCGTATGCCGTGGGAATTATAGATCAAAGTGTAGCCCGCAAGCCCGGTGGTTTCATGATAGCTGCGGCAAAAGCCGCCGTCGATCACCATCAGCTTCCCGTTCGCCCGCACCGGAAGCTCCCCTTCGCCCGTACGCACCGGCGTATGCCCATTGATGATATGGGACATGGACGTGTAAAGTCCAAATTCCCGCAAGATCATATTACAGGTCTTTTCGGTCTGGTAAAATTTATAATACGGGTCGGATTCCTCATGCCAGACGGACTGGTCGTCAATGTAACAGCGTTCAAAAGATTTGATATTGCGCCCGCATAACGGCGAGCGCCTGCCGCACCACAAATACCACATAAAGTCCAGATCCTCTTGCTTCCTGCCGGAAAAATAAGCGCGGCGGCTCGTCTTATCCGCGTAATTCAGATACGCCCTGCCTTTGTACATCTGCCCGCCGATGCAGATCCCTTCAAAATTCCCTTCCTCATCCAACGGGATGCACCCGTGGTAAAGCAGGTTCCCATTGCAGGTTTTATACATGCTGCCTTTTTTATAAAGAAAACGGATATGGCGGTTTAAGCGGTCGCTGTTTAAAAATTCCATGCAAAGCTCGTCCATGATCGCTTCTTCTTCCTTTGACAGCCGGTATACATCGTTTCGGTCGATCGTTGGAAAGCTGGTTTCGTTTAACTTATACTGTCTCCCATTAATGGTAATCGTGTAATTTTCCCAGTCGATCTGATGCAGCAGCCTGCGGTCGTCCATTTCATATTCCGGATGCCTTTGTATCACCTGCCCCTCCAACTTAAACATCATAACGGAAATCTCCTTTACGGCGGCAGCCATCGGGTCAATGCCCGGATAAAGCTTTTCCGCAAATAAGGTCAGCTGGCGCAGGCTGATGCCATAGCTGTTTTCCAAAATCTGAGTATTGTTATATTTTAAATTGTTGCGGATGACATTCGCGATACAAGCCTTGCTGCCCGCCGCCGCTCCCATCCACAAAATATCGTGGTTTCCCCACTCAATATCCAGCGAATGATAGTCCATTAACAGATCTAAGATCTTATCCGCGCAGGCTCCCCTGTCAAAAATATCCCCGACAATGTGCAGATGGTTCACCGCAAGCCTCTTGATCAGCGCCGAAAGCGCCACGATAAATTCATCCGCGTTATCCAGCTCAATGATCGTCTCTAATATCTTTTTGTGGTAAATGACCTGGTTGTCGTCCTCATCCTTTTGCACATGCAAAAGCTCGTCGATCACATACGCAAACTCTTCCGGCATCGCTTTTCGCACCTTGGAGCGGGTATATTTTGACGACAGCGCCTTTGCGATTTCAATCAACTCGCTTAAAATCTCGCTGTACCATTCGCGGATATTGATCATATCTTTTTTCATCAGCTCCAGCTTTTCTCTCGGATAGTAAATCAGCGTGCAGATGACCTCGCGCTCCGCGCTGGATAGCGTGTCCTCAAAAAGCATATCCACCTTTTCGCGGATCACGCCGGAGCAGTTGTTTAAAATATGAAAAAACGCCTCATACTCCCCATGCAGGTCGCTCATAAAATGCTCCGTCCCTTTTGGAAGGTTTAAGATCGCGCTCAAATTGATGATCTCACGGCATATCGACTGCGTCGTCGGGTATTTTTCCGCAAGCAGCGTTAAATATTTTTCCTGATCAAATTCCATATTATCCTCCCTTGAAATACGGATGTCCTCCATATTTTCAATAAATTTCTAAAAACTTCAAAAGCTTTCAAAAAACTTCTCAAAAAATACTTTGAGGACATTTTACCATATTACAAAAGGGATGAAAAGAAAAATCCGGGATTTATTTTTATCCTTATTTTTACCCCTGAAACCGCACCCGCTCGATCAGCGACTCCCGCCTCACGCTCTTTCCAATGCAAACCGCCAATATCCCCTGTATCGCCACAAGCAGCAGGGACACCGCCACCGCCGCCACCGCCGGATAATGATAATCTGTGATCGCAAACAACTGGTTCGCCTTCGCATACAAAAACACCGGATACCCGATTAGGCTTCCCGCCCCTACGGTCAAAAACAATGTGCATACCGTATAAAACAGCCCTTCCATTTGCAGCATCTTCATAAGCTGGATATCCGACATTCCGATCGCCTGTAAAATGCCAAGCTCCCTTTTTCGCACATGCACGCTGTTGATCATCGTATTCACAAGGTTCATCACGCTAATTACGCCCAAAATCCCAATAAAGATATAACAGGCCCCGCTTGTGGCGGCAAGCGTTTTCTTCCAATGGTCATACTCCTCCTTCCAGGAGCGAAGCATAAGCCTTCCCGAATCCGAAACGATCTCGTTTAACGCAGATATAAGCGTTTCGTCATACCGCCTGTCCGCGATCACATGGAAATACGTGTCAGAACTGTTTTGGCACAGCTTATCCGCCGCTTCCTTTGCCATAATCAAATACGCGTAATTCGCAAATCCATAAGTATAGCTTCCAAACGCCGCGATCTCAAACTCTTTTTCATAAGATCTGTCCCCGTCATGGACGGTAAGCGTTAATTTATCCCCAACTGCAAGCTGCGGATACCAATGCAGCAGCGCTTTGTCCGCAATGACCTTATCCCCGGATTTTAGCTCTTCATAGGTGACATTTCCGGATTCGATCCCATCCTCCAGCTCCTCTTTATACTCTTTGGGCACGCCGTTGATCTCCTGGATGTCCTCTTCTCCAAACGGGCCGCCGTTTACCCTTACGTTCGAAAACACATCCACCCGTTTTACGCCAGGAAGCCCTTCCACCTGCCGCTTTAACGCGTCGGAAAGTGGGTTGTCCTTTTGGATTTCGGACCATTTGCGCTCTGGATGCTCCTTATTTCCATCCTCTACGACCGGGCTAAGCTCATAACTTCCTACGATTGAAGCGTTTGCGCTCTCCTTCGGGTTCGCGCAGGCCAAAACCGTGGCCACGACCATTAAAAATATTCCGGTGGCGGACATAGATAATATGGTGATCAGGCTTTTTTTCTTATTCTCCGTAAGATTCCTGCATGTCAGCCGAAAAAGGTTCAGATACGCATATCCTTTTTTGCTGCTTTTTAGCTTTGCGCCCGCGCCCTGGGCGCGCATCGCTTCGATCTCAGAAATCTTTGCCGCCATACGCATCGGGCGAAGCAGGGAAACATATACGGTGCACAAACCCACCGCCGCGGCAAGGGCATACGCCCACCAGTAACCAAACGTCATCTCCCCCTTTTCCAGAAGCATTTTTACGCTTTCCATGTATGCGCTGTCATTTGTGGAAAAGCGATAAAACATCTTCATAACCGCCCCGACCGTAAACGTGCCGATCAAAAGCCCGATCGGTATCGCAATGCACGCCACGCACATGCCTTCCCTTAGGATAATCTGCTTTACCTGCCGTTTTGTCGCGCCAAGCGCCTTTAACCTGCCAAACTCCTGTATTTTCTGATTCATCGACACATAATAGATGCTGTAGATCGTAATCACGCCAGCGAGCATAATGATCGCCATAATGCAGGCAATGATTGGAAACAGCGAAGGGTCCACATAGTTTGCGCCAAGGTAATCCTCGTTAACGTTTACATCCTTTTTTGCAATGTCAAACTGGTCTGCAATTTCATAAATTTTTTCTTCCATTCCGATCGTAGTCGCATTCTTTGTATCCTTGATCTGAAATAGGAATCGGTACTCTATCGGCTGCGCCGCGCCGGATTCCGAAAATTCCCGCAGCAAAAATTCCCGCGAGATCAACGCCGTAAACGTCTTTTGCTCTCGTCCCGCCTCACTGTCCTCTAAAAGCCCGCAGATACGAAACTCCTTTGTCTTGGAAAAATCCAGCTCGCCATCCCGCCATATCTGATAAGGGACGGTAAGTGTATCCCCGATCTTACCGCTTTGTCCGAAAGCGTCCAAAATACCATTTGACACTACGATCTCATTTTCCGCTTCCGGAAGCTTCCCCGCTTTCAGCGGCATTTTATATAATTCCGCTCCGATTTGATCTAAATAAAGCATCGTAACCTTTGCGTTTTCCAGGCTCATCTGCCCCGCGTCGCTTCGAAGGCCATAACGTAAAATATCATGGCGCAGCGCAAGCTGCTCTATCTTGTTTTCATCCACGCCGCGGTAAAGGGCGTGCCAGGACGGATAAGTCTGGTTTACCGCTTCGTATTGCAGGTCCACCATCCCTTTTCCTACGGACGGGATTACAAATAAAAGCAATGTAGTCAAAACGATCGCGATCCCGATCAAAATATTGCGGCTTTTGTAAAACTTCATATTCTGGTATGCAACCCTGGTCGTCATCTTCATCATCCATTTACCACCTTTCCGTCTGCGATCTCCACAATCCGCTCCGCCATCTGCGCGATCGTCTCATCGTGGGTGATCATAACCAAAGTCTGTCCAAAGTCCGCTACGCAGCTTTTTAAAAGCCCCATCACTTCGATCTCGGTTCTGGAATCCAGGTTTCCGGTCGGCTCATCCGCCAAAATGACCGCGGGCCGCGTCACCAACGCCCTTGCGATCGCCACCCGCTGCTTTTGCCCGCCGGATAAGGTGTTTGGCATCGCGTTTTTCTTATTCATAAGCCCGATCTTTTTTAGAACCGCCTCCACGTCCTTTTCATCTACCTTCCTGTTGTCCAAGCCAAGGGGAAGGACAATGTTTTCCCATACGTTTAACGATGGGATCAGGTTAAAATCCTGGAAAATAAACCCTACCTTCTTCCTTCGAAACTGCGCCAGCCTTTCATCCTTCATCGAAAAAATATCCGTCCCATCGATCCAGACCTTTCCCTCATCCGGCCGTTCCAGACCTCCGATCAAATGCAGCAGCGTGGATTTCCCGGAACCGGAGCGCCCTACGATCGCTGTGAACTTTCCCCGCTCCAGCGTTAAATTCGTTCGGTCCACCGCCCTTACCATGCTCTCTCCCGCGCCGTAACGCTTGCTTAAATTTTCAACCGCCAAAATTTTATTTCCATTCGTGATCATATGAATAACCGCCTTTCCTGTTGTTTCCACCACTATAACATGCTAACATTACAAAAGCCTTACACCACTATAACAGTTTTGTAAGGAAATGTCACAGCGATGCGTCCGGTTCGAATGGAAAGACGACGTATTTTACGCATCCGTCCTGCTAAACCCAAGCTAAACGGTCTGATGTTGCTTTCGCGGTTGGAGAAACTAAAAATAGATATAAAGAAAATTTATGTAGAAAAAATAGACATAAATGAAACAGAAGCGAATAAAAAATTCGGGCCAAAATTAGCGCTTAAGCGCTAATTTCCCGTAAGCTTATCAAAGGCGCAGCGGCAGCGTGATCTTAAAAATCGTCCCATTTTCGATTTTGCGCTTGGCGCAGATCGTGCCGCCCTGCCGCTCCAGGATCATCCTGGCAAGGTACAGCCCAACGCCAGCCCCTTCCTTTACCCTGTGGCTTGCTTCCATCCCGCGGTAAAACCGTTCGTATATCTTAGAAAGCTCCTGCGGGCAAATGCCGATGCCTTCGTCCTCGATTTCCAAAAGCGCGTTGTTTACCAGCCTGGTCACGCGCATCGAAACCGTCGTGCGCTCGCCGGAATATTTCACCGCATTGTCCAAAACATTTACGATGGCTTCCTGCGTCCATTTCGGATCAAAGTATGCAGAGACATCCTCCTCCATTTCAAGCTGTAGCTCGATGTTTTTCTTTTTCGCCTTCATATAAATCCGACTGGCCGCCGCCGCAAGCATCCGTTTTAACCCTCCGATAACGGGCTTTATCTGAATCATATGCGCTTCTAAGCGCGACAGGTTTACCAGCTCGTCTAATAGCAGCTCCAGCTTTTCAATTTCCTGCGCTTCCTGCCGAAAAAAATCCCGCCTTTCTTTTTCCGAAAACGCTTCTTTTCGATTTAAATCAAGATCAGACTCAAAATCAGACTCAAAATCAAAAACCGGATCAAAAATCCCGCTCCCCTCCGCCAGCTCATGGCTCATTTTTAGCGCGGCGATCGGCGTTTTTAACTGATGGGAAATATCCGTAATAAACGCCTTTGTGTTATTTTCCTCCCGCAAAAGCCGTTCCTTTAACGCGGAAAAATAAGCCCCAAGCTCCCGTAAGGACTCGCATATTTTCATCCATTCGCCGCCATCGCCCGCATCCGGTATGAAATCAAACTCCCCGGCCCGAAACCGCTCCAGACATTCAAACAGCTCCCGTTCCTTCCTCGAAAGGCGCGCATCTTCCTTTTCCTTTCGCAGATTCCAAAAAGAGGCCGCCCCAAAAAACAACGCGCCAAAAAAAATGCCGCATCCCCAAAAGGCCCACAAAACCGGCTGCGAAGAAAGGTCGTTTAACCGATATCCATATTTCTTTTCCAGATTAATCTGGATATGAGAAGCGTCATCCCGCATCCCGCCGCTTAACTGATCAAACGAAAACGGATACGCCCTCGTATTTTTCCATGCCGAAACAATCTGCGTCTCCAGCTGCGGATGGCTTCCCAAAAGCAGGAGCAGCCGCTGGCGGTTTAAGCGGCTCTCATATCTTGCAAGCGCAAACATAAACACAGAAAAAAAGAACACAAACGCCAAAAAAGCGGCGACCCGCCTTCTTATTTTTTGATCACCTTTCCAGTCCATAAATAGCCAAAACCTCTCACATTCGATATCGCATCCGTGCCAAGCTTATTTTTCAGCCTGCTGATATTTACCGTCACCGTATTTTCATCCACAAACTGACCGTTTACATCCCAGATATGCTCTAAGATGCTTTCCTTAGAAACGATCTGACCCGCGTTTTCCCATAAATACAGCAAAAGCTGCCATTCCTTTTTGCTTAGCAAAATCTCTTTTCCGCGTTTATACAAACGCATATCTAGGCAGTCCGCCTCTAAATCCCCACTCACCATGACGCTTCCTCCCTGCTCCATGCCGCCGATCCTTCGGATGCACGCATTCACCTTTTGGAGTAAAACCATTAAGGAAAAGGGCTTTGTCACATAATCATCCGCCCCCGCGTCATAGCCGCTTACCATATCCGCCTCCGAATCCAGAGCCGTTAAATAAATCAGAAAAATATCGCTTCGCTCCCGCACAAGCCGCCCAAACTCTAACCCGCTCCCATCCGGCAGCGTGATATCGCATAAAATCAAAGAAATTTTTTCTTTTTCCGCGTCAAAACGCTCTTTCGCCTGCGCAAGGCAAAAGGCGCAGATCACCCGATATCCCGCCTTTTTTAAAGTAAGCGCGATCCCCCGGTTTAAATTTTCATCGTCCTCCAATAACAAAATCGTATGCATAACATCCCCCACACAAGTTGATTTTTTTCCCGTTTCGTTATATAATCAAACCAGCGCCAGTTCCGGGAGGAGTGCGGGCTTGCCCGTATCGCCAGTGTCTCGGTTCACACATGATCATCCCGGAGGAACACTTGGCGGCTGGCGCTGGATTTGTTATTTTATTATCATATTTTATTTAGGATATTTTACTATGGGGGGTGGGGATTGTCAAACGGTTTGAGGAAATGGGACTTGTAGATGAAAAGATGTCTGGATGGAGGAAATATGAGATTTACCGCTCATTCATCTCCAAAAACTTTTCCAGACAAAACATTTGCCATTTCTGGTCTCCAGTGAACTTTTTCATATCAATGTCTTTTCGAAATTCATGCCTTAGCGGGCCTTCCCATGTCTGAAAGTATGCATCAACAGGACGGGGCATCGGGACTTTATCCGGTATTGGGATTTCAGGATATTTTTTCGCCATCAGGCCGCGGATCAAATATTTCGGCTCACCATGTCGGATACGATTTAAATCTATCTCATCCGCCATTTTCAATCTGGCATACGGGTCATAATACGGCATTTTTGCAACTTCAAACGCGTTCATATAAGAACTGGGAGATTCTATCGCATAGATTTCATCCATGAATGAAAGAAAATCAATCTTGTCTCCATGAATACGGTAACGTTCAAAAACATACTGCATAGATTCCGGCTCTGCCAACACATCTTCCGGCTTTGTGAATATATAGCGGTCCATAAACTCCTCAAACGTCCAATCCTTGGCAAGCAGCCTGTCCATACCTCCAAAAACAAGATCACTGCTTTCTCCAACGAACATCATCTCAATCCCATCCTCCTTAGCCTGAAGAGCAGCCTGTAATATCTGCGGTTCTATGGAATGGACCGGCGCCGCCTTTGCTTTCATAACAGGTTCAAGGTGCAAAAGCATCATATCCCACTCAATATCCACAAAATGAAGCTCCAGCCCATAGCGCCTCGCATAATATTCCGCCCGTTCCAGCTCCTTTCTCTGATACGCTCCGCCAAGAAACCGGAAAGTATAAGCGTGGGCGCCTTTTAAATAGGATGCGACAATTGCCGAATCCATGCCTCCAGATAAAAGGATTCCTTTCTTTTTATCCTGAAACTGCTCTATTTGCATTCCAATCTCTCTATCGATGTCATCGCTTGTATGGACGTATATGCGCTGTTCATCTGGAATTGGCTGCATGACGCTATGACGCATTCCAGGATAAAAATCCCTATCGTCCTTTTCAATATAACGCAATGCCATGTAAGAGCTCATACAGTGCTTTTTATCAACCATTTTCTACCTCCCTAAAGTATTCTTCACTCTTGGTTCATTGCCGCTTCGCTTGCCTTACTGGTCCAGCCCCGAACCTGCTTTAACGCTTCTGTGATCTTTGTGGAAGAAATGCTTTTTGTATACGGAAAGTACACAATTTTTACTCCCTCCTTCGCAAAGTCCATTTCATATTTTTGCCATTTATCTGTCCCATACCAATCATCTCCAACAAACAGCAAAGCGGCTCCAAGCTTTTTGCAAACTTCAAGCTTATCCATATCATATTGTGGGATCGCCGCGTCAACATATTTACAAGCCCTTACAATCTCAATTCGATCCTCAAATGGGATCATCGCTTTTTTTCCTTTATACGGGACAAGCTCATCCACCGTCACGCCAACAACCAGCTTATCGCATAAGCCCTTTGCATTTTTTAACAGATTTAAATGCCCGATATGGAAAAGGTCATATACACCCGTCGTATATCCTATAACCATCCTCTAATTTCTCACTTCCTCCAACTGGATAGCAGGAGTTACAAACTCCACATGATCCGTGCCATTGCAATATCTACAGGCTTCCATATATCTATGCCTGACCAGCCACCATCCAAGCTTTTTCTTTGATACCCCCCCCATGTTCAATTTTAAAGCAATCATTTTTCATGGGTTTGAACTTTTGCACCAAAGGCGCGTTTATCGCTCTTGAACACCACGCCAAATATCCATTTTCTAATGTCAGACAATATCGAAACGCACAATTTTTAAACTTTCTTTTTGTACGTCTTGTATCCTCGTCCCTCTTAATCTCTTTTCCGGTATTTGCCCATTTATCTTGAAAAGAGTCAAATGTAAAGATTCGATAACGGATGTTATGCGTTTTTAATATTTCAGATAATTCCGCCGCTCTATCGTTTGAAACGCCGTAATGGCTGATCCTTACATCAAATTTATTATCTTCCAGTATCCGAAGCGTTTGCTCCCTTGGAATGATCGTTCCATTGGTCGCTATTATACAATATGAAATTTTTTTCTCATTTTTCACATATGAGAGCACTTTATCGATATCTTTATACAAAAATGGCTCTCCGCCCTGAATCTGAAACTTTTTTAATGAGTCGATGTTTTCAAGAACATCCTTTAATTCCGTGATCACCTTATCACTGTCATAGGAAGCCACTGATTTTGGCATATAAGGGCATAAATTTGCGCAGTCACGGCACCGCAGGCTGCATGCCTGTCCCACTACCATGATCAGCGTATGCACATCAATCCGGTTTTTGAACGCCAAATAAACCGCTTCCTTGATATGGCTTGACATCGTTTCCGCTCCATTCCTGTTACTATCTGTCTTTATATAGCTGTAAGGATGCATGGAAAAATGGAATAGTTTCAATATCAAGAAAATTCCCTGCATTCTGTTCTTTTAGTTCCTCTATCCTATCCTTATATTTATCATCGCATATCCGGTTCGTCCGTTCATCCGGCAGTTTAAAATAACGCTCTTCCCCATTTGCGATCCTTACATACATATCATCTAATGTCCGAATGCCACGATAAGACATAAGATGCCGTTTATCCGCGCCAGCCTTTAATTTTCGTTCAATGTCGAATGGATCATATCGGTCGATCGACTGGATCTTTACATATTCCTGTGGAAAACATTTCTCTAAGCCCTCCTTGGACGGCTCAAAAATATACTCCAACAGCTCTTTAAAGTAATACGCGCTAAATAACCGTTTCTCATTACCGGGTTTTATGTTTTTCCCATTTACCATCAATACGATGTGAAGATAATCTGATAAATAGCCCCAATCCAATACGCACAGGTCCTGGAGCGTCATCGGCTTGCCATGGTCGCTCATCACGATTTTCATATTATCATAATCCAATAAACGCATATAAAATTTTATCTGGCTATCCCAATATGACCTGCTTATCCTTATCTGGTTTTGATATTGGCTTGGAGTGCAGTTATTGATAAAATAATAGTCCTTATCCAAATATGGGCTGTGATACGGATTATGCGTTTCTGTGTTTTCTTGTAACAAGAAAAACATCGGCTCCTTAGCGTCCAGCAGATTTTGTATGCACAGCCACATTTTTTCACTGCCCGCCACAAAAGAATCAATTAAATCCGTGTGCTCCCTGTCCGCCAAATAAAAATGGAAAATCATTTTAAACCTGTAGCCATGGCTTTCTATCAATTTTATAACCGGAGAATTTATACTGCTGTAGCTTTCCCCCTCATTTACATGAAAATCATCTACCTGGTATTTCTTTTGAAACATGGAGCCAAGGGAGCCTTCAGAGTCATAAACTGTGGAAAACGCATGATCCATGCAAAAGGAGTCATTCGCAAACTCTTTTCCTAAATAGGGCATTTCTTTAAGTTCGTCGTAACGTAACCCATCGTTCCAAATCATGATAATATCGTTTCTTCCATCTCGCTGTTTCAAAGCGTACGAGATGTCTGCTAACAATCGGTCAATCCCATTCCGGAACTTCTCCATCTCACCGTTTTGATCAAAGCCGCTTTCCATGTAGCGGTCGATATATTGATAGCTTGAATGGAAATCTTTTATCTGCAACAGGTCATATATCAAATTTATAAGATACTTTTTTTTCTTCCTTATGTCTGTCTCTGCCTCATACTTTCTCCTATCAAGCATGATCTTCTCAAAGGGAGTATTGTATGCAGCCATCCATTCTGAATAAGAGAGAAAAAGGGGTTCGCCCTTATCCTTTATGTCGTCTGGCACATTCAGGATCTTTTTTGCATGAAAATACACGGAATTAAAAAGCTCTTTCCCATTTTTGTCATCTAACGCCACGAACAAGCAATCCTTATGCCTGCATGCTTCCTCATATGGAGCTACGTCTATCCCATACACCTGGGTCAGCCATCTGCTTGCGTGAAAAGCTCCATTTCCCGCTTCCAAGATCACGCTGACCCGCTCTCCTATGCCTGTTTTTAATATAAACCTGTTGGCTACCTTTGCATCGCATACAAGCGCCAGCTTCTCATATTCCAAAAGCCTTTTCCCAAGTTTTTGAAAATATTCATCTAAATCTTTTGACGCTTTGACGCGCTCATGAAACAGGCAGCTATTATATAAGCAGCCCTCCAGCCTTTTGGTTATATCCATTCGATGACACTCCTTTAAATCTTCTTATACACAAGCGACAGCATACTGTCAAAAAACGCAGGCGCTGTCCATGTTATCTCTTTATCCTGTTTTCTTAGTTTAAACGCCTTGGCTACAGAGCATATGTCGTTTTCAATATCTTCATATGGCGTATTCAGATAAAAATCCTTATCCGCAAATAAACGCATGCCATGAAAAGACAAAAAATCAGACAATATTTTCTCTGTGAACATATAATAATTTGTTGGGTCCACAGTCAATCTCGCCTTATTTCCAAATATCCTGTGACAGACAGAATCCGCGTTTGGAGAACTGGATATGTAAAGCAATCCTCCCTGTTTTAGCAGGGATATCGCTTTTTTCAGATCATCCTTTGGATGGAGCAGATACTGGACCACCCCTCTAAGCACGATCAAGTCATATTGGTTTTTTATATCCGCCTTTGACAGTTCCCCATAATATACCCGATATCTTTTCGCCGCTTGTTCAAACGCATCTTTTCCAAACTCTACGCCCTCGCAAATATGCCCATCCTTTTTAAAATAATCCAAAAAATCCCCGTTGGAACATCCGACATCCAATACCGCAGACTGGGGCGCCATATACCTTTTTATAAAATCATACTCTATCTGATACATCGCTTTTCTCTGCCGCGACAGCTTTTCGTCCTTCATGTGGACCATCGATTCATACGTCGGCCAATAATGCTCGATGCCATATCGCGACAGAACTTTAGAAGCATACACAATGCCGCACCTGTCACATTTTAACGCCTCACAGTCGTCTGTTGCATGATACAAGACAGAATACCCCCCCCATGCACACCACGGACATCCAACGACCTTTCGATACATCTTATCATTCGCATCTGCTTGCATGTTTTTCAACAATCCCTTCCTTTTCCAAAATTTCAGCTATCCCATATAATACGGATACAGGCGCGCCCGTGATATTGCTTATGTCAAACAGATCGTTTTTCCCGTCTGAATAAGCAATAAAATTGCTCATATCGAAAACCGCATCCGAACTATGCTTTTGACTAAATGTCGGATACAGCCCTCTTTTCCCAAGCTGCGGCTCACACAAGATTTTCGTTTTGTAATAATAATTATGCTCGATGCCGCAGATCGCTTCCTTTATTGCATCAAAGGCTCCTTGCAGGCCGGACGGACATACGATATCCAGATTATCCGCCGATGTATGGTATTCCGGGTATTTATGAAAAAGCGAACGGCTAAACCCGACAACAGGAAGGTCCACTCCAGGAGCGCAATACTGACGCTCATCAGACCCTCTTTCCAGAAAGGAATATCTGTTGTAGCAGCCTTTTGTTTGATATTTTAAGACATTGGAAAGAACCTTATCGGCAAACGTATCCGCATATCTTGTTTCCACCATGGAATAGCTGCGGTCATCCCCTACGCAGGTTAAGTTAAACCCGCACTTCATCTTGCCCTTTAAATGCGAAAGCCACCCCTTATGCGCAAGATAGGCAATAGAACCTATCGTTTCCGGAATAAAAACAAACCGGTAAGTGTATCTGCGCTTCGCTAAACGGGATACAAACCTGACAAGCTCTGCCGCCAAAGCCGGTCCAGAGCACTCATTATTCGCCATGGAAGGATGGCAGATATAAGTCGAAAAAAAGACCTCTTCTTCGCACTCTCCTGGAACTACCGCCTCACCATAGGTCATGCATCCGTCGAACAGCTCGCTTTTAATGACGGCATGATATCTCCCTTCTAAAAGGGCATCCTTTTTTTCATCGCTCATGCAAAATCCCCATCTTTCACTATAATAAGACGTTACGTATGGGATTACATGCGGCTGGTCCTTTTGCGTATAAATGTGTTCTTTCAAAGACGATAGCTCCATCCATTCATCAACCGGCACGGAATACGCTACTATATGGAGGTTATTGTCCCTCATATCAACAATGCGGTTTCCTTTTTCATCTTCAATATAGCCTTCTTCAATCCGCCATTCCTTTGGAACCGTCCAATCAAAAACAGATTCTCCCGATGGGATTTCCTTTATGGAGATCAAAGGCGCGCATTCCTTTTTCAAAAACGCGTTTAAAATAAAAAGCGTCTGCCTAACCCCATTGCCCGTCAGATGCCTGTATATCGGAAATATCTTTTTTAAAAGGCCATACATCCTGCGCCCCTCTTCCATGTTCCCTCCAGCTATCATATCATTTCCCAAGTCAGTATCGTATCCTTTTTCAGACTCTCTTTCACCCGTCTCCCCACCACGATATCTGTAAACTTCGGCGAAATGCCCGTACCCGGCCTCTTTGCCATAACGCTTTGGCGCGTCACCACCTCCCCGGCCTCCATATCCCTTGTTAAGACCAAAGACCTTCTCGCTTCACGCCTTGATGTTTTCTCACAATCCAAAACCGTCTTTTCCCCAGAGCCTAAAACAGCGTCGATCCACTGAAAATTTGCGATCGCTTTTTTAAAGTCCTTAGGATCGCTGGCATGATAATGGTCATTTCCTTCCAATGTCTTATCAAGCGTAAAATGCTTCTCAATCACCTCCGCCCCCAGCATATATGCCACCGCAAGCGTCAACATCGCCTCATCCGGAGCCACATGGTCACTAAATCCCACCGTGCATTCTGGAAAAACCCGCTTCAACGTTTCAATCATCCTCAAATTTGCGTCCTTTGGAGCGGTAGGATACGACAGCACACAATGTAAAAGCGTGATGTTCTCACATCCAGAATCCTTTAGCGCCCTTACCGCCTCGTCCACCTCGGACAAACTCGCCGCCCCTGTCGACAAAAGAGTTTTCTTTCCTTTCGCCCCAATATGCTTTATAAACGGAATGTTTGTCAGATCAGAGGATGAAATCTTATAAAAATCCACCAAGTCTTCCAAATAATCTGCGGATACGTAATCAAACGGGGTGGATGTGAAATCCATCCCCTTCGCATGGGCATGATTCGAAAGCTCCCGATACTCCTTCTCACCAAAATGGTCATATTTTAAAAATAATTCATACTGCGTCTTCGTCGGCTCTTTTGTCACGTCCCAATACGCGGGTGAATTTTTAGACGCTAACATTCCCGCTTTATAAGATTGGAATTTCACACAGTCAATTCCCGCTTCCGCTGCTTTATCGATATAAAGCAGCGCCGCCTCTAAGGGCACAATATCCAGCACACGCGCCGTATCGTAAAAGTTAACTCCAATTTCCGCGATCACATATGGTTTACTCAAAATCGCCCTCCTCCTTAAATGCTATTGATCAATCCCATGACACGTTTTCGCCCATCTTTAAGGTTATGCTCAAGCAAACGGTCCTGAAACTTTTGCCTGCTCTCCTTTGATAAACGTAAATACATACGAACATTATTTTCAATCACTTCATCCGACGGGTCCATCCCAATGTAACTGAACCCATTTTCATTGCATGCAAACGCATGGTTTTTTTCCCTTTCATTTTCCGAAAGGACGATTGTCGGTATTCCAAGCATGGCAAGCTCGTATGCGGTGCGTCCTCTGGATGAGATTGCCACATCGCAGCCTGACATCAGTTGCGGCATGTTATTCACATCGTATATGACTTCTATATTGTCATAGCGATTATATAAAAGCAATTCCTCCACATTGCCTTTTGCCCTGCCTACGGCGATTACAAAATCATAATCCTGATATTCCGGCTTGGTAATCATAGTCAATATCCTGTCGGTGTAATTCCTAGGGTCCGCGCCTCCAAAGCAGACAAACGCTTTTTTCACCTTATCCTTTACTTTTATCGGATTGTACAAAAGGAAGAGCTTATTTGCCATATAATATTTTTCCCCAACATAAACGTTCGGCAAATCTGTATTAGACAGCAAAGCATTTATCACTATGTCCGCTTTGACGCATCCTTCTCCCTCGTCCTCAAAATTAATGATCTTAGCGCGGGGCGCCACCGTTTTAAGCCCTATCATGTAGTCGATCGATGTATTGAGAATGTCATTAATAAAAATTGTGTACTCTTTCTTTTTACAGCATGAGTACAGTTCCGCGATGCCGTTTACCGGTATTAGGTTATGAGTTGTGCCACCGAACAACTCACTGTCCGTCTGATTTATGTCAAAATAGATATCCGGTTTTACAAAAAATTCATCCGCAAGCTCAAGCGCCCGATATATATGCCCGATCCCCCTTTGCTTATTTCCGTTGACGTATATTGCCACTTTTTCTCTGCGAAGTATGATATCCGCGCACATTAAGTCTTCAAATGTATCAATATCCAGCGATTCATCCTCGGGCATTTCAAAAATGTCAATGCGCCCTCCGATCCTTGACCTTTCAGAAAAGATAGACGCATCCGTGATCACAAACGCTCCTGTTTCCATATATTGAGATGGAAGGAATTGCCTGTTTCGTCTCTCCTTATAAGCCGGGATTTTTCTTCCATCCTCATCCATCCACGAAAGATGAGGGCGGTTTACCGCAGAAATCAGCGTGTCCAGCCTGTTTTCAATTGCATAGGAAATACCCTTATCTAATGTTTCCACTTTCAGTGTGGGCGAAGTAGGCTGAAGCGTCACAATATAATCCCATTTTATATCTTTTGGCGCCGCGTCATATATAACAGCGTCCAAAGCCACATCGTCACCGCACAATTTTTCATCGCGCCACCTGCAAGCGACTCCCATTTGCGAAGCAATTATTTTCACTTCCGCCGAATCCGTCGTCACAACAATATCGGTTATGAAGCGTGAACCTAACGCGTTGTTGATCGCATAATAGATAAGCGGCCGCCCGCATACCATCCTTATATTTTTGTTCGGAATCCCCTTTGAACCAGCGCGCGCTGGTATGACAGCCAATATTTTCATTTTACCCCCACTCTTAAAAAGGCTCTTCGATAGCTTTCATATGCCGGCCCATCTGTGCAAAAATATTTTCTTTCTTTTTTCATGACATGGTCCAGCTTCCCCATCTGTATCTGGCAGATTACATTCTCCAAGCCTCCCGCATCCTTAAAGCTAAGGATTTCAACGCCCTGATCCACATACTGTTTTAACAGACTTTTAAAATCAAATAACACCATAGGCTTCCACGCGTAAAACCCTTCAAGCAGGACCGTAGAGTCATGCACGATCCCAAGATCTATCCCTTTTAGAAAATCACCAAGATCTTGATCCATTCCGCTGATATTGTCGCCAACCAGCTTCCCATAACTTTTTACATCCGTAAACGGATGGGGCCGGTACAAAATCTTCTTTTTATTCTTAATGGCATACTGCTGCACTGTCTTTATCATTTTTTCATTGACTTCACGCATTCCCATACGCTCATCATCCAAAAAAACGCCTATTGTTTCAATCTCAAAGCCCTTAGGCTTTGGAATGTCTTTTTTGTGATCCGAATACGCCATCAACCCTACCGGAATCATTTTATCAATTTTATCCGCCTTCGCATTTTTGGCGGCGTCTATCGTAAAATCGCTTATCGCCAGCATAAAATCACTTTTAAAATGCCTAACCCCCCATGTGTCCATTACAGCCCCATGCTGCAATGTCACTGTTCGAACATTACGCTGACCCATCCTTTGGGTGATAAAACTGTCTATCGAATGCACATCGCAAAAAGAAACCATCGCCAATGGATCGAGCTTCATTTTTTTTATCATTCTCCTAATATGCCTGTCGTCAACAAATGCATGATACAACTCCGCTATCAAATAAATCCTGTCTGATTTCTTTTTCACTATCGTTCTCATTTGTAAAAACCATAGAAAGCAAATTCCAACCGTGTAAAGATCAGAAAATGCAATTTCTTTTTTTTCAGCTGTTACGTCAATCCGATTTTCTACAATGGAACTTACTTTTTTAAATGATTTTAAATGGTCGACCCTGTTAGAATATGAATCCGAAAATAAAAAAATCGTATTTCCATTTCCATGCACAGTGAAGCGATATCTCTTTAATAAAGCATATTTCAAGATGCAATATAATGATAAAAAAAACTTTTTCACTCCATGGTCAAAATGGTTAGCTGACTTTATCGGAAAATGCAGCACGTCACCTACGCAAACATTGCCGCATCCAATAAAGCTTATCTCATTCAGTCTTTTTTCCATTGTCTTTTGACTCATACGAAGATCACTTTCTGATTTCAAAATATAGTTCTTCTCCTTATTATTTTACAGATTATATACACGCCCATCCATGCGCCTATACTCCATCTAACGATCCAAACTGCCTGAAATATATAAAACAACGCCAAGATAGCCGTCATATGCAGCAAATGTTTGATATAAAATCTCGCCTGAAACGGAAATTCCCGTCCACAGAAATAGCGCGCAAATATGTAGTGGACCACAACCTCATATCCATACGAAACAGCCGTTGCCAATGCCGCGCCCCATGCCCCCAACTTTGATATCAAAAGATAATTCAGCAAAATATTGATCCCAGCCGCTGAAGCTGTGATAAAAGCCATATACTTTGTCTTTTTACAATAAAATTCGAAATTAACGGACAGGCTGTATAAAAACATTGCATAACAGCCAATGACAATCATCGGTATGTAATCTATCCCATCCCAATATTCCCTGCCTGCAAATACCCGATAAACCTCTGGGAACAGCATCAAAAATCCCCCGGCGACCACCGTATACAATTCAACGTAATGATCCCCATGCTGTATAACCTTTCCCGTGTCTTCATCGCTTAAATATTTATAGTAAAAAGGAATCCAGCTGTCATTAAGTGCGCTGTAGAGCGTGGTTAGTATCGCTGTAAAATTATATGCCAGACTGTATATTCCTGCCGAACTGTTATCCAGCATCCTTTGTATCATGATCCGGTCTGACTGGCTTAGCGCCGTATTGGATAATGCATGAAATATGACTGGAACCGCGATCGGAATGCAAAACCTCCAATACTTGGCGTTATAAAACATTTTCCCATCTTTTAAAATAACAGCCGCCAGTATCAGCCCAAAGAACGCGTTCGATATCACGCCTCCAAGTATTCGCCCAAAATAATTGATTTCTGCATCCATGTTCCATATCAGTCCCACGCAAAGCGCTATGGAAACAAGCAAAGACGATACCGAAATCAAAAAATTAATATTTGCTTTAAACTCAAAGACATACCTGGAATTTGCAAAATTTATGATAAACCCAAAAAAACCGGCAACGATAGCTATATAGATGAGAGTCTTATCCATGTGGGTTATCTTCCTGACCCAGTCGATCATTATTAACGCTATAGCGGAAAATGCAAGATAGCTGCTGATCCCAAGAACAAGCGCGCTGGATTGAAATTCATGCTGCTTATGCGCTGGAAATTCCTTCGTCGCTATCCCGATCGTAGAAGTCACGCATAAAGGAAACACAATCGTAATGACTCCAACCCATGACAGATAAACAGAAACAATTCCATAATTGTGCGCCCCTAAAAGCCTAGAAAAAATCGGAGCCGTAAAAAAAGTGATTCCTTTAACCAGGACAACGCTTAGCACATTAAAAAAGATTGTTTTATTTTTTCCCATTTCTTTTTAATTCATAAATTAACCAAAATATTTCTGATACCACTTCTGAAATACAAAAAAACTCCAACAAATACCAGAGTAATTCTTGCCTGTTCCTTTTCCTTTATCACCATTTTTTATATAAAAATCTATTAGCTTGCTCGTTACTGCCGGATTAAATATCGCTTGCTCTTTTAGATATTTTTCATTTGAAAATGTATACAGTTGATCTCTTAATTCATTTCTCATCCATTTATCCAACGGTATGCCAAATCCTTTTTTCGGCCTGTCTAAAAGTTCCCTTGGAACATAATCACTAGCGATATCTTTTAAAATCCTTTTGCCAATACCTCTGCTATATTTAAACTTATGTTCCAATCTAAACGATAATTCAATCACATTTTTATCCAATATTGGACATCTACATTCCAGTGAATATCTCATGGATGCCCTATCAACCTTTTCTAAAATGTCATCAGGCAAATAGGTATCCATATCAAGCAACATCCGTCTGATCTGCCAATTTTTTACATAATTTAATTCTGATATATATTTTACTTTTGACGCTTTAGAGTCTAGCGCCATTTTTCTAACCATATCAACATACATCTGACTCCCAATCTGCGTCTTTGTTCTACAATCACGATTCTCCGAAACAACCCGCACTGGAAGAGGATATAGCCGTTCCATACCTGTTTTGTTGCCAACAAAATGCAACAATCTACCGATTCCATCAAACTTTTCTGCAACAGAAAGCGTTTTATAAATGCCATACCCACAAAAAAGTTCATCGCCGCCGTCACCGCTAAGCACCACCGTAACATCTTCCTTCGCAATTTTTGAAACAAGCATTGATGGTATTAAAGAAGGATCTGCGAACGGCTCATCATAAAACATTGGCATATCATCAATTAAATCCAGCATATCGTCTTGTGTACAATATATCTCGGTATGATCCGTTCCTATATACTTTGCAATATCATACGCAGCATCTGCTTCGTTGAATTCTTTATCCTCAAACCCTACTGAAAAAGTCTTAAGTTTTTTTATGCCTAGTTTGCGTTGCGCCATTGCCGTCACAAGAGAACTGTCATAACCGCCTGACAAAAACGCCCCCAATGGCACATCTGATATCATCCTACAACATACCGCCTCATACAAAACATGATCCAAAGCAGTTTTTGCGTCTTTATAATTCTTAATCCGTCTCTTGCTCCAATCCGCATATACATCCGCAAGATTCCAGTATTCTCCTTTCTCCAACCGTCCCTTTGAATATACAAGATATCCGCCTGGCTCTAATTTATAAACATCTTTAAATATCGTATCTGGAGAACAAATATATTGTTTATATAGATACCTAGGAATAATATCCTGATTTATCTTTTTGTTAAAAAACGGATATAAAACAATCGGCTTAAGCTCAGAAGCGAAGCAAAAATCTTCTATTCCATGCCAATAATATAATGGCTTTTTTCCAATCCTATCTCTAAAAAGAATTAACTCTTCTGTATTTTTGTCATACAAAGCAATTGCAAACATACCGTTGAAATGCTCTACGCACTTCCTGCCCCATCTTATGTAAGCAGCTAGAACAACCTCCGTATCACAATTTGAATGAAAAGTATAATTATGTATAAGCTCATTTTTCAACTCACGATAATTGTATATTTCACCATTAAAAACAACGCTGATGCGTCCATCAGTTGAACTCATCGGCTGATGACCTGCAAAACTAAGATCCATGATGGAGAGTCTTCTGTGCCCTAGACCTACACTGTATCCGTTTCCCGCCTTCATAACTTCCACGCCAGCGTCATCTGGCCCTCTATGCCACATAGAATCATTCATCTTTATAAATTGGTAACGGCTTGGCGCATTTTTAGAATAATAACCACAAATCCCACACATAACAATCCACTCTCCTAAGCAGTCATCAAATCTTTCTTTTTGCTATCTTTCAAACATCCTATCCATTATTGCCTCTATCTTTTTCGAATCTCCCCAAACCGCTTTTGAATCATATGGACGATCTGGAAATGCCCCATATTTTAATTTTATACCATAGTGGTTTTGACTGATAAACCGCTCAACCCTATCCGCTAATTTCTCTGGTTTCCCCGAACAAATATTGATTATTCCATTTATCTGCTTCTGCATCACCGTAGCGGCTACACAGCGGCAAAAATCATCATATTCCATAAAATCATACTGATTCTCACCAAGCGTAAACGGAAATTCTCTCTCCCCTGTTTCCGACGCCAGCGCTATCTTTGAAAAAACGGAGCTTCCTTTTTGTAAATTTCCAGCTTTTGAACTTCCTACAATATAAAATCCGCGCAGCCATTGTATGCAAGTCTTACCTCCACAATTTTTTGACAACATAAACGTCATATCCCTCAAAGCATTTTTACTGATTCCATAAAGCGACAACGGGCGGCACGGTGAATCGTCTTTGATAGACCCTTCAAAAAAACCGACCTCATGCATGCTTCCCATAACAGCCAGCCTAGGCAATCCCGACTCAATAAGCTTTTTTATAAATTGATAATGCTTAGGAAGATTTTCAATATGCGCATCTGAATAATGCACAAACCCATCCCGCCAGGCAAGATGCAGGACAACATCCGGCTTTTGGTAAAACTCATATGGATTTTCAACCTCAAATATATTTCCCTCTATACAGGTCGCCCCTGACATAAATCCATCTTCTTGAAAGTCTGTGCTTGCCGCAACCACATCACCTCCCCATTTTATCAAATAATCCACTATGCCCTTTCCAAGATATCCACTTGCCCCTGTGACTAATATTTTCATCGATCTTAAATCGTCCTTTCCCACACCCCGGTATTTGGATCATACCTTCTTACGACCTTAGCAGGGATGCCCGCCAATACGGAATAATCCTTATAGTTTCCCGCTAAAACAACCGCATTGGAACCGACAATACACCGTTTCCCTAAAATAACCCCGGGCTGGATAACAGCCCCATATCCAATAAATGAACAGTCACCGATCAAAACCTTATCTGTTGTAAGCTTTTGCTCCAATACCCCAACTCCAACCGCCCGAAAATCATGCGCAGCAGTTGAAATAAAAACATTTCCGGATATCGTAACCGATTTTCCAATCCTTAACTCTCCATTGGAAACAATATGGAAATTCTGCCCTATAGAAGTATTATCCCCAATTTCTATCAATGGCTCAAATTTTTGCCCTCCATATCTGCTGATCCCCTCAAGTCTTATATGATGAAGAATAGATACCCCTTTTCCCAATGACACATATTTTGTTCCAAACATCCTATCCGGCTTTATAATCTGCGTCGCCGTCCCAAATTTCTTAAACTTACTGCCATATTTAAGCCTGTTCCATACCCCCCCCAAGCGCCAAAACAATATTTCTTTGATTTTATGAATCCCGTCTTCCTGTCCCGCTATTTCTTTCCATTTTAAAAATATCTCATTCACATCCAGCCTCCCTGGAACGAATCATCTTAGCAGGCATACCCGCAACAATAGCGTTATCCGGTACGTCCTCCATAACGACTGCATTCGCGCCAACAACTGCATTTTTTCCAATTTTTATTTTTCTGTGTCCTAAAATTTTTGCGCCTGCGCCAATGACGGCATATTCTCCTATCGTAACTTCCCCTACTTCAATGCCTGTTTCCCCAAGGGTTTTATCACACATATAAATGTGCTCTATATCGGTTATAAGCACATTTGGCATAATGCAGCACCCCATGCCAATCCGGACACTTCCAGCGCAGGTAATATGGCAGTTTTGCCCTATCTGAACCTTGTCCCCGATGTTTATTTTCGGTAAATAGGAATACCCCCCCAATCATCCACCGCTTCCATCCTTAGCCCGTCCATAATAAAAACTTCTTTGCCAATATGAATATGTTTTCCTCCAACAATCCGCATCGCCTTTTTGATATCGCTTCTTATTCCAACATGCCCAAATCTCCAAGACCGCTGTAATGCAAAACGGATCACATATTGCAAAGCAAAATAAACAGATTTTATTTTCTCCTTCAATTTTTAAATCCTTTCAAAAATAAAGCGAACCCGATGGATAAACATATGATGACCAGTCACCTTTTCAAACCCTCTTTTTGCGATAGCCTCTCTCTTATCCTCATTTTTCCAATAGTAATCTAATTTGCTGCATAATTCGTTAAAATCCTGATACGTCTCCAGACAGCCTGCAAATTCTTCTCGTATATATTCATTTTCATCTACAATCTGAAAAGCTCCAGCCGCCATTAATTCAAAAAGCCGCATATTTCCGCCATATTTTGTTTGTTTTTTGTGTATATTCAGGCATATTTTGCTTTTCGCATATAGCTCATTGGATTCCTTCTGCCCTATATTGCGATTTGTAAAAACATCCTTATCGCCGTTCAAACATCTTGCAAAATGGCCAAATAGATCATATCTGCCCAAATACTTTCCATAAGCTATGATCTTTTTATCTGGAAACCTTTTCTTAATATCCCTGATCATCTGCCTGCGTTGTGTCGAAAGTGCTCCGATAAAACACAGATCATATTCTTTTTCCCGGGCCAGCGGATAGTAATACCTGCCGTCCGCGCAGATTGGAAGAAAACAAACATTGGATGTAAGCTCTTTTAATTTCGGGATGTCCGTTTTTTCGAATGTATAGACCTGATCATAATACTTCAAATTCTCTTTTATCCTGGACAAATTATGGATCGCGTCATAGATCCAAAGTATTTTTTTACATCCATTCATTTTCTCAAGCACATCCGATGTAAGTATATATGCCGCAAAACCGATCACCAGTTTCGGCTGAAATGATTGATATAGTTCATATACCTTCCGACTCTGCTCTTCCCACACATGTTTTTCTGGAAACCATAATTCCTCTGATATCCGATGCTTCATAAACCATAACTTTGACTTCACTTTCTGTATAAAAGATTGGTCCGAGCAATCTTTTAACACATAACTGACCACTTCATGCCCAAGTTTACATATCGCCGCTTCCATTGCCTTTGGATAGTCAAAAAACTCTGTTCCAATAAACAATACCTTCATTTCTATACCGCTGCCTTTCAACTATATGATCTTCCTGCGGACATACCAATAATAAAAACAAAAGCCCTACCACCGTCTGAACAAAAATCGAATCATAAGTCACCGCATAATAGTCGGTAAACACAAATGCCATTAAAATAGAAATCAAAACCGCCATTTGGGATTTATCCTTTTTCTTATATTTATAAGCTTTCACGCCTTTTAGCAAAACAAAAACTGAAAGGCTATAGTATAATACAAAACCAAAAATCCCTTCATTTGCCAGCAGTTCTGTATAATTACAATGGCTGTACGCAACAAGCGTATACTTTATCAAACGCATTGTTGATTTGAAAGCTCCCGCCCCATGTCCAAATACAGGCTTTTCGGCAAACATCCGCATAGCGTATGACCGAAAAAACTCCCTTACATCAACGCTGCTATCCCCATATCCTCCCCGCACCGCCTCTATCGCGGCTTCTATTCGATTGCCGATAATGTTATAGAGCAATTCAATCCGAAAAGAAAGGATAAAAAACATGGCAAGCACAACGATTACAATCCCGATATTTTTAAACATCTTTTTTTGGGTTTTCGAATTGCAGAGCATATAGACAAAATATCCTATGACAATCGTTCCAAAAGCTGTCCTAGAGCCTGTAAAAAGCGTCACTATGGATAAAAAAACAGACAAAATATAGTATTTCTTATTAAAATCTGCAAAATAAAGCGAAAGGACCGTTCCCACAGCTGTAAAGATTCCCATAAAATTAGGATTCTGTCCTATATTAAATCCTAATCGGAACATCCCGCTTAATAATTCAGGCGTTTTGAGCAAAGCATAAACAGACATGTATACGATCGCATACAACATCATTTTCAAATATGAGGTCACGTCCCTGTTTGTTCGCGCTGTATTTGCAAGCGCAATAAATGTGCCAAGGATCATAACGCTGCTAAAAACAAACGATCTCGTCCACGCGTCTTTTTGATTGACCGCCCAAAATGTAGCCGCTATATTATACAGAAAAAACAAAACATACCAAAACACCATCCTGATCCTTAAATCAAGCTTTGGCCTATTTATAATACAAACCATGCCTGATAAAATAAATAAGAAAAACGATGCTCTGATAAAAAAATTATCAAACCTGGAATCTGTCTGATGTGCGCACAGTGCGCACATATATAAAAAAAATGTGAACAGTGAAATACTGCGATTGCTAATTTTTAACGTCATTGTCCAATAATCTTTTTCGACATCTCATATCCCCAATCGAACGATAATCTGTCGTAAATCTCCTTTTGTTTCTCTCTATCCTGTAAATATCTTTTGCTGTCCAACACTTCTTTTAAAAACGTATATACGCCATCCTGCGTTGGATCAAACAGATACTCTTTGCATCTTAAAATATCCCTGATTCCACTCACATCGCTCCCATATGCGGGAATGCCTGCGGATATCGCCTCTAGAAGCGCATTGGGACAGGAATCGATCAGAGAAGGCGTAACCGAAATATCCGCCTTGGCATACACTTCTTTGTTATCGGCAAATCCCACAAATTCAATCTGCTCATATTTTTTATAATAGTCCTTAAATTTATTCAATGATTCGCCTTTTCCCGCAACAATAAGTCTCAGATCGTATCCTTCGTCAATCAGCCTGCATACCGCCGGAAATAAAATATGGTTTCCTTTCCTGTGCACCGTGTTTATGTCTCCCTTATCAAACGCTGTAAGAAAAGCTATACGCAGCTTTGGACGCGCCAGATCAAAATGCGCCATTTTGTTTTTACGATTTTCATTTCTACGAATTCCAGACATCCAGGAAGGATTAATATTATTGATCTGTTTTTCCACCTTATGATCGGTTAAATAAAATAACGCTTTATGCCTTGATAAAATCCTTTCACAGTCGTAATCGCATTGCACGATGATTTTTTTAGAAAAAAACACTGTTAGATAGTCCAACATACATATCCATAGCCATCTTGGAAAATGCCTAATCCCATTTTTATAAATTTTAAAATATTCAACAGAATCTTCTCTGTTGCATGTGACAATATTTTTCTGTCCCATAAGCCGAAAAAGCAACGCTTGTTCCGCTCCCCACGCTACCGCCAAATCCGGTTTTTGCCTTTTTATCTTTTCTTTATTCTCAACTCCACACAAAAACCAGCTGTATGTATAAGAATGATTTCCTCTTTTTCCCACATCAGCCTTAATGAGCATTATATTGTGATTATTTAAAAACTGCTCCCGTTTATCCCCCAACAATACCACTTTATGAAATTTTGATAAAGCCACTATCAATTCGATCTGCCTTCGAGCCGCGCCATTCAGCTCCCTACAACCTTCCGGCAGGTTACACATCATAAAAATTTTCATGATCCTTTATTTAAGCAAATACATCGCAATTTTTGCACAATCGGCAAGAAGACCTGCTATTTTTCTTCAACTCCCTCCTTATCTTTTTTAATTCCTCCGATTCCCATACATGAATAACGCCGTCTTTGCCCACATCTCCCATCGTATAATTTCCCAACGGGTCATTGCAGCACAGGCTCACTTTTCCATCAGGACGGATGATCATCTTCGTAAAAGGTCCATAACAACCGGCTTTAAGCCCTTTTACATCACATTTATTCGGCGCAACGCCCCCCCCGTGATGACAAAATCTCATCCTGCTTTCTTTTTGAAAAAAACACTTTGCATGCATATCCTGATTTATAGATGTAGCCCTTTATGCGTTCCATCTTCTTTCCTATATGAACGCCGTCCCCATAGCAGTCAACCACAAGATAGTCTATGTATGGCATAGTGCGGTCAATATTTTCTTTATTCAACAAGGTTCCATTTGTGTACATCCACAAATACGCATCCGGCAGCTCCTGCCTTGCATATTTTAAAAAATCACATATCCTTTTATCAAGATATGGTTCATTATTTGATGAAAGGCTGATCCTGCCTTTGAATCCTATCTCTTTTAGCTGCCCTATTATAGAACGGTATAATTCCTCCGTCATTTTCGCATATTTGCGCTGAGGCTGGTTGACATTCACCGGGCAAAACGTGCATTTGCCATTGCATCGATTCAATGTTTCTATTTCAATATCTCTAAATAAAGGAATATGGTCTAAATCAATTAATTTATAGTATTTCTCAAGCTGCCTCCTATAAATCAGCAAATGCACTGGCTTAGCCATTTCCCAAAATTTCCATTTCAAAGAAAACGGAACCATTTCCTTAGCCTGAGTAAATATATTCATTTCATAAGCTTCCTTTCATCATACTTATTCTTAAAAAAACACATTACCCCTGCTGGAAACGCGCAACATGTCCGAATCTTTTTTGAAGATCCCATTATGATCTCATATATGTCCGCTCCTATCATCAGTGAGTATGCTATGTATCCTGCACAATGCTTCATGATCTTCCAATTATCATACGATTCATGCAAAAGACAATCTCTATAATGTTCACGCATTCCATTCGGTGACGCAAGATGGTGTTTCTTTACGTTATTGGTTATAGAATCTTTTGGATTCCTTCTTTTTATGATCGGTTTTCTCCATATATACATAGGCGCGTCTTCGTTAATCCGATTAAATAAAATCGCATCTCCTCCAAACTTCTCCCCTTCAAAAACCGGATATTCATATTTTTGCAATATATCATTTCGAAAAACAAGCGCCTTATCTCCAAACAGTTTGTATTTGTCATACAAAGTATAGATACGCGCAATCTTAACATGATCAGGAAATTTATTGCCAACGATTTCCCCATCCGCTTCCATATATGCGATCATCCCTGAAATATTTTTTGTTTTCTCCCCTAATCTCCTCCATATACTCGATATCCGCTTAATGGCGCCAGGCAATAAAACATTGTCCGAATCAAGGAATAGCAATAATTCTCCCGTAATGTATCTTTTTGCATGATTGAATGCATAAAATCTGCCATGATTATCCTGATACGCATACTTAATTTTTATTTTATTCTCATTTTTCCATTCAAGGACTTTCTCACGCGTGCCATCTATGCTTCCATCATCCATGACAACCCATTCGATGCTCTTATAATCTTGTGCGCACAAGCTTTTATAAGCATCCTCCAATAACTTTTTCCTGTTATATGTGGGCGTAAACACGGATATTTTCATCTCATGATCTTCCATATTTCACCGATTCCTCTTTCATTTCATCCCCGCATCCTTGAAAACGCATCTGTCCCGATATTATTTCTAAGTATGCCTACCACATACCTTTTCAACCTTCCATTGACCTTATTAAATCTGTGATCCGTTTCCCAACTGGCGTCAGCATGATGGTAACAATAATTTACGCTGTGATACTTTCCAAACACATTCAAAAAATTATTTGGCGAAAAATATTTTTGAGGTAAGATTAAAATGTCTCCAACCTTTTGTTCTTTCCCATTGCATGCCAGCCCATCTTTTTTCAATAATTTTGTCAAAATACGCACATTCGTCATATTTAATTTCAACGACCCATCTTTTCTAATGAAAGACCGTCTGTCATACCAATGCATAAATCTTCTTATAAAAGGATTCCCCTTTTCACATAATATAGTTGACGTTGCAATATAATCCTTTGATTCAAAACAAAGCGCCATATGATGATCAAGCAAGTCGTCAAATGATTTAAAAACCTCTACATCCGTATCCAAATATATACCGCCATATTCATATAAAGCCATTAATCTTACATAATCGGAAACAAACGCCCATTTTTTTGCCGCATACGCCTCTTTTACAAAATCACACGCCGAGCCTATTTTAAAATTGTCTTCATTCCATTCTTTCAGCTCATAATCAGGCATATGAAAACGCCACGTTTTTATATTTTTCTGAACTTTTTCTGGTTTTCGTTTTCCTCCAAACCAACAGTAATGTATTATTTTAGGAATCAAATTGCGCCTCCTGCACAGACTGCTCTTTTTGATACATGCAGCGACATTCTTGATAAACAGCCATAACCATTTTCTGAACTGACGGGATATCAAATGACTGTATTTTTTTTAAATTGCAGCTTCCAAGCCTTTTCTTATGTTTCATAGCATATTTTATGGATGCCTTTATTTCGTCTATGTTCAGCGGATTAAATAATGCAACCGACACTAAATCCGTATTTCCCCTGATATGCCCGCACGCCACAGCAAGTCCAGATGCCATCGCTTCCATAAGCGACACATTCAATCCTTCCCGCAAGCTTGGCAAAATATATAAATCCGCCGCATTATAAAAATCAGCGACATCCGCCCGAAACCCCATCAACCGTAAATCGACATTCAATTTTTCCGCTACAGACCTAAGGCGGCCAGCCAACTTTCCCTTACCCACAATAACATAAGTTAAATTCATCCCTCTGATCGCTTTTATCACTATTTCGTGGTTTTTATTTTCATTCAGCTCCCCAACGCTTAACAATACGGTTCTGTCTTTTGGAACATTTAATTCTTTCCTTATCCTCTCTCTTCCCAATAACGAAGGCGCAAACTTGTTTGTATCTACGCCAACGCCAGGTATATATTTGGTCTTTTTCGCATGAAATCTGTGCTTTGCCCTTTTATAATCTTCTTTATTTATCGTAATGAGAATATCCGTAAAACGGCTAAGTATTTTTTCAACCGGATAGTAAACCAGCCAGTTCTTAACCGGCGCCCCGTCATAAAAATGAAAACCATGCGCTGTATACATCACCTTCACGCCGTATCTATGACAAATAATCCTTGTTATTGCGCTGGCAAGCGGTGTGTGACAGTGTACAAAATCAAACTCGTTATCTTTAAGCAAGAAATCCATTCGTGTAAAAGACTTCTGTATCTTCTTTATATTTTTTGGGCTTCTGCTAAACTCAACTTGATGATAGAAAACGCCTGCCCTTATCAATTCTTTGGCAAACTCATTGATCCTTTCCGCAGGCCATACGCTTGTGTCTTTAAAATTACACGCCACATGAACTTCATATCCCATATCCTGAAGAACACTTATGTGATTCATGTGAAAGCTCCCTATCATAGGCGCAACGCTGGCTACCATGAGCATTTTTTTCATGCAAACATCCCATCCAATTGTTTTATATTCTCAATTTCTCTGATCTGAAACTGCGGCGAATTTTTATACAGTCCATCCCTATTTCGATACCAAACACTCTGCATCCCCAACTGCCGCGCCGCTTGGAAATCTTTTTTTACATTATCCCCAATATAAACGATCTCCTCATAATTTATCTTCCATCGCCGCGCCAAGATACGAAATGCGACATCACAGGGCTTGCGAAATTGAATCCCGCCCAGCTCATCTGTGATAATAATATTTGTTTCACCGACCAACTCATCCAAACCAAGCGCTTTGATCTTATTTCGCTGTCCATTTGGTCTGCCGTCTGTAATAATCCCAACTCTAACGCCTCTGTGTTGCAATCCTCTTATGAACTCTAGAATTCCATCGTAAAAATGTATGTCTGGCTTGTGCTCCCGGAATACGCAAATACATGCATCCACCTCATTTTCTCGGCCGATTTGCTTTAATGCCTCATCTATTGCAAGGCGTCCCGCTTCAAATTCCTTCCACAATTCATCTGCAATCTTCTCATCACCTAAATATAGCGCGATCGCTTTAAAACCGCTCCTTACATATTCCTTTTCTGGATAAAGCGTATCGTCCAAGTCAAAAATAACGCCTTTAATCCCACTCTTCCCCTCAGTAATTCGAACTGACTGCTCAAAGCGGCTATAAATTGCGCCATCCTCCACAAAGATCTTTTTCTTAACAGCTTCGTTGTCCAATAATTCCAACAGCGCTTGCGCGCTTCCTGCACCCGATTTCATAGAAAGAGGCGCTCCGCCCCCAAAACGGGGATTCATTTCTATGAACCAATCATCGCCTTTTTTATCCCTTATCAGCTGGACTGTAAGCGGCCCGCAAGGTTTAAACCGCTCTACAATCTTTAAGCACTCCTCTATTATTTGCCCATCAAGAGATATCTGTGTTTTAAGAACCTCTCCAGCTCTTACCGCAAGCCTTACCCGCGGTGTAATGTACACTGGATTTCCGTCAAAATCCGCAAATATATCCACCGTATATTCTGTTCCATCAATAAATGGCTGGACAATATAATCATCAATCCGCCCAGCATACGCTTCTAATTCATATTCCTTTTCAACTTTATATGCGTTTACAGAGCTAGATCCGTCTTTCGGCTTAATAAAAGCCGGATAGCCACTTTTATATTTTCTCCAATCACTCACAGGAGTCGGCGAACTTAATCCGCAATCCACAAAAAATTGGTGCGTCAAATTTTTATCCCTGCAACTCCGAACCATTGATGGCAATGATATTAAAACCTTAATCCCATATTGTTGAAATCTCTCTCTATTTTCCGCAAGCATCATCAGATTCGTATCTATGGTTGGTATGATAAGATTTATGCGTTCCTCCATCGCTTGCGCTAACAGCTCATCTATGTATCCGTCATCCTTAATCCCGCAAAGCCTAAAATGCCTATCGCAAAACGCCAATGCCGGGGCAGTATTGTCAATATCATCGCCATAAATAACAATGTCTTTGCCAAGCGCCATTGCTGCATTCCGAAAAGCCTGCACCAGCTCAACCCGGCGGCCAACTCCAAGAAATAATATTTTCTTCATGCCACCCTCCTATTCGCGGTCTTTTTCGCTAACAATTAATGTCACTCTCTTTTTTCGCTTCCGACAAACGCTTCCATCGTCTCTGAACCCTTGCCGCTAATCCCCCTTCTCCCCATTACAGCCACCGCCGTCTGTAGCAATATCCTCATATCGCGCAAAAAAGAGATGCGGCCCGCATACTCCACATCAAGCGCAAGCTTTTCCTCCCAAGGCAGGCCGTTCCTCCCGTTAGCCTGCGCAAGCCCCGTCAGCCCCGGCCTCACGTCATGGCGGCGTAACTGACGTTTGGAATACCTTGGCAAATACTCCATTAAAAGCGGCCTTGGGCCGACAATGCTCATCTCCCCTTTTAGAATGTTCCAAAGCTCCGGCAGCTCGTCCAGGCTCGTCGCCCTCAATCTCTTGCCAAACCCCGTCAGCCGCTCTCTGTCAGGGCCGTCCCCCTCAAGCATGGTGCGAAATTTTCTAAGCTCGAACGGCTCCGCGCCCAACCCTGGCCTTTTTTGCTTAAATATCACAGGGCTTCCCAGCTTTATCTTGACCAATGCCGCCGTGACCGCCATCACAGGCCAAAGGATCGACAGCCCAAAAAGCGACAGCCCAAAATCCAGCGCCCGCTTAAACGACCTTTCATAAATCCCATATGGCTTATGGCCGTCGATCCAGCCGATTTTCCCGCGCTTTTTTTCCGCCGCGCCCACTATGGCCCCAAGCCCCAGGCAGACCGCAAGCACCGCCCCAAACGTCCTTACAGCCTTTCGCGCGCCCTCACATGACCGCATCCCACGCCTCCCTCCGCTGAAACTCACGCCCATTGCAACAGGCATACACGATCTCAATGACCCGCTCCTGCTCCCGCGCCGTCATCTTAATGTCGGACGGCAGGCACACCCCCTGCTCAAACAGGCTTTTCCCTTCGTCCGCGCGTTCCTCCATTCCGTTGCAAAGCCCGCCAGACGAACTTCGCCCGCCCTCCGCGCTGACGAACTCATGGCTTCGGTACATCGGCTGCAAATGCATCGGCTTCCAGACCGGCCGGCCTTCCGCGCCAAAAGCCTCCAGCGCCTCTAAGATCTCCATCGGGCAGGTCCTCCCATGGACGCTTTCGTATGTGTACCCAAGGTCCGAGCGCGTCATCGGACAAAGGCTGTTTGGCGCAAGCCTCATGCAGGACAGCCAGTAGTTTGGCTCCGCCTTAGCGGCGTCATACGGGTTTAACTCCGCTCCGAGCGGCTCCAGCCCGTTCGCGTACGCCTCGTATATCCGCTTTTTCTTAGCGACGTGCTCCTCCAGATGCCCCCACTGTCCAAGCGCGATCCCGGCCGCCACGTTGCTCATCCGGTAGTTATACCCCAGCTCCTCATGCTGGTACCAGGGCGCGCTCTCGCGGCTTTGCGCCGACCATTTCCTCGCTTTGGCGGCTCCGCGCCCGTCATCCGTCAGCAGCATCCCGCCGCAGCTTCCGGTGATGATCTTATTTCCATTAAAGCTGATTATGCCATAGTCGCCAATACTGCCAGTCCGCTTCCCTTTGTACGACGCGCCAAGGCTCTCCGCCGCGTCCTCGATCAGCAGCGCCCCATGCCTTTCACATATCCGCTTGATCTTATCGGCCTGCCCCGGGAACCCGTACAGGTGGGCGAACACCACGAGCTTCACCTCCGGATGCATCTGGAACGCATGCTCCAGCGCCCGCGGGTCCATGCCCCAGTCCTCCGGCGACGAGTCGATAAAAACCGGCTCGCCCCCTTCATAAAGGATCGGGTTCGCCGTGGCCGCAAACGTAAGGTCCGAGCAGAACGCCCGCTTCCCAAAAAGGCTCCCGCCAGGCCCAAGCCCGCCAGGCGTGGAGATCCCGCTGCGGCTGCCGTAAATCCTTTCCGCCGCAAGCTTGACCGCTAGGTGGATCGCCGCCGTCCCGCTGCTTAGCGCAACCGCATGCTTTACGCTGATATAAGAAGCCGCAAGCTCTTCCAGCCGCTCAACGTTCTCCCCCGCCGTAGTCATCCAGTTCGTCTCATACGCTCTTTTGACGTATTCCAGCTCCTCGCCGTGCATCGTCGGGGACGACAGCCATATTTTTCTGTCAAATCTCTCCAGCCCAAAAAACCGTGGCTCCTCCCTTACGCATCTCGCCGCAATCTCCGTCATCGCTTCCCTCCATATCGCCTTTCATGCAGATGATGCGCGCGGCTTTCGGCATAAAAACGCAAAAAATCCGGGCATAGCTTCGCCATGCCCGGGGCTGCTGCCCCACGCTGCGCGAACGCTATGCCCGGATTCTGTCAAAAGAGCGGTAAACCGACTACGCTTGCATCATCCTTTTTTTTAATTCCTCCAAATCCACTTTTGTCCCATCCCAAAGCTCCGCCGGCGTGTCCTTTTCGCCTGGGAGAAAGCTCCCTTTCGGCTTTATCTCAAGCCCCGCGATGATGTCAAATTCCCGGAGCTTTAAGTCCAGGTAGGCGACCCTCTCATGCCGGTCCACCCGCACGATCCGATCGGAAAACGCCGTAAGCGGCCCTTCCATGACCGTGACCCTGCCGCCAGCGTCCCGGTAGCCCGCCGACATCCGCCAAACTCCGTCTTGATCTAAGACCGCGTCCAAAAAATCGCTCTCCTCCTTTGTCAGGTCAAAAAGCCCGCTCCCATGCGCCTCTCCTTTCCCTTCCTCCAAAGCCTTTCGCTCCATCCCAAGCTCCTTTAAGAAAGAAACCGCCTCCAGCCGGCTTTCCGTAAGAAACCTGTGCAGCTCCTCCCGGCCCATGTCCGAATAAACAAACAGGTATCCTGGAAAGAGCGGCTTCACGCAAGTCTCCTTCCTGTCGCGCCTGTAATACTCCCTCATCGGCAAAAAGATTTTTCCCCTGCTTTTTGGGAACGCGCCGGAAAGCGCCCTTTGCATCTCCAACTGCTTTTGCGTCCTGACAAACAGCACGCTGTAATGGTATCCCTGGCTTTCCATATATACGCCCTTACTTTCGCAGAGTAGCTTACTCTGCGAAAAAAGCCGGGGGCCTTTTATCTAAAGCCCCCGGCTGCGTCAAACCGACTTATCCCGCCGACTTATCACTTTAAAATACCACTTTATTTTTGCGTAGGATTCATTGCTATGTTTTACGTTTTTTTGGAGTGGGAAAAATTAGGGGTTGACTTTTCTGCGTCAATGCTTATAATACAATTAGTGTTTAATTCTAAGATTTGTGTTTTTCGTAGAGTAAGCTAATCTAAGAAAGAATATATAATCAGTTTTGATATATCCCTGATTTATCACATCGGTGGATGATTTAGAATTTAGTATGTATAATGCCTGCATTTCGAATGGAAATGCAGGCATTATTTATATACATCGTTTCCTCCACACTACTTCTATTGAAAATATACTATAAACATCCATAAATTAACAAGCGCAAATGAAAAAAGCAAATGTACATTCTCATAAAAATACTATATTAAAATGCAAATCTTTGACCAATATCATTGATCATGGCGGAATATATCTAACAGCAAATTAAATTATTAAAATAAACAGAATTAGCATAAATAATTGATTTATGATCTGTATTATGATAATATAACAGATTAGAACTACACATTAAAAAAGACCTGAATCCGTGAAATTGGTTGTTTTATGAAGCCAATCCTAAATCTGATTGGCT